>JBBRRW010000053.1:0-16912 GCA_038245975.1 Burkholderiales bacterium
CCGCCGAAGCGCGCGACCGCCGCGACGCCGAGTCCGCTCGCGACGCTCGAGAAGCGGTCGCCGAACACCGCCTCGGCCTCGGGAAAGGCCGACTTCAGCCGGTCGGAAAGCAGGCCGAGCCCGGTCGACCCACCGGTGAAGTACAACGCACCGATGTCCTTCGCGCCGACGCCGGCCCGGTGCACGGTCTCGATCGCCGCGGCGACGATCGCATCGAGCGCACGCGCGAGCGATGCTGCGAGCGCCGTGCGATCGAAGGACGCGACGAGTCCGTCCTCGACCTCGCCCAGGTCCAGTTCGATCCGCGGCGTTTCGGACAGCGCGATCTTCGCTTCCTCGGCGCGGCCCATCAGCCGGTGGCCCAGCCGCCCTTCGATCACCCGCAGCAGCCGTCGATACAGCGTGGGATCGGCGTAGAAGTAGCCCATCGATTTCAGCTCCGCGATGCGACGCGGTGCGTAGACACCGTTGATCAGATGCCAGGTCGCGAGATCGAAGTAGACGCGGTTCGGCACCTCGCGACCTTCGGGCGTGCGCGAGCGGAAGCCGACGGTCGGCAGGATCGCATCGAGATCGATGCGCTGGTCAAAGTCGGTGCCGGCCACGTGGACGCCGTGGCTGGCCAGCACGTCGTCGGCACGGTCTGCGCGATGCGGGCCGCCGAGACGGATCACGGTGAAGTCGGAGGTCCCGCCGCCGATGTCCGCGACCAGCACCAGTCGCTCGCCGTGCAGCCGGCGCTCGTAGTCGAGCGCGGCGGCGATGGGCTCGAACTGGAACGACACGTCGCGGAACCCGACCGCGTGCGCGGCGCCGCGCAGCGCCTCCTCGGCACGCGCGTCGGCCGCGGGATCGTCGTCGACGAAATACACCGGCCGGCCCAGCACCGCGCGCGTGATGACCGATCCCACGTGCCGCTCGGCGGCGATCTTCAGTTGTTTGAGGAAGCCGGCGATGACGTCGATGTAGCGCAACGAGATACCGTCGCCCAGGTGGGTCGTCTCGTTGATCAGCGCCGAGCCGAGGATGCTCTTGAGTGAGCGCATCAGGCGACCTTCGTGGCCCTCGACGTAGGCCGCGACGGCTGCCCGGCCGTAGCGGCGCGAGCGGTCCTCGCTGTCGTAGAAGACCGCGCTCGGCATCGTCAGGTGGTCGCCTTCGAGCGGCACCAGCTGCGCGAGGTGCGACGACGACGCAGGATCGGCGACCGCCACCGCGGCGTTGGACGTACCGAAATCGATCGCGCAGCAAACGCTGCCGGCACGGGGTGTCGAAGTCATGAACGAGGGTTTGCGTAGAGGAGGGGGCGGGGTCGTCCGAGTGCCACCGCGATCGATCGGCTCCCATTATCTGTTGCCGCCCTCTCTACGTGACGATCGAGGTACCGCTGGTCGGTTGAGAGCGCACACGCAGATGCGCTCGTCGCCTCGACTGGCCTTCGACGTCCGCCAAATATTCCCCGCTCGATCGGACCCTCTGCGGCGGCACCGGGCGCGTCGGCCGACACGCACGCGACCTTCGCGACCGACCGCGGCTTCCAGATCGCGCGACGGCATGGAGCACTGGATGGTCCCGGATGTCGATCGCACCGAGTTCATGAACCTCGCGAACCTGCTCGCGGCACCCGTCGACGAGCGGCCTTTGACCGGGCGATGAGCAGGCCTCGTCGCGCATCCGGCAACGGCGCGCGGATGCTGGCATACCATGCCGGTCCCACGTCTTGGCCGGCGTTCCCCACGGCAACGCAAAGGGGTCGCCGCGAGGATTCATCGAACGGGAGATCGACATGCAGGAATCTCATCGCTTGCGCCGCAACGTCGCGCTCGGCGCGCTGTTCGTTACCGCGCTGCTCGGCGGTTGTGCGACGACGGTCACGCCGCCGTCGCCACCGCCTGCCGCCGTGCAGCGCCTGTACGTGCTGTATTGCGGAGAAGCGCACATCCCGGACATCTCGCCGTGGTCGCCGGGCTTCAACGTCGGCCAGCCGGCGGACTTCAGCGACAACTGCTACCTGATCCGGCACGGCAAGGACTGGATGATGTGGGATACCGGCTTCGCCGATACCCTCGCGGGCCTCCCCGACGGCGCACTCGGCGCGCGCAACATGCGCGCGAAGCGCAAGCGGACGCTGATCTCGCAGTTGAGCGAGATCGGCGTCGCGCCCGAGCAGATCCACACCCTCGCGTTCTCGCATTCGCATGCGGATCACATCGGCAATGGCAACCTCTTCACGGCCGCGACGCTGTACATGCAGCAGGCCGAGTACGACGCGGCCTTCGGCCCCGAACCCGGCAAGTTCGGCTTCGCGCCGGCGACCTACGACAGGCTGCGCGCCAGCAAGGTCGTCAAGCTGCATGGCGACTACGACGTCTTCGGCGATGGGTCCGTGAAGATCCTGTCGACGCCGGGACACACACCGGGCCATCAGTCGCTGCTCGTGCGGTTGCCGAAGACCGGTGCGGTGGTGCTCAGCGGCGACGTCGCGCACTTCCAGGAGAACTTCGCGAACCGTCGCGTACCGGGCTTCAACTTCGATGTCGAGCAATCGAAGCAGTCGATCGACAAGGTGGCGGCCGTGGTCAAGGCCGAGCACGCGCAACTGTGGATCAATCACGACGCGAAGCAGAACGCGACGATCGCACATGCGCCGAAGTGGATCGAGTGACGGGTCGGCCACGGACCGCGCTGGCGGGATCGCGCGCCGGTCGAGCCGCCGGTCGCATCCAACACTCGTCTATTTCAACTCGAACGGCGCGAGCTTGCGCGGCACCGCGCGGTTGTCGAGCGTGACGAAACGCGGCAGGCCGTTCGCATAGTCCGGGTAGTCCTCGCCCTGGATCAGCGGCGTGAGGTATCGCCGGCATCGCGCCGTGATGCCGAAGCCGTCGTCGGTGATGAAGTCGCGCGGCACCGATTTCTCGACGTTGGCCACGTCGGCGAGGTCGGCGACGCCGAGCCGGTACGCATACGGCTCGTCGGCGATGCGCTCGATGGTCGGCATCACCGCGTTGCGTCCTTCGAGCGCCAGCGCGACGGCCTTCTCGCCGACCTCGTAGGCCTGCGTGACATCGGTCTTCGATGCGATGTGACGCGCAGCGCGCTGCAGGTAGTCGGCGACGGCCCAGTGGAACTTCACGCCGAGCGCGTCCGAGATCATGCCGGCGACCACGGGCGCCGCGCCGCCGAGCTGGGCATGGCCGAACGCGTCGCGCGTTCCCTGCTCTGCCAGGAAGCGGCCGTCCGCATGGCGGCTTCCCTCGGACACGACGACCGTGCAGTAGCCGTGCGTGCGCACCAGCGTCTCGACGCGCGCGAGGAAGGCCTTCGGGTCGAAGGCGATCTCGGGGAACAGCACGACCACCGGGATGCCGTGGTCCTCGACCAGCCCGCCGGCCGCGGCGATCCAGCCGGCGTGCCGGCCCATCACCTCGAGCACGAAGACCTTGGTCGACGTCTTCGCCATCGATCGCACGTCGAAGGACGCCTCGAGCGTCGACACCGCCACGTACTTCGCCACCGACCCGAAGCCCGGACTGCAGTCGGTGATCGGCAGGTCGTTGTCGACGGTCTTCGGCACGTGGATGGCCTGCAGCGGATAGCCCATCGCGGTCGTCAGCGTGCTCACCTTGTGGCAGGTGTCCGCCGAATCGCCGCCGCCGTTGTAGAAGAAGATGCCGATGTCGTGTGCGCGGAACACGTCGATCAGGCGTTCGTATTCGCGCCGATGGGTGTCGGGCGAACCGAGCTTGAAGCGGCACGATCCGAACGCGCCGGCCGGCGTGGACCGCAGCCCGCGGATGGCTGCGGCGCTCTCGGCGGACGTGTCGATCAGGTCTTCGGTCAACGCACCGAGGATGCCGTTGCGCCCGGCGAACACGGTCCCGATGCGGTCGGGGTGGCGCCGCGCGGTCTCGATCACGCCGCAGGCCGAAGCGTTGATCACCGCCGTGACCCCACCCGACTGCGCGTAGAAGGCGTTCTTCAAGGCCATGTTCGTCTCCGGTGAGGCTCGGCTGATGCGAGAGGCCGACATTGTGGCGCGGATCCGCGGGTGACGAGGCGCCCTCGCGACGATGCGGTTTCGTTGTACATCGAAAAATATGACGTTGCCGGCCCACGCGGCTTCCGCGGCTTCGCCATCGACGGCGCGCTTCGCGATCCATCGGCGCACGGACAGCGGCCCATCGCGTCGCCACGGTGTCAGCGGACGACCGGCGACCCACTAAACTCCGCGCCTGGGCCGATGGATCCGTCTGCGTCCTGCAGGCTGCGATCGATGGTCCCGGCACGACCCTCCCCTGCGAACGCCATGACGACCCCGACCTTCCGACCCCCAGTCCATCCCGCGGCCGAGACCGTGCCCCTCCTGCGATCGCAGGGCTACGCGATCGTCGACGGGCCGGGGACGTCGCAGCTCACCGGCGCCGCGCGGTCCGACCTCGATGCGCTCGTCGCGACGTGGAACGACCTGCCGCCGGACCCCTACCTGAAGGACGGGGGACGCTATCGCCGGCGACGGCATGCGTGCTTCGTGGTCGAGGCGGGGCGGTTGACGCCGGTACCGCATCGCGCCCACTGGCAGCCGGTCGAGTACAACGCGTTGCACGGCGGCATGCGGCGCTGGTTCGAACCGATGGCGCCGGCCGTCGTCGCGGCGCCGGCCTGGTCCACGCTGGTGTGCGGGCTCGGCCACGTGTGCACCGCGTTGCGGCCGGTGCCGCGCTGGTATGTCGAGGCGCATCAGTTCCGCATCGACACCGAAGGTGGCATCGGTCGGCCGACCCCGGAAGGTGCGCATCGCGACGGGGTCGATTTCGTCGCCGTCCTGCTGGTCGGCCGGCGGGGCATCAAGGGCGGCGAGACGCGGGTCTTCGACGCCGACGGCCCTGACGGCAAGCGCTTCACGATGATCGATCCGTGGACGCTGCTGCTGCTCGACGATGCGCGCGTGATCCACGAGACCACGCCGATCCAGCCGCTCGACGGGCGTCCTGACGACCGGGCCGGCGTGCGCGACACCCTGGTCCTCACCTATCGCGCGGCGGGGTTCCAGGGCGACGACGCGACGGCCGTCGGCTGAAGGCGCGGACGCTGCAACGCGAGTTCACGAGCCCGCGTCGCCCCACGGCATCTTCACGCCGCCGGTCCGTCGCATGATCTTCGGCGGCCACACGGTCCCGGGACCGTGACGGGTGCTTGCAGTGGGCCTGCGTCGCCGGCCGCTGCCGCGCATGCGGAAGGCCGGTAAGGATCTGCTTCGATCGGAGAGGGGAGGGCGGATCCTTCGGCGCTCGCGATGACGCGCAGCCGCCCGTGTTTCTCGACGTCACTTCGCCTGCGGCGGTGGCGCGGCCGGGACCTGCCCTGCGGGCTGCGCGGCGACCGCGCCCTGTCTCTGCGCATCGGCGGCGGCCTTCTCGTCCTTGACCTTGTTGCGATGATGGTTGACCGCGCATCCGGCGGCCGCGCCGATCAGTCCGTGGTGCCCCGCGACGTGGCCGGCTACACCACCGACTGCTGCACCGGTGAGGCAACCCTTGGCGCTCGCGGCACCCGACGCGACGCTCAATACCAGGCCGGCGATCCCGGCGACGATCCAGTTCTTCATGACGACTCCTCGAGTGGACATCCTTGTTGATGAAGCGATTGCACGCATCGACCCCGGTCGGGGCGCGTCGCCTTCGCGCGCGTTCTCATGCCTTGGTCGATCCACCGACCAGCGCGCGGGCCTCGAGCACCTGCCAGACGAGAAGGGCAGGAAGGCCGATGGCGAGATCACGCAATCGCTTGGCCAAGGCCAGAGCGATGGCCGATTCGGGTGGGAGCCCGAACAACGGTGCCACCAGCACATAGCCCGCTTCCTGCACGCCGATGCCGCCCGGGATCATGAAGGCGACGCTGCGCAACGCGAAGATCAGGCTTTCGAGCGAGAGCGTCTTCCAGAACGAAAATTCGACGGTCATGAGGCGCAGCACGAGCCAGGCCCCGGCCGCGCTCGCGATCCAGGCGGCGAGGTTCACGACGAACGACAGACCCATCCGCGCGCGCTGCGCTTGAAGCGCGGCGAGTCGTGTCGCCACCGCGTCCATCGTGCCGATCGAGCGCGGCAGGAACCGCGCGGCGATCGCGTGCCCGACCCGCGGAAACCAGCGCGGCACCGAACCGGCGAGCGCCACGATCGCGACGATCAGCAGGACGCCGCAGAACAGGGCGAGGCGCAGTGACGCGGCCTGCGGGTCGTCGAGCAGCATCGAGGCGGCGATGCCCACACCGAACAGCGTGAAGAGCAACTGGCTCGCCATCTCGGTGGTGAGGTCGGCGATCAACGATGCGTAGACGAGTACGCCGGACATGCCCCTGGCCGTCAGCACGCGCGTGCCGACGACAATGCCGCCGATCTGCGAGAACGGCAGCAGGTCCGCCGCCGCTTCCCTCAGCAGGCGTGCCCACGCGAACAGAAACAGCCTGCGCACGGTGCCACCGGATGCGACGAGCCATGCGCCGCCGACCAGTCCGAAGACGAGCAGCGAGTAGAGGCAGTAGACGACGAAGCCATCGATGCCCATCCGCCGCACGATCCCGGTGATGGCCGCGAGCCCTGTGGTGTCGATCGTCCAGACGGCCGTCGCGAGACCCGCCACCGTCGCGAAGAGGAGGCCCGGACGTGCGAAGCGAGCCCAGCCGCGGTGCTCTCGTGCATGCGGGTCGTCCACAGCGCACCGCTTCTCCGTCATCGCGGTGCGATCGCCAGGCTGGCGAAGCTGCCCAGTCGCGCACCGCAGGTCTCGACCGCGGTCCGCACATCGGCCGCGAGCAGCCCTTCGAATTCGTCCCGATGGGCGGAGCCCGGGGCGTGGTCGACGAAATCGTCGCGTACGGCCGGATGCAGGTAGAGCTCGTTGAGCCCTTCGGGTAAGGAGGCGATGGCTTTGCGGATCCGCGCGGCCGTCATGCCGCCCGTGTCGGCCAGGCCGTGGACATGGTCGGGCGTCACGAACCCACGACTGCGGGCACGACTGGCGAGGAGGCGCGCGAACGGCGCGGCGAGCCAGCCCGAACCGGACGGGATTCCCGGCTCGACTGGAACGCGCAGCGCGCGGACCCGGTAGAGCGCCGCGGCATCCATGACCATGCGGCCGATCACCGGATGGACATGGAAATGCCGGTGCGCGTTGACGTGGTCGAACGGCAGGCCGGTGGCCTCGAACGCCGCGAACTGCGCGACGATCTCGGCACGCAGCTGTTCGCGCACGTCCGCGCGGAGCGCGATGCGCAGGCCGACGACCGCCATGTCGCTGCGGAACGCGCCGTCGCGATCGACGAGGTCGGGCACCTGCTCGACCGGCAGGGTCGGACGTCCGTCGACCAGCACCAGGTGAAGCCCTACGCCGAGGCCGGGCAGCCGGCGCGCGCGTTCCGTGGCGTCGCGCGCCGCGGGTGCCGAGACCATCAGGCTGGCCGCGGTGAGGATGCCGTCGCGATGGGCGATCTCGACGGCCTCGTTGACCTCGACCGCGAGGCCGAAGTCGTCGGCGGTGACGACCAGCGCTTTCATGCCGATTCGTTCACGCGGCTTCTTTGCGCCTGCGCAGGAACTCGAAGAACTCGAGCCCTTCACGAAGGCGCCGCTTGAGCATGTCGAAGTCGCGCAGCATCTCGCCGACGATCGACCACATCTTGCGGGGACGGAAGTAGAAGCGTTTGTAGAACTCCTCGACCTTGTCGAAGATGAGCGCCGCCGGAAGGTGCGGATAACTCAGTTGCGCGATCTGGATGCCGCCGTTGGTCAGCAACGCGTTGGAACTGTCGAACCAGCCGTTCTCGGTCGCCTGCTTGAACAGGAAGGTCCCCGGATACGGGGCTGCCAGAGACACCTGGATCGTGTACGGATCGATCTCCATCGCATAACGGATGGTCTCCTCGATGGTCTCTTCCGATTCGCCCGGCAGCCCGAGGATGAAGGTGCCGTGGATGACGATGCCGAGCGCATGGCAGTCCTTCGTGAACTGCCGCGCGACATCGACGCGCAGACCCTTCTTGATGTTGTGCAGGATCTTCTGGTTGCCGCTCTCGTAGCCCACCAGCAGCAGGCGCAGGCCGTTCTCCTTCAGGATCTTCAGGGTCTTGTACGGGACGTTGGCCTTCGCGTTGCACGACCAGGTGACGCCCAGCTTGCCGAGCTCGATCGCCAGGGCCTCGACCCGCGGCAGGTTGTCGGTGAGTGTGTCGTCATCGAAGAAGATCTCTTTGACCTCGGGCATCTCGCGCTGGACGTACTGCACCTCCGCGATCACGTGCGGGATCGAACGGGTGCGGTAGTTGTGCCCGCCGACGGTCTGCGGCCACAGGCAGAACGTGCAGCGGCTCTTGCAGCCACGGCCGGTGTAGAAGCTGATGTAAGGATGCTTCAGGTAGCCGCCGAAATACTTCTCGATCGTCAGGTCGCGCTTGTAGACCGGACTCACGAACGGCAGGCTGTCCATGTCCTCGATCACGTCGCGGTCGGCGTTGTGGACGATCCGGCCGTCGGCCGTGCGGTAGCTGATGCCCTTGATGTCGCCGAGGGGCATGCCGTCGGCGACGTCCTTGATGGTGAAGTCGAACTCGTTGCGCGCGACGAAGTCGATCGCCGTCGATGCCTTCAAGGAGCCATGCGCGTCGACCGCGACCTTGGCGCCGATCATGCCGATCAGCAGCTTCGGATTGAGCTGCTTGAAGAGCTCGGCCGTATGGACGTCCTGACGAAACGAAGGCGTCGATGTATGCAGCACGAGGAGATCGCGTTCCAGGGCCTCGTGCTTGATGTCGTCGAAGCCGAGGCCGTGGGCCGGCGCATCGATCAGCTTCGATCCCTCGACGAGGGCGGCCGGCTGCGCGAGCCAGGTCGGATACCAGAACGACTTCACTTCGCGCTTCATCTGGTAGCGCGCGCCGGCGCCGCCGTCGTAGCCGTCGAAGGAAGGGGCTTGGAGAAACAGGGTACGCATCATGCGAGGAACTCCGTGTCGGGCGTGATCTGACCGCTGGGCGAGACCGGGTGCCGAATGCCCCGCCAGTCGACCGTGCGAACGAAGAAGGATGCCACGAACACCGCCAACGTCAGAAAGTCGCGGATGGGCAACAGCCAGGGCGAGAGGGTCGGCGCGCCGACCCGACGATCGACGATCTTCACCAATAGCATGCGCGCGGCGAGCGCCAGCAGGCATACGACCCCACCGACGACGAAATCCTGCGACAGCAGGACGCCGAGTACTGCCAGCGGCAGCGGCATGGAAAGTACCGACCCGAGATACGAAGCGGGAACCACGCTGCGCACGGTCGCGCCCCAGCGCACCTCGTGGCGCCACAGTTCGGCGAAGCTGCGTTCAGCCGACGCATGGGCGATCAGCACCGGTGGCACCGCGACCTCCAGTCCCAGTTGCCTGACCTTCTCGCCGATGGCGTAGTCGTCGGCGAGGACGTCGGCGAACGGCGCGAGACCGCCGATGCCGTCGAGCGTCGAACGCGTCATGGCGATGGTCGACCCCATGCAGGGTCGTGCGAGGCCGAGCGCGACTCCGAATGCCGCGCCGGGCAGGAACTGGTAGCTGATGCCCGCCGCGCCGAGGGTCGACCAGAAGCCTGCGTCGCCGCGTCCGTGATAGAGCAGCGTCACGGCGCCCACGTTCGGCGGATCGAGCGCCGCGAGCACCCGCGCCAGGTAGTCGGGTGCGGCGACCATGTCGCTGTCGCTGAGGATGACGACCGGATGCGCCGCCTGGGCCATCATGTTGATCAGGTTGGACACCTTGGCACTCGCGCCGTGGCGAACCGGCGAGACCACCAAGTCGATCGTTGCTGCGGGCAACGATCGCCGCAGCGATTCGACGGCGGCGACGACCGGGTCGTCCCCATGCGCGACGCCGCATAGAAGCTGCACAAGCCCGTCGTGCTCTTGCGTCAGGAAGCTCGCGAGATTGGGTTCCAGCAGCGGCTCGCGCCCGCACAGGGGTTTCAGCAGGGTAACGGCATCCGTTCGCCGCGCAACCGCTTGGCGATTGCCGAAGAAGCGCACGAAGACGACCGCCGAAGCCAGCATGTAGATCGTGCCCAGCATCGCCAGCGTCAGCAGCAGCCAGCCCAGTACCGTTGCAGCGGTCAGCAATACATCTTCGCCAAAGAACATCCTGTGGCCGATCGAGTCGTGGGTGGAGGAAATGCTGATGCAGTGCAAGTTAGCACACGCCCTGCGGTGGATCGGTCGACGTGTCGATCGCGCAGGAAGGCCGGGTGGCGTGCTTCGTCGTCGAGGATACCGGTCCGGGTATCGAGGGCGTCGACGTGGCGAACGTGTTCCAGCCGTTCGTGCGCGTCCTTGGCAACCAGGAGACGGCAGCGGCCTCGGCCTCGCCATCGTCGCGCGGCGGCGACCGCGATGGACGGGACCGCGAGCGGACGACCCGACGCGACGGGCAGTCCGGTCGTCGTTTCGTCTACCGGCAGGCGGCCGTCTGAACGATCGGCCTCGCGCCGCTCACGACGACCGCGTCACTGCGACTCGTCGCTCAGCACGATCAGCGTGAACGTGTCCGGTTGCATGACGCGGCGAGGGCGCGTCGCGCCTTCCGCTGCCGGCGTCTCGACGAAGTCCGCCGTCACCAGGTAGATGCGGTGAGTCGCGGGATCGACGGCCATGGTCCGCGCGCCGCGTCGGGTCGCGACCGTCTGGCGCACGACGAAACGGCCGTCGCCGCCTTCGCCGACGATCGCCAAGGTGCCGTCGCCCTGCGAGCTGATCGCCACGCCCCGGCCGGAGTCGAACGCGGTCGCATCGACACCCGCGCCGATCGGCAGGCTCGCGACGACCGATCGCCGGTCGGCATCGACGACGACCATGCGCTGGTTGCGGCAGCCGACGAACAGGCGTCTCTTCGCGAGATCCATGCCCAACCCGGCCGGCTCTTCGCATCCGGCCAGCGCGATGCGCGCGACGACCGTGCCGGTGGCCAGGTCGATCTCCACGACCTCGTTGCGATCCTCGATGTCGACGAAGACGCGACCGCGTCCGTCGACGACGGCCGATTCCGGCTTGCCGCCGAGCGCGACGGTGGCGACGAGCCGGTCGGAGACGGCGTCGACGATGCTGGCATTGCGACCGGCGCCGTTGAAGGCGACGACCCGCTTCGTCGTGGCGTCGTAGGCGATGAAGTCGGGATTCCTGCCGTCGAGGGTCTGGATCACCTTCAGCGTCTTCAGCGACGCGAGATCGAACACCGTGATCGAGTCGCCGCGGCCGTTGCTGGTGTAGCCCTTGCCCTGGTCGACGGCCAGCGCCACGCCGTGGACGCCCTGCGTGTCCGCGATCTCGCCGAGCAAGGCCCCGGTCGTCGCATCGACCACCTGCACGCGGGTGCCGCGTGCGATGAAGAGGCGCTTCGTGGCGGTCTCGAAGCTCAGGTAGTCCCAACCGCCTTCACCGGTGAGGTGCAGGGTCTGGATGATGCGATAGTCGCTCGCCTGTGCACCGATCGCGCTTGCGACGCACAGCGACGCGGCGACGCCGAGTGCTGCCCGCTGGATGAAGGATCGTGTTCGCATGGGTTTGGACGTCGCGATTCGACGCGTCGTGGGGAGGGCGGACTGCGACGTCCGACAGGCGACGAAGGACTGGATGCGTGGCGACTTGCGACGAACGGGCAAGGGCGACAGCGTCGGCGCGGATCATAGCAACGCCGGCGTTCGCTTCGGTCGCAGCGCCGGTCATCGCCACGTCGAGCGGTCCAGCGGACGAACCGACGCCATCGAAGGCGGTGCGACGAGGGGGCTTGCGCGATGGGCGTGCTGCCGTCATCGTCTCGCCTCCGACGATTCCTTCCGCTTCATGATCCCTGCCGCCCTGCAACGCTCCCCGCGGCCTCGACGCGTCTTCATGCTGGGCGCGACCGGCACGATCGGGCGCGCCACCGCGCGCGCCCTCGTCGTGCGCGGCCACGACGTCGTGTGCTTCGTCCGTCCCCGCGCGGGGGTCGGCGGTGCGCTCGGACCAGACGGGAGCGCGCTCCTGTTCGCCGGTGCCACGGTCCGTTTCGGCCATGTGACCGACCCGCTGTCGCTGGCGCGCGACGGCTTCCGCGAAGAGCGCTTCGGCGCCGTCGTGTCGTGCCTCGCTTCGCGCACCGGCGCGCCGCAGGACGCCTGGGCGATCGATCACCAGACCCACGTCCACGTGCTCGACGCGGCGCGCCGTGCCGGCGCCGCGCAGTTCGTGCTGCTGTCCGCGATCTGCGTGCAGAAGCCCGTGCTCGCCTTCCAGCAGGCCAAGCTCGCCTTCGAGAACGCGCTCGCCGGCTCCGGGCTCGGGTACTCGATCGTGCGGCCGACGGCCTTCTTCAAGTCGCTGTCGGGGCAGGTCGAGCGGGTCCGGCAGGGCAAGCCCTTCCTGGTCTTCGGCGACGGCACGCTTACCGCGTGCAAGCCGATCAGCGACGACGACCTCGCCACCTACCTCGCCGACTGCCTCGACGACGACAGCCGTCGCGATCGCGTACTGCCCATCGGCGGCCCGGGCAATGCGATCACGCCGCGTGAGCAGGGCGAGCATCTGCATGCGCTGTTCGGGCGCCCCGCGAAATTCCGCCATGTGCCGGTCGCGATGCTCGACGGCATCGTCGGGGTGCTGGGCATGGCCGGCCGCGTGGTGCCGCCACTCGCGGCCAAGGCGGAGCTCGCGCGCATCGGTCGCTACTACGCGACCGAGTCGATGCTGGTGCTGGACCCGCACACCGGTCGCTACGACGCGGCCGCCACGCCGTCGACCGGCAGCGAGACGCTGTTCGACTTCTACGCGAAGCTGGTCGACGGCGGCGCTGCGCCCGAGCGCGGCGATCACGCGGTGTTCTGAGGGTCTCCGGTCGATCGCCGCGTCGCCTCGGATGTCGAGGCCCTCGTCGCGCCGGTCGCGTCCTTTACGCCGCTTCCTGCAGCGCGTAGCGCCGGCAGTGCTCGAGGTAGGCCGCCTCGTGGATGCCCACGCGTTCGACCACGCCCTTCCACAACCAGGTCGGTGCGTCGATGGTGCTCGAACGGGCGCGCTGCAACTCCGCGCTCCAGGCAGCGCGGTTCTCGTCGTCCATCTGGCGGCCGTGGGCACGGCCGACGACGTTCGCCAGGTGTTCGGCGAGCAGGAGCATCTCGCGTTCGTTCACCGTGTCGATCTCGAGCTTCAGATCCTGCGGCATCAGCTCGCGCAGCACCACGCCCTTGCCGAGCAGGCGGCAGGCCATCATGCGTTCGCCCAGATACGGCGACATCGCCTTGGCGGCGGTCACGACGCGGATCGCGTTGTCGCGCGGGACGTCGGCGTCCGGCGCACGGGGCGCCGCGGCGGCGACCCCTTCCTTGATGTCGACCAGGCACATCGATGCAGCGCGTCCATGGCCGACCCGCAGCATCACCGCATAGCGCAGGCGGCCGAGCGAACTGCAGCCCTTCATCCAATACGCAGCGTCCACGACCTCGACGTCGGCGTGCTCGTTCTGCTGCAGAGCCCCGATCAGGTCGTGCAGCGTGCGCTCCTCGAACATCGCGACGATCGCGGCTCGCTCTTCGGCGGTGATGCGCCAGAACCGGCGACCCAGCGGCAGCGTCGGTCGGACCGACTCGAGACGTTCGGCCGCGAGATGCCGCCAGCGTCGGCCCAGCGACATGCGGACCAGCGACCGCACGGTGCGCGATTCGATCGCATCCGGTCGCCCCTCCGCATAGCAGCCCCGAAGCGCCGCTTCATAGCCCGGCATCACGCTTTCGACGATGCGGACGGTGACGATGCCCGCCAGGTCCGACTCCCGCGCGGAGACGCGAGCGAGAGCACGAGACGCACGAGGTCGTGCGCAGGGTTGCCGATGACGGTCTGGTCAAGATCGCGGACTTGCAGCGCCACGCGTCCGCGGGCGTCGGCGATCGGACCGATGTTGCCCATGTGGCAGTCACCGCAGATCCACACCGGCGGACCGTGCGGGACGTTGGCCTCGCTGGTGGCCAGCCATTCGTAGAACTTGGCGGTGCTGCCGCGCACATAGGCATGCGACGAGCGGGCCATCTTGAGATTGCGGACTTCGATCAGGCGAGTGGCACGTTCGTCGGGCTTCGGCGTTTTCATCGGTCGAGTCGATCAGGATGGGGCGCTGCGGATGCGGTGCGACCCGGACGATGCCGCAGCGGCCGGACGTCGCGCATCGGCGTATCGCGCTGCGTGGGTAGGACGGGCTCTCAGGCGCAGTCCCGATCACCCGTCGAGGTGCCGTCGGCTCAAGCTGCGACCGCTTGCCGATACAACGCCGCGAAGGCCTGCGCGGAACTTTGCCAGCCGACGTCGGCCTGCATGCCCATCGTCTGCATGCGCTGCCACACGGCGTCGCGATGGAACAGCGCGACCGTCCTGCGTACCGCGTCGAGCACCCCGTCGGCCGTCACGTCGGCGAACTGGATGCCGGTCGCCACGCCGGCCTTCAGCGCGGCCTCGTTGGCGTCGATCACGGTGTCGGCCAGGCCGCCCACGCGCGCGACCACCGGCACGCAGCCGTAGCGCAGCCCGTAGAGCTGGGTCAGCCCGCACGGCTCGAAGCGGCTGGGGATCAGGATCGCGTCGCAGCCGCCCTGCATGCGATGCGACAGCGCCTCGTCGTAGCCGATGCGCACCGCGAGCCGGTCGGGCCAGCGTGCCTGGGCCGCGATCAGCGCGTCCTCGAGCGCGGCTTCGCCACTGCCGAGCACGACCAGTCGCGCGCCGCCGGCCAGCATCGCGTCCAGCGTGTCGACGACGAGATCGATGCCCTTCTGGGCGGTCAGCCGGCTGACCATGCAGAACAGCGGTGCATCGTCGTGCGGCAACCCGAAGCGGTCCTCGACGGCGCGCCGGTTGACCTGCCGATCGGCGAGGCGGGTCGCGTCGTAGGTCTGCGCGAGCAGGGGGTCGGTCGCCGGATCCCAGACCGCGGTGTCGATGCCGTTGACGATTCCGCTGACCGCCGCGCCGCGCCAGCGCAGCAGCGCGTCCATCCCCATGCCGCCGGCGGGCGTGCGGATCTCGCGCGCATAGGTCGGGCTGACGGTCGTGATGGCGTCGGCCATCAGGATGCCGGCCTTCAGGTAACAGACGTCGCCGAAGTATTCGAGCCCGTCGGACGTGAAGGCCGCGGCGGGGAAGCCGATACGGCTCAGCACGGCGGCATCGAACTGGCCCTGGAAGGCGAGGTTGTGGATCGTCAGCACCGTGGCCGGCCTGCGCCGGCCATGACCGAGATAGCGCAGATACGCGGGGACGAGGGCCGTCTGCCAGTCGTGGACGTGGACCAGGTCGGGCACGAAGGCATCGACGTCGCCCCAGCCGATGCGGGCGGCCGCATGCGACAGCGCGGCGAAGCGTTCGGCGTTGTCGGGCCAGTCGCGACCCGTTGCATCGAGATACGGATTGCCGGCGCGCGCATAGAGATGCGGCGCATCGAGCACCAGCAGGTCGACGGCGCCGTGACGCGCCGCGAGCAGGCGCGCCGGACCGCCGAACCAGTCGGGCCAGCGGCCCAGCTCGCGCGCGTCCTGCAACGCCGCCGTCACCGCCGGATAGCCCGGCAACAGGGTACGGACCTCGCTCCCGAGCGCCGTCAGCGCGGCCGGCAGCGCGCCGACGACGTCCGCCAGCCCGCCGGTCTTGACGAGCGGATACATCTCCGAGGCCACCGACAGGATCTTCATGGGCCGCTCCAACGCCCCGTTACGCGATCGCATCGCGGGCTCAGCGGGAAAGCCGGTCGATCATCGGCTGCGTGATCAGGCAGACGCCCTTGTCGGTGCGCCGGAAGCGGGCCGCATCGTGTTCCGGGTCCTCGCCGACCACGAGACCGTCGGGGATCACGACGCTGCGGTCGATCACCACCTTGCGCAGGCGCGCGTGCCGTCCGACCTGCACGTAGGGCAGGATCACCGCCTCGTCGATGTACGAATACGAGTTGGTGCGCACCCCGGTGAACAGCAACGATCGTCGCAGTTCCGTTCCCGACACGATGCAGCCGCCCGACACCAGCGACGAGATCGCGACGCCGCGACGGTCGGGCTCGTCGTGGACGAACTTCGCGGGCGCGGTCAGCTCGCTGTAGGTCCAGATCGGCCACTCGGTGTCGTAGAGGTCCAGCGCGGGCGTGATGGCGGTCAGGTCGATGTTCGATTCCCAGTACGCGTCCACCGTGCCGACGTCGCGCCAGTACGACTCGGCCTCGTGGGTCGAGCGCACGCACGACAGGTTGAAGCGGTGCGCGACGGCCTTGCCTTCGGCCACGATCAGGGGGATCAGGTCCTTGCCGAAGTCGTTGCTGGAGGCCGGGTTCGCGGCATCGCGCTCGAGCAGGTCGAACAGGTAGTTGGTCTCGAACACGTAGATACCCATCGACGCCAGCGACATGTCGGGGCTGCCCGGGATCGGCGGCGGATCGGCGGGCTTCTCGAAGAACGCCTGGACCACGTCGTCCTCGTCGACATGCATCACGCCGAAGCCCGACGCGTCCTCGCGCGGGACTTCGAGGCAGCCGATGGTGACGTCGGCATTCGTCTCGCAATGCTGTTGCAGCATCAGCTCGTAGTCCATCTTGTAGATGTGGTCGCCGGCCAGCACGATGATGTACTTCGGCGCGTAACTCTCGACGATGTCGATGTTCTGGAACACCGCGTCGGCCGTGCCGCGATACCAGAGTTCCTCCGACACCCGCTGGCTGGCCGGCAGGATGTCGAAGCTCTCGTTGCGTTCGGCGCGCAGGAAGCTCCAGCCGCGCGTGAGGTGGCGGATCAGGCTGTGCGCCTTGTACTGCGTGGCGACGCCGATGCGCCGGATGCCCGAGTTGAGCGCGTTGCTCAGCGCGAAGTCGATGATGCGGGTCTTGCCGCC
>JBBRRW010000054.1:0-16734 GCA_038245975.1 Burkholderiales bacterium
AGGTGCGATTGGCGATTCGTGGTGCGGAGCATGGGCGGTCGAATCATTGCGATCCTCCCGCATTGGAATCGCCGCAGCAAACCGGCGGCGCACACCAGGGGCGGTGCTCTTCGCTGGCGTCCGGCAACGGCCCCTATCGTCGTGCTCCTATACGACGTCGGCCATGATTCCTACTGCGCGAATCCTTGCGGCGGAAGAGACTGCGCGACGCGTCCGCATCGTTGATTCGAGCGTCGGTCGCCGATAGCAGCACCCACTCGAAGTCCGCCAAGGAGGCACCCGATGCCACGCATCATCTGGAAGGGAGCGATCAGCTTCGGACTGGTTCATGTTCCCGTTGCCCTGTACCCGGCGTCGTCGGAGAGCGGCATCGACTTCGACTGGCTCGACAAGCGCTCGATGGACCCGGTCGGCTACAAGCGCATCAACAAGCGCACCGGCAAGGAGATCGAGCGCGAGAACATCGTCAAGGGCGTGAAGCAGGACGACGGCGACTACGTGATCCTCAGCGACGACGAGATCAAGGCCGCTTACCCGAAGACGACGCAGACCATCGAGATCGAGGGTTTCGTACATGCGCCCGAGATCCCTTTCGTCTACCTCGAGAAGCCGTACTTCCTCGAGCCGATGAACAAGGGCGAGAAGGTCTACGCGCTGTTGCGCGAGGCGATGATGGCGGCGGGCGTGATCGGCATCGCACGGGTCGTGATGCACACCAGGGAACACCTCGCGGCGCTCGTGCCGTCGGGCGCAGGGCTGGTCCTCAACACGCTGCGCTGGTCCAACGAGATCCGCGACATGGGCGATCTCAATCTGCCGGCAGAAGGTCGCAAGGCGGCGAACCTCAAGGACGCCGAACTGAAGATGGCCGAGCAGCTGATCGGCGATATGACGGTGCATTGGGACGCGAACGGCTACACCGACCACTTCGCCGACGCGGTGCGCGCGCTGATCCGCCAGCGCGTCGACGCGGGGAAGACCGAGAAGGTCGAGCCGCTCGAAGAGGCCGAGCAGCGGTCCGGCAGCAACGTCATCGACCTGACCGCCTTGCTGAAGCAGAGTCTCGGCAGTCGCAAGGGAGCGCGACCCACGGCTGTCGAGGACGACGCGCCGGCCAAGAGAGTCGCGAAGAAGGCCGCTCGCAAACACGCTGCCTGACCGCCCCTGTCATGCGTGCGGCGCCGCCGCTGGCCCGCTACAACGCGAAGCGCGACTTCGCGAAGACGCCCGAGCCCGCCGGCGAGGCCGCAAGGCAGGGCCGGCAGTTGTCGTACGTGATCCAGAAGCACTGGGCCTCGCACCTCCACTACGACTTCCGCCTCGAACTCGACGGCGTGCTGCTGAGCTGGGCGGTGCCGAAGGGACCCAGCTACGATCCGCAGGTCAAGCGCATGGCGATCCATGTCGAGGACCATCCGGTGTCGTATGGCGGGTTCGAAGGCCGCATCCCCGAAAAGCAGTACGGCGCGGGCGCGGTCATCGTGTGGGATCGCGGGACCTGGACGCCGGTCGGCGACGCGCGCGACGGCATGGCGCAGGGCAAGCTCGTCTTCGAACTGCACGGCGAGAAGCTGGCCGGGTTCTGGGAGCTGGTCCGGATCGCGAAGCCCGGCGACCGGCAGGAGGCGTGGCTCCTCTTCAAGAAGCGCGACGAGCGTGCTCGCGGCAGCGCCGAATACGACGTCGTCACCGCATTGCCGGACAGCGTCATCGATAAGCCGCTGGGCCTTGCCGAAACGCGGGAACCGGTTGCGCAGG
Source organism: Burkholderiales bacterium (assembly GCA_038245975.1). Taxonomy (GTDB): domain Bacteria; phylum Pseudomonadota; class Gammaproteobacteria; order Burkholderiales; family Burkholderiaceae_D; genus CAHJXF01. The sequence goes on from JBBRRW010000054.1 coordinate 1,759, forward strand.
CCGATGCTGTGGTCGCGGAGCCGCTGCCCAAGAAGTCGCCGCGCAAGGCGCAGCCGGCCGCCACGACCGCGATCCCGTCCGGTGCGAAGAAGGCCGCGCTCCCCGAAACGCTGGCGCCGCAGCTCGCGACGCTGACGAAGACGCCGCCGACCGGCGACGCATGGTCGGTCGAGGCGAAGTTCGACGGCTATCGCGTGCTGGCACGCCTGTCGAAGGGCAGGGCGCGTCTGTTCACGCGCAACGGCAACGACTGGACCGACAAGCTCGCGTCGCTCGCGAAGGCGGTCGAGGCGCTGGGCCTCGACGAAGGCTGGCTCGACGGCGAGATGGTCGTGCTGAAGGAGGGCGGCGGCCAGGACTTCAACGCGCTGCAGAACGCGATCGATCATGCACACAGCGAATCGATCACGTACTTCCTGTTCGACGCGCCGTTTCTGGGCGGCTACGACCTGCGCGCCGTCCCGCTGGCCGAACGACGCGCGGTGCTGAAAGCCGTCGTGGAACGGAAACCCGGCGAGCGCATCCGCTTCAGCGACGACTTCCCTTCGAGTCCGGCTGAGGTGTTGAAGGCCGCCTGCGCGATGAAGCTCGAAGGCGTCATCGTCAAGCGACGCGACGCGGCCTACACGGCGGCCCGCAGCACGACCTGGCTCAAGCTCAAGTGCGCGCTCAGGCAGGAGTTCGTCATCGGCGGCTACACCGATCGCAGCAACGCGTCGACCGAGATCGGCAACCTGTTCCTCGGCGTCTACGAGGACCGGAAGCTGCGCTATGTCGGCGCGATGGGGACCGGATGGAGCCTGGCCACGGCGCGGGAACTGAAGCAGAAGCTGCAGAAGATCGAGATCGACCACTCGCCGTTCGAGTCCGGGTCGACGAAGCAGAGTCGCTGGACGAAGCGCGTGCCGGGCACCGAGCACTGGGTCGCGCCCGAACTGGTCGCCGAAGTCTCGTTCGCGGAATGGACCCCCGATGGTCATCTGCGCCACGCGTCGTTCCAGGGCCTGCGGACCGACAAGCCGGCGCAGGCCATCGTCCGCGAGGAGTCGGTCGAAGTGCCCGCGGCGACGCGACGCGCGGCCGCCGCCAGGAAAGGGGTGGTCGTGAAGAAGACCGTTGCGGCGAAAAGTGCGGAGGTCAACGGCCTCGTGTCGGGCATCCGGATCAGCAGTCCCGAGCGCGTGATCGACGCGTCGACCGGCACGACGAAGCTCGATCTCGTGCGCTACTACGACAGTGTGGCCGACCTGATCCTCCCGCATCTGCAGGGTCGTCCGGTCTCGCTGGTCCGCGGCCCGTCGGGCGTCGACGGCGAGCTGTTCTTCCAGAAGCACATGGAAGCGAAGATCGCCGGCGTGACCGTGCTGGACGCGGGGCTGTGGGCTGACCATGCGGCACTGCTCCAGATCGACACGAAGGACGCGCTGCTGTCGGCGGCGCAGTTCAACACGATCGAGTTCCATACCTGGAACGCGCTGTCGCGGACGATCGACAAGCCGGACCGCATGGTCTTCGATCTCGACCCCGGCGAAGGCGTCGACTGGACCGCCGTGCAGGAGGCGGCGCAGCTGACGCGCGCGCTGCTCGACGAACTGGGGCTCGTCTCCTTCGTCAAGACCAGCGGCGGCAAGGGCCTGCACGTGGTCGTCCCGCTGACGCCGCGCGCTGACTGGGACACCGTGAAGGGTTTCTCGCAAGCGGTCGTGCAGCACCTCGCGAAGACCATCCCCGATCGCTTCGTCGCGAAGTCGGGGCCGTCCAACCGGGTGGGCAAGATCTTCGTCGACTACCTGCGCAACGGGCACGGCGCGACGACCGCAGTGGCCTTCTCGGCCCGCGCACGACCCGGCCTCGGCGTGTCGATCCCGGTGTCGTGGGACCGGCTGACGTCGTTGCAGTCCGGGGCGCAATGGACCGTGGCGACGGCGCGCGACTACCTGTCGTTCGAGAAGGCCGATCCCTGGGCCGCGTATTCGAAGACGCGTCAGACCCTGACGGCGGCGATGAAGAGGCTGGGCTACGACCCTGCCCGAAAGTGATGCGTAGCGGACAGGGTCGCTCGCTTCGTGCGGAACGACCCGCGCGCGGTCATCCGCCTGATCAGCAGTCCGGACACTCTGCGATCAGATCGCGTTCGGTTTCTTCGTCGTAGCCGCGGTCGACGACCGTATGGCCCTTGCACGTGGCGCACGGCAGGTCCGATGGTGCGACGAGGCCGCGCCACGACGCGTTCTGGTCGCGACTGGGCACGTCCTTGCCGGCGGCCAGCGCGGGCGTCGCGGCATCCTCGTTCCAGCGGTGGCCGTTCCAACAGCTGAACGGACCGTCGGACATGCGACGTTCATACACGCCCTCGCGGACCGGTGCCGCGCTGCCGCGGATCCAGTCGGTCACTTCGAGGGGTTGGGTGCCTGCCGGGTCGATCGCGTTCATGTCGGCACTTTCGGTGGGTTCGGGATGGACGCGAGCCTAAGCCCAGAGGGGCGCCGTCGCAGCCGCGCACTGTCCTAAATCCGTGTCAGCCGCTCCGCGCGTTCGATGGCCTGCGTGACGGCGGTCCCGTCGGGCTGTTGTGTCACGAGGTCGAGGACCAGCGTGGCGAGGAAGAGGGCCGCGTCCCGCTCGCCGATCCGGCCGAGCGCGTTGCCGAGCAGCCCGTAGACCACGTCGAGTTCATCGGTATGCATCGGCGGCCTCCGGTTGTTCTGCGGCCAGCAGCCCGTCGATCGCAGCGGCGATTGCATCAGGATCGAAGCACGTCCAGCGCGCCGCCACGTACCCGTCGGGCCGCACCAGCACCGTGTCGCCTTCGCTCGCGTCGTACTGCAGCCATGCCGATGTGTCGCGGGTCACCCGGCACACGGCGACGGCCGCGGGATGCACGCGATCGATCAGCCGGCGGGCGTCGGGCATCGGCCGCTCGCCGAACAGCAGCACGACGAAGCCGTTGCCGAACCACTCGCTCACGTGGCGCGTGCCGCCGTCGACCGTGACGCGCGCATCGGGCGCGGGCTTGCCGACCGAAGGATGCGGGACCGTGCCTGCCGATCCAGCGAGCCGCGCTGGCGGATAGGCGACGGGGCTGCTCTGTCGCGGATTGATCAACGACCGGACGGCGACGTTCTCGAGCGCGAGACGCAGCGTCGCCTCGCGCATCAGGCGAAAGCCGAAGTGCGGCGGCGCCATGAACTCGGTGCTTTTCGCGCCGTAGGCCATGTTCTCCCGCGCGGCGTGCAGGCGCTCGACCGTGTAGCTGTCCAGCAGATGCGGCGACGCCTGCGACTTGACGACCGCCGCCAGCTTCCACGCGAGGTTGCCCGCGTCGTCGAGACCGGAGTTCAGCCCGCGCACGCCGAAGATCGGCACCAGATGCGCGGCGTCACCGGCAAACAGCACGCGACCGTGGCGATAGTCGTCGAGCGTCAGGCACTTGGCGTTGTAGATCGAGATCCACAGCGGCTTCCACGGCGCCGTCTCGCCGATCATCGCGAGATGGCTCTGGACTCGCGGCAGCACGTTCTCCGGCCGGACCGCTTCGACCGGATCCTCGTCGTCGCGGATCTGGTAGTCGATGCGCCAGACGTTGCCGGGCTGCCGGTGCATGAGAATCGTCGACCCGGGGTTCGACGGCGGATCGAACCACGCGAGACGTTCGACGGCGCGTCGGGTCTCCTGCTCGATATCGACGATCACATAGCGGCCGTCGTACTGTATTCCCTGGAGCGCGAGCCCGAGTCGCTCGCGCACGGTGCTGCGCCCGCCGTCGCAGGCCACCAGCCAGTCGGCGCGGAGCGTGGCGTTGTTACCGTCGGCATCGGTGGTGTCGATCTGCACGTCGTCGGCGGTGCGGCGAACGTCGACGACCCGCGTGCCCCAGCGCACCTCGGCGTATCCGTCGACGGCCGCCCGATGTGCCGCTTCCTCCACTTCGTACTGGGGGACGTTGATCATCGGCGCGAAACGTTCGCCGGGCTCGCTGGGCATGCGGAAACGAAGGACCTCGGTATCGCGAAAGAAACTGCGGCCGTCGGTCCACGGCAGCCCGACCTCCTTCAGCCGGCGGTCGGCCCCGACCCAACCGAGGATCTCCATCGAGCGGCGCGAGATGCAGATGGCGCGGCTGCCGGTGCAGTAGCCGGGGTCCGCCTCCAGGACGATCGAGCGGATACCCTGATGCGACAGCAGTGCGGCGAGCGTCATGCCGACGGGACCACCGCCCGCGATCACGACGGGACGATGCGCGGAAGCTGTTTTGGACGGAATCATGCGACTCTGTTTTCGCGAAATATGGTTGCAGAAGCAACGATATCCTGCGATGGTTGCAAAGTCAACTAACTGCGGCGCAGAATGCCTGCGACGGCGCGCCGTCGACCACCCGCAACCTCGTCCACGGTACGCCCATGACCGCTCCCCCGCGTCTCGATCGCTTCCTCACGTATCGGCTTCATCGCGTGGCCCGCCTCAGCGATCGCGAGACCGGCGCCGCCTATCTGGCCGGGGGCGGGCTCAATCTCGGCGAGGCTCGCTGCCTCGCTGCGATCGGCGCGTTCGAGCCGCTGTCGCTGAAGGACCTGGCCCGCTCGGCGAATCAGGACAAGGGGCACGCGAGCCGCTCGGCGCAGTCGCTGGTCGATCGCGGACTGGTCGCCAAGACGGTCAGCGACAGCGACGGCCGGGGCGTGGTGCTGGTGCTGACGCGCAGCGGGAAGTCGCTGCACGCGAAGACGATGAAGCTGATCGCGCAGCGCAACGACGCGACCTTCGCGGTGTTGAGCGCATCCGAACGCCGCGTGCTCGGCGACCTGCTCGACCGCGTCGGCATCGCACTGGACGGCGAATGACCTGGGTCGACGAGGTCATCGGCTTCTGGTTCGATACGTTGCGGCCGGTGGACTGGTGGAGCGCATCCCCGGCGATCGACGGCCTGTGCCGCGAGCGCTTCGGCCCGCTGCTCGACACGCTGTCGGCGGATCCACCCGTTCCGTCGACGCTCGACGCCCGCGGCCATCTGGCGGCCGTCCTCGTGTTCGATCAGTTTCCGCGCCATCTCTTCCGCGGTTCGGCCAGGGCCTGTGCGACCGACGCGCTCGCGGTCGCGTTGACCGTCGACGCGATCGATCGCGGACTCGATACGTCGTTGCGGCAACCCGAACGCCAGTTCCTGTATATGCCGCTGATGCATGCCGAGGACGGGGCCCTGCAGCAGCGCTCGCTGGCGATGTTCGGCCGGCTCGACGATCCGCGGTCACTCAGGTCCGCGCGCGCGCACCACGACACGTACACGCGCTTCGGGCGCTTCCCGTATCGCAACGACGCGCTCGACAGGCCCTCGACGGCCGAAGAGTGCGCGTTCCTGGCGAAGAAGCCCGGCCCCGCATAGCCGCAAGCCAGCCGGTCGCGTCGCTTTCGGAAACGACGAGGGCCGATCGAAATCGGCCCTCGTCGCTGCATTGTTACTTGCTGAGCCGTGGCGCGGTCTGGACAAGCTCTCCTCGGTCAGACGATCGCGTTCGATCAGGCGCGTGCCTGGATCGACGCACGACGCCGGCGCGTCGTCAGACCTGCGAGCAGGGCCAGCGGGGCCAGCAGCAACAGTGTCGACGGCTCCGGGATGCGGAACGCGACCGGGTCGTTGAAATCGCGGTCGGCATAGCCTTCGACGATCAGACGGAACGGATCACCCAGGCCCACGCTACCCGCGGCCGTGGTGTTGACGACGACAATCAGGAATTGGTTCGGAATCGCGACGACGTTGAAGAACAACGGATCGGTGCCGAAGAAGTTGCCCGACGTGCCCGCATCGCCCAGCCAGCGGTTGTCAAAGCCCCGGTTGCCGGTCGGCGACGAGTTCGGCGCATAGAAGCCCTGGTAGGCCGACACGAAAGTGTTCCTCGAGGTCGAATCGAATTCGATCTGGATGAAGGGCGCGTTACCGACATTGATCGCGAACGTGGTGTAGAAATACTGGACGGTCGGGTTGAAGACGCCGGGGAAGGGCTCGCCCCCTGCCCAGTCCTGCTGAAGGCCGTTGCGCGACAGACGTCCCTGTTGCGGTTGGTCGTTCGCGGCGGTCACCGCGCTCGACGTATCCAGCAGGACGAGCGCGCTGGCGGAACCGCTGGCGAGCGCTGCGGCGAGGAGTGCTATTTGCGTTAGCACGCGGGTCAACTTCATGGTCTTTCTCCTGTTTTCGAAAACGGGTGGGCGAGCCCGAGGAGTCGGGCTCGCCCGATACTTTTTGATTTAATGCGCGATCGCGTACTGAACGGCCGCATAGGCCATCGCGATGCCGTAACCCGAATCACGATCGGCGCCCGCGCCCATCGAATCGAGCGCCGTGGCCTGCATCGCGGCCTTGACCTGCGCGACCGTGTAGTCCGGACGTGCCTGACGAATCAGGGCAGCGATCGCGGCAGCGTGCGGTGCGGAAGCGGACGTGCCGAAGAACGGCAGGAAGCCGGGCGTCTTGGTGCTGACGCCGTCGGCCGCCGCGAAGTCGGGCTTCTGCAACGTGGTGCCGCCGCTGGTCGCGAACAGGAAGTTGCCCGCCGTGATCGGCGTGCCGGCCGGTGTGAAGAAGATCTTGCGCGGGCCGTCCGAGCTGAAGACCTCGTTCGTGTTGGGTGCGCCGGTGAACGGCCGGGTACCGGTCCTCGCGCTGTTCCAGTAGGTGGCTGCCATCGAAACGGTATTCGCACCGCCGTTGTGGCCGTAGGTCGCACCGCTGGTCGCGATCGACAGTCGACCGCCGAGCGTATCGACGTGCAACGCACGGGGCGCGCCGCTGGACAACACGACGACGACGCGCGAGTTGGCCGGGAAGGCCGCACCCGAGGCGGTATAGGCGATCTCGTACGGGTCCTGCGTGCCGGTCTGTCCGCCGGCGCTGAAGCCGAGAATCGAGGTGCCCGCGGCGTTCAGGACGAAGAGGTCATAGTCGTTGGTGCTGGCCGCCAGCGGATCGGACCACTTCATCTGCACGTAGGTCGTCGCGACCAGCAGCGAGTCGAAGTTCTGCGCCGTCGCCGTCGGACTGAAGTCATGGACGCTGCCGGTTTCCCCAGAGAGGCTGATGGCCCCCGAGACCGGGCCGCCGTCCTTGAAGTCGCCTTCCCACGTGCCGCTCGTGCCCTTGGTCAGGCTGCCGGCGTTGCCCGCCGACGAGAGATAGACGACGCCGGCTGCAGTCACCGTGTTGACGGCGCGTGCGACCGGTCCATCCTGGAACACGCCTTCGTCGAAGTAGCTGACGTCGTCGACGATGACCTTGCAGCCGGCTGCTGCCAGCGCGAGGATGTTGTCGGCGAAGCTGGCTTCGCTGGTGAACGCGGTGGCGAAGATCAGGTCCGCGCCGGGTGCCAGGTCCTGGATGATCTCCATCATGGCGGTGCCTTCGTCCGAGCCGGCACCGCCATCCTGGCCGGGCAACGCCGTCGCCGAGGCCTTCAGGTCGCCACTCGCCTTCAGGGCTGCGATGCGGGCCGCCGATGCGCTGTCGGACAGGACGCCAACCTTGACGCCCGTGCCGTTGATGCCGAGATTGGTGACGACCTTGTTGGCTTCGTGCGTGACATAGCCTTGCGAGGTCACGGCACCGACGTTGGTGCGCGCGAACGACGGCGCGCGAAGTCGGGTGACGTCGGCGCTCGAAGCGATCGCGTTGATCGAAGCGATCGGCAGGTTGGCGGTGACCACGCCCCAGTTGGTCGACTTGTAGACGACCGTACCGTTCGCAGCGGCGACCATGCTGGCGATGCTGTCGACGTTGCCGTAGATTTCGACCTGCGTGAAGCCGGACGATCCGTCGGTGCCGGCTGGCGCAGGCGCGCCGTTCACATCGGTGATGCTCAACGGATTGACCGCGTTGCTGTAGGCCGCGACGCGTGCGTCGTGGGTGGCGGCCAGGATGCCGAACGCCAGGGTCGAGTCCATCTTCTTCTGCGCGGCCGTGAAACCGGCCTTCGTCGCCGAAATCGATCGCATCTGAGCGACGACGTCGAACGACATGTCCTGTTGTGCCCAGGCACCGGTGCTGAGGAGCAGTGCGAATGCCGCCGCGCCTGCCGAACGTGTAAATCGCTTATTCATTCAACGCCTCCAAGACCCGCTATCAGCGGGCGTACGTTACGGAACCCGATCAATCAATTGCACTGCGACCGCTCCGGGCCGATGTCTCGCGCCGCGCGCGCGGAATCGTGAGAGTGTCGATTGCCGGAACGACCTTACTGTTTCACGGAGGCAATGGTTCGCGGGAGAACAATCCATTCCGATGCAACCCCTCGAAATGACCCAACAACGAATCGTCATGACGTCTGCGGCGACATCGTCATCGCCGCAGCGAATGTCCAAGCGTTTCGTCGTCGACCGTTGCAACCCTGATGGTGCGTCGAAGCAATAAACGAGCCATTGCGCGAAAGCGTTTGGTCACAAAGGCTTACACGGTGTGAGGTACGCGTCTGACGGATTACCGTAAGAAAGTCCGACAGGGCGATGGCCGCTCCGGGCGTTCTCAGGCCCGACGGCCGCGGCTTCCCGATGAGCGCCCTGCTGCGATGTCGTCGTGCCGCCCAGCCATCGCCGTTCGCTGCGGGGGAGGCGCGGGTGACCGCTCGGTGGTCGGTCCGCATTCGGCTTTGCGGAGAAATCGGCGCCGTCGGACATCGAAATCGGCATTGCGAAATACGGTCGATTCCAGTGAATGAAAGTGGAATGAGGGACTCGTCGATTAGGGGTACGAATTCTTTAAAGTGGGTGGAATTGAGCCGATGGATCGATTCGCATGGGACGCGCGCTCCGGAATCGGCGGTACCGGCTTCGCCATTTGAATCACGCGGCAATCCAATGGCGGATAAGGACCCGCGATCGCCGGCGCGTTCGGCACGACGCCTCCGATCGGCAGAGCGGCGCGGAACCCGGCGCGATGCCGCGACTCCATCCCGGGCGACGCGCAGCCTGTAGATTGACGGGCTCCCCCCGATTTCCCGAACCAGACCCCATGAGCGATCCGAAGATCCACCAGCATTTCGAGCCGCTGCCCGGCAACGACAGCGATCCGATCGAGACCGCCGAATGGCAGGCCGCGCTGGCTTCCGTGCTGCGCGCGTCGGGTCCGCGCCGCGTGCGGGAGTTGATGGATCTCCTCGCGGTCGTCGCGCGCGACCCGGCGGTCGGCTGGCAACCGGTCCGCGGCACCCCGTACCTCAACACCATTCCGCTCGAACAGCAGCCGGCCTTTCCCGGCGACCTGGCGATCGAGGAGCGGCTCGCGTCGATCATGCGGTGGAACGCGCTGGCCATGGTCGTGCGGGCGAACCAGGCCTACGGCGAACTCGGCGGCCATATCGCCAGCTACACCAGCGCGGCCGACCTGTTCGAGGTCGGCTTCAATCATTTCTTCCATGCGGGCCAGGCCGAAGGACGCGGCGACCTCGTGTTCTACCAGCCGCATTCGGCACCGGGCGTCTACGCGCGCGCCTTCCTCGAAGGGCGACTGAGCGCCGACGACTTGGCCCACTATCGCCAGGAGCTCGGCGCGGCCGCGAGCGGCGCGCGGGGCCTGAGCAGCTATCCGCATCCGTGGCTGATGCCCGACTTCTGGCAATTCCCGACCGGCTCGATGGGCCTCGGTCCGATCAGCTCGATCTACCAGGCGCGCTTCATGCGCTACCTGCAGCATCGTCGACTGCTCGATACCCGCGCGCGCAAGGTGTGGGGCGTGTTCGGCGACGGCGAGATGGACGAGCCCGAAAGCATGAGCGCGCTCACGCTCGCGGCGCGCGAGAACCTGAACAACCTGATCTGGGTCGTGAACTGCAACCTGCAGCGCCTCGACGGACCGGTGCGCGGCAACGGCCGCATCATCGACGAGCTCGAGGCCCTGTTCGCCGGCGCCGGGTGGCGCGTGATCAAGCTGGTGTGGGGATCGGACTGGGACGACCTGCTGGCGCGCGACAGCAGCGGCGCGCTGGCCAAGGCCTTCGCGAAGACCGTGGACGGCCAGTTCCAGACCTTCGCCGCGAAGGACGGCAGCTACAACCGCGAACACTTCTTCGGCCAGGACCCGGCGCTCGCCGAACTGGCGCGCGCGCTGACCGACGCGCAGGTCGACCGCCTGACGCGCGGCGGACACGACCTCGTGAAGATCCATGCCGCCTACCTCGAGGCGAGTCGCGACACCGGCCAGCCGACCGTGATCCTCGCGCAGACCAAGAAGGGCTACGGGATGGGTCGCGCCGGCCAGGGCCGCATGACGACGCACCAGCAGAAGAAGCTCGAGCGCGACGACCTGATCGCGTTCCGCGATCGCTTCAGCCTGCCGCTCAGCGACGAGCAGGCCGCGTCGCTCGCGTTCTTCCGGCCGTCCGAGGACAGCGCCGAGATGCAGTACTTGCGCGCGCGTCGCGAGGCGCTCGGCGGCTCTATGCCCCGGCGCGGCACTGCCGTCGCGCGCGTACCGGTGCCGCCGCCCGACCGCTATGCGGCGTTCGCGTTGCATGCCGACGGCAAGGAGATGAGCACGACGATGGCCTTCGTGCGCATGCTGACCAACCTGCTGAAGGACAGCACGCTCGGACCGCGCATCGTGCCGATCGTGGCCGACGAGGCGCGCACCTTCGGGATGGCCAACCTGTTCAAGCAGATCGGCATCTATTCCAGCGTCGGCCAGCACTACGAACCCGAGGACATCGGCTCGGTGCTGAGCTATCGCGAGGCGACCGACGGGCAGATTCTGGAAGAGGGCATCAGCGAGGCCGGTGCCATCAGCAGCTGGACCGCGGCCGCGACCAGCTATTCGGTGCACAACCTGCCGATGCTGCCGTTCTACATCTACTACTCGATGTTCGGCTTCCAGCGCGTCGGCGACCTGATCTGGGCGGCGGCCGACCAGCGCGCGCGCGGCTTCCTGCTCGGCGCGACCGCGGGTCGCACGACGCTGGGCGGCGAAGGGCTGCAGCACCAGGACGGCAGCAGCCTCGTGCAGGCGGCGATGGTGCCCAACTGCCGTGCCTACGATCCGTGCTTCGCGTACGAATTCGCGGTGATCCTCGACCACGGCATGCGCGCGATGCTCGAAGAGCGGCAGGACGTCTTCTTCTACGTGACGCTGATGAACGAGAACTACGCGCAGCCATCGCTGCCCGCGGGCTCCGAAGGCGACATCGTCCGGGGACTCTATCGCTGGTCGTCGCCGGCGGCACAGCCGGCCGCGGTGCGCCTGGTCGGATCCGGCACCATCCTGCGGGAAGCGATCGAGGCGGCCCGCCTGCTGGCCGAGGACTGGCAGGTCGAGGCCGAAGTGTGGAGTGCCACGAGCTTCGCCGAACTGTCCAGGGACGCCCGCGCGTCGGAACGCTGGAATCGTCTGCATCCGCACGCGAAGCCCCGGGTCAGCCACCTGCACCGCTGCCTGTCGGGTGGCGCACCGGTCGTGGCAGCCAGCGACTATGTCCGCGCCTGGCCGCAGTTGATCGCCGAATATCTGTCGGCACCGTTCACGTCGCTCGGCACGGACGGATTCGGCCGCAGCGACACGCGCGCGCGCCTACGCACCTTCTTCGAGGTCGATCGCCATCAGATCGTGTTGGCGGCGTTGACCGCGCTCGCTGCACAGGGACGGGTGGATCGTGCGACGTGTGCCGCCGCGATCGACCGTTACGGCATCGACCCTGATCGCACCGCGTCCTGGTCCGCGTGAAGCCGGGCCGGGCTTGACGCGTCGGGCCCGGCGTGTCAGCGCGCCCGGTTGGTCGACGCCTTCGCGGCGTCCGTGCCGGCCGGCGTCGTGGAACGCGCGCCGTCGGTGATCACCGGGGGCACGGGCCGCGTCGGTCCCGTGGTGGGGGGCGCATCGAACGACAGGCCGATCACCACCGGGTCGTGGTCCGAGGCACGGTACGGCGTCGGCGCGTAGTAGTCCGGCGAGCAGGTCGCGCAAGCGGGCTGCTTGTTCTCGAGGTTGTAGTCGAGGATCTGCGGCTCGTCGGCATTGATGTGCCACTCGGACGCGCGGGTGACCCGGACCGACAGGCCCGGCGTCGTCAGCGCGTGATCGAGGCGTCCCGACGCGCCGTCGAATCCGTATGAATAGCCGAAGGTATTGAAGCGGCCGATCTCGTCGACGTAGCCGTTGGAGGTCATCTCGACGATCGGATCCTCCTGCGCCAGCGAATTGAAGTCGCCGACCAGCAGGGCGGTCAGCGGCTTGCCGGTCCGCGACAGCGATGCCACGAATGCGCGGGTCTGGCGGGCCTGCAGCACCCGGGTCGCGTTGAAGCAGCTCTGCAGGTCGCCCTGGTCCGTATCCAGGCCGGTCGCACCGCCGCAGGTCTTCGACTTCAGATGATTGACGACCAGCGTGAACTGCTGGCCACCGGGCGCCGCGAAAGTCTGTGCCAGCGGCGGACGGTTGTGGATGGGATGCGGATCGCTGACCGAGTCGCCGACGCGCGCGAGCCGCGCCGGCTTGTAGATCATCACGACCTTGATCGCATCGGTGCCGGTGCCCTGCAACGGGTCGGGAATGGCGGCGTAGGTGCCCGCGCCGAGCGCTGCGTTCAGGCCATCGACGAGGTTCTGCACGCCGACGCTGCCGTTGTTCTGCATCTCCATGATGCCGAACACGTCCGCATTGATGGCCGACAGTTCCGCCACGATCTTCACGCGCTGCCGATTGAACTCGGTGATGTTGTCCGCGCCGCGGCAGTTGCCCGCCGACGTTCTGCCGCCCACCGTGCAGCCCTGCCCGGTCCCGCCCGCGGCCGTCTGGCCGTTGGTGAAGGTCGTGAAGAAGTTCAGCACGTTCGCCGCACCGACCTTGATCGTGCCGCCCACGTCGTCGGGCACGGCCGTGCGCGGGTTGGTCCGCGTGAACACGGGTGCGACCGTCGGGACGATCCGCCAGCTGCCCGGATCGGCATTGCTGTTGGTGGCCAGGCCGTAGTCGAGCACGCCGGTGACCGACGTCACCGTGTCGCTGGCCCGCGTCGTGCTGGCGCTGCCGAGGAACGGCGTCGGGTTCGGATACTGCAGCGTGCTGCCGTCTTCCAGGACGAAGCTGCGGTTCTTGTTGGAGACCAGGAGCGCCTGCGCGCCCGCACCCGGACGATAACGATTGGTCGGGCTCTCGACCTGCCCTTGCGCCGCCAGCGTCAGCTGGCCGTACTGGCCGACGAAGAAGTTCTGCGCGACGGTCAGCGGGCCCGTGATCGTCACCAGCATGTGTTCGTAGCGTTCGAGGTCCTCGCGCGTTGCCGCCGGGAAGGCGATGTTGAGCGGCGTGATCGAGAAGCCGGTACCCAGGACCACGATGCCGCCGACGCTCGACAGCTCGGTGATCGTGTGGCCGGCCGTGTCGGCGTTGCTCGCGGCGCCCGTGTTGAACTCGGTCACCGTGGCGGATACCTGCACCAGGTTGCCCGCAGCGACCGTCGGTACCGTGCTCGTGAACACGAAGATGGCGTCGGACGTCGCGTCGTTGCCGTCGCCGGTCGGGTCCTGCAGATAGAAGCCGTTGTTCGTGACCCGGGTGACGACGCCGCGGGTCGTGACCGACTGGCCGACGACGGGACTGGTGCTGCCGGCGCCCTGGATCGTGTAGATCGGCGTCAGCGTACTGCTCGTCACGGTGACGGTCGGCGTGCAGATCGCCGACTGCGACTGGTTGTTCAGCCAGGTCAGGGACGTCGGATAGGTGCCCGCAGGCAGCGACGCGCTGACCACGATCGGCACGCTCGCGGTTCCGCCCGCGGTCGTCGCCGGGACCAGCGTGCCCAGTGTGATGCCGAACGGTGCGGTGGTCAGGCTCACCTGATTGACGATGCCGTCGGCATCGGTCGCGGTGACCGTCGCCATGCCGCCGGTGCCGGCGGCCACGGCGAACGACGCACAGGTCGAGATGATGGGCGCGTTCACCACCGTGCCGCACGGGACCGGCGTGACCAGGCGGTTGCGCGGGGTCGGAGGGCCGACCGAGAAGTCCGTCGCGTTGTTGTTGGTGTCCGTGCAGCCGTTGACGGCGCGCAGCACGGCGGTCGCGTTCGCCGGCCCGGGGGTGGGGCCCGTCCCTTCGAAGAAACCGGCGGTGCTGCCGAATCCGACGAGGTCGACGATGCGCGAGTCGGACGGCGTCGCACTGCTCAGCGCAGTGGTCGTCGTCAGCAACGCGATCTTGCCGGCGGTCGCGCTCATCGCGATCGAACCGGTCGCGTCGGGCGCCGGCAGCGGCGTGGTGCCCGCGGCGCCGGTCGATTCCTGGATCAGGTAGTACTGACCGGGCAGCAGCGCGACCGCCGCGAGCGAGGTCACCGCCCAGCTCGAGCCGGTGGCCGACGCGTACTGGACCGACCATCCGCTCAGGCTGACGGGATCGCTGCCGGCGTTGAACAGCTCGATGAAGTCGTTCGTGTAGCTCGCACCGCTGTTGCCGCCACCGCCGTAGACCTGGCTGATGACGACCCCGTTGGCGGAAGCGAAGGCGCCGTGGGCCACCACCGCCAGCAATGCGCCCAGCAGAAAACGGATCGTGTTGATCATGGAATCTTGAAAGAGTGTGAATGCGCGAACCCGGCAGCATCGTGCGCGGATGTGACTTGCTAGTGAACGCGATGGCTTTGTGTGGTGCACTGCGGACGGGTCGCCGGGTGGCGGCGCCGGGCGTCGAAATTCGTTCTGACGACGTGAATAGCAGGTTCCGTTCCACCTGCCCCTCAGCCGCAACCGCGCATATTGCAGCCGCAAGCGGCGTCGATCAATCGTGGATAGCCCTGAACCGCGGTCGCCGCGCCACCGGCGGGCAATCGAACTTTTCAGCCGTGCGCTCTCAAGCGCTGGGCCGGGCCGCCGAAGCGCGCGACCGCCGCGACGCCGAGTCCGCTCGCGACGCTCGAGAAGCGGTCGCCGAACACCGCCTCGGCCTCGGGAAAGGCCGACTTCAGCCGGTCGGAAAGCAGGCCGAGCCCGGTCGACCCACCGGTGAAG
>JBBRRW010000055.1:0-16690 GCA_038245975.1 Burkholderiales bacterium
GAACTGCACAGCGCCGAAATCGCCTCGACCCAAGAACAGCCGCAATACGTGTTCGTCGTGGATGCGGATCTCGCCCATGTCGGCGGCGGTTCGACGGTCGTCGACTACTGAGGCTGGACCGTTCGGACGTCCTGAAACAACGACGGATTTCACCACGAGGCGCCAAGTACGCCTTATTGGTTTATAGCAGTATCACAGTCCGGTGGATTCGCCGACTGCCGGCACACCGTCGAATTCGGCGCTCCGTCGGGCCGCGATGTCCAAATTTGTTGCAGAGTCGCAACGCAGTCGGTGCTGCCGCCGGAATCCGCACGCGGATGTTCGGCGGTTGTCGACATGGTCCATGTCGACGTCCCCGGGCCATCCTTTAAACTGATGGCCTGAAATCGGTCTGTTCGGGCGACGCTTCGCCGTTGTCATGACACACGCCGATCGATGTTGCGTTCGTCGCGCCGCCATTTTCCAGTCTCCTCAGTCTCCACGGCCGTCATGTCACCCGTCGTCCTCGGGATCGATACCTCCAGTTCCTGGTGTTCGGCCGCGCTGCTGCGTGGGACGGACTGCTTCGTGCGACGCGCGGAAGTCGGCAACGCTCATTCGGAACGCCTGCTGGCGATGGTCGACGACGTGCTCGGCGAAGCCGGACTGCCGCTCGGTCGCTGCGATGCGCTGGCCTTCTCGGCGGGTCCGGGCTCGTTCACCGGGCTGCGGGTCGCTTGCGCGGTCGCCCAGGGTCTCGCATTCGGCGCGTCGCTCCGGGTCGCACCAATAGGAACGCTGGAGGCCATCGCGCACGCGGCGCGGCGCGGGACGGTCGCGGTGCCAAGCTCGATCCTCGTCGTCCAGGACGCCCGCATGGGCGAGGTCTATTGGGCGCTGGTCCGCGTGACCGGTGAAGGACAGCGCACCGAAGTCGGCCCCGCGCTGGCGCACCCGGCCGCACTGCGCGACGCGCTCGCGTCGATCGGCGGTGAGCGACCGTTCGATGTCGGCTGCGGAAACGGGTGGGCGATCCACGCTGCGCTTCTCGAAGGCCTGGTGGCGCACGTCGTGCCCGGGGCGATGGCCGATGCGGTCGATGTCGCCGAACTGGGCGCGATCGCCGTGCGCGAGGGCCGGCTCGTCCCGCCCGAATCGGCGGCCCCGGTCTATGTCCGCAACGACGTCGCGCGAACCACCGCGGAGCGCGAAGCGCTCGCTTCGGCGCGGCTGCCGGCTGCCGTCGATTGAGCGCAGGCAGACCATGAGCGCGCAACCGATTTCGCCATCCGCTCCGCAACCTGCCGCTCGCGCGGGCGCACCGCCGCGCCTGGCGCCCATGCAGTTGTCGGATATCGCGGCGGTCGCCACCATCGAGAAGTCGATCTACACGGCCCCCTGGACCGAAGGCAATTTCGCCGACTCGTTGATGGCTGGCTACTGCGCGTGGACGATGCGCCCCGGCATTCCTTCGGCACCGTTCGATGGGGCCGCATCGCGAGCGGATCCGCTCATCGGCTATTTCGTACTGATGGCGGCCGTCGACGAAGCGCATCTCCTGAACCTGAGCATCGCGTCGTCGTCGCAGGGTCGTGGCTATGGGCTCTATCTGCTGCGGAAGGCGACGGCGGTCGCGGTCGAGTCCAACGCGTCGTCGGTGATCCTCGAAGTCCGGCCGTCGAACCTTCGCGCGCTTGCGGTCTATCGCCGTTTCGGTTTTCGCGAGCATGGACTGCGGCGCCGCTACTACCCTGCGAGCGACCAGGACCAGCAGGCGAGGGAAGACGCGATCGTCATGCGGCTTCAACTGTGACGGACGCGCTGCAGGCCCGCAGAAGCCGGTTGGTGGAGGCGATGGGCCTCGGCCCGCTGTGGATCCGGCGATCGGATCGTGTCGAGCGCGCCGGGCCGCCGCGCGAACAGGCCGCCATCGATCCGTCGACCGGCCGCTCGCAGCGCATCGCAACGCTGGCCTGGCAGCCCTTGCAGGAAGCGGTGGCCGGATGCGTCGCATGCGGCCTGTCCGCGTCGCGCACGCAAACGGTCTTCGGCGTCGGCGCGGAGCGCCCCGAATGGCTGATCCTCGGAGAAGCCCCCGGTGCCGACGAGGATGCGCAGGGCGAACCTTTCGTCGGACCCGCCGGCAAGCTGCTGGACGCCATGCTGGCCTCGGTGGGCCATTCGCGCGAACGCAACGTCTTCATCGCGAACGTGCTGAAGTGCCGACCGCCCGGTAACCGCGACCCGTCGCTTGTGGAGGTCGCAACCTGCCGGCCCTTTCTCGAACGTCAGATCGAGTTGCTCGCGCCGCGGATGATCCTGGTAGTCGGCAAGGTCGCGAGCTCGGCATTGCTCGGCACCGACGGCACGATGAGCAGCCGGCGCGGCAAGCGGCTCAGCGTCTCGGTCGCAGGCCGGGAGATCCCGGTGGTGGCCACGTACCACCCCGCCTACCTGCTGAGATCGCTGGGCGAGAAGGCGAAGGCCTGGGCCGATCTGTGCTTCGCGCGCGAGATCTACGAAGGCCTCGTTGCGGAAGCGGGCCGCTGAATCACGCGGCGTTCAAGGACTTCGCCCGTCAGTGCCGACCCTCGCGGATCAGCGTGAGCGGGTCGGCCCGTCGCAGGTTCATGCGATGTCGACGCATCACCAGCAGCATCGACCCGACGACGAACAGGCCGAACAGGATGATGATCTTCGGGACCGACAGGTCGTAGCGGACCAGCACCGCGTAGACGCACAGCATCGCGAGTATCGACAGGTTCTCGTTGAAGTTCTGCACGGCGATCGAGTGGCCCGCGCTCATCAGCACGTGGCCGCGGTATTGAAGCAGCGCGTTCATCGGCACGACGAAGAAGCCGGCCAGTCCGCCGATCAACGTCAGCAGCAGACTCGCGACTACGAGATAGAGCGGCACCTGCATGCCGAAGCCTTCGAGGACATAGGGCGGAACGGTGTCGCGGTGGAAGAACGCGAGCGACATCACGAGCAGGCCCATCGCAACGCCGTAAGGCAGCACGGACAACGCGCGCTTCAACGGGATTCGCGCGGCCAGCACGGCGCCCGCCGCGATGCCGATCGCGACGACAGCCTGCAGCGTTGCGCCCTGCGTCAGGTCGAGACCCAGCGCGGAGCCGGCCCAGCGCAGGACGATGAACTGCAGGGTCGCGCCGGCACCCCAGAACAGCGTGGTCACCGCCAGCGAGATCTGTCCGAGCTTGTCGCGCCACAGCGTCGCGAAGCACTGCGCGAAGTCGATGATCAGGCGCGCGGGGTTGCGCTCTTGGTGGGCGTAGCGCACGCCGGTGTCGGGGATGCGCAGGTTGACCAGCGCGGCCACCGCATAGACGCATGCGATGACGACGATGGCCGCCTGCGGGGCCGTGTCGATGCCCGTGTCGATGAACGGTAAGTCGATCGACAGCATCATCGTCGACAGCTTCCGCCCGACGAGCTGGCCGCCGAGCAACGTGCCCATGATGACTGAACCCACCGTCAGGCCTTCGATCCAGCCATTGGCCTTGACGAGGTCTTCGGCCGGCAGCAGCTCGGTGAGGATGCCGTATTTGGCCGGCGAGTAGGCCGCGGCACCGAGACCGACGATCGCGTAAGCGAACAGGGGATGTGCCCCGAACAGCATCGTCAGGCAGCCGACGATCTTGATGCTGTTCGTGATGAACATCACGCGCCCTTTGGGCAAGGCATCGGCGAACGCGCCAACGAAGGCGGCGAGCAGCACGTACGACAGACCGAAGAACAGCTTGAGCAACGGAGTCATCCACTCCGGCGCGGAAATCTGGATCAGCAGTGAGATCGCGGCGATGAGCAGCGCATTGTCTGCGAGCGACGAAAAGAACTGCGCCGCCATGATGGTGTAGAAGCCACGCTTCATCCGTAAGGCCCGTCTCCAGATTGATCGGTTCGCATGTGGCGGTGCCGCGATCCGCATGCATCGCTTGGATCGTGCAGCCTGTTCCACAGTCCGCGTTCCGTCCCTGCGCGTGGCGGCATGGATACACCTGTGGCCGAGGTGCGCCGCGACGGGGATCATGTTGTCCCCTTGGCGGCGAGGGTTATAACATGAATCGTGGTCCCTACTCTCCCCGAACGCGTGGTCCCGCGAGCCTCATGCAAGTCGCCGACGCGGCCTTCGATCCCTTCGATTTATCATGCCGATCGATGGTGCCGCACCCGCCCGGTCCGCCAGCCTGATGCATGGGGGCCGACTTCCCGATGACGATGTGTAATCCTGCATCGATGCAGTGATCAAGACCGCCCCTTTCGTGCCCAGACCCATCAAGGCGCTGATCTCGCGCCACGCGATCGCCCACAACATCGATGTCGTCCGCAAGACCGCACCGCGATCGCGCGTGTGGGCCGTGCTCAAGGCCGACGCCTACGGGCACGGACTGGTCCGCGCGGTCGGCGGCGACAGCCCCGCACTGGCGGCGGCCGACGGCATCGCGATCCTCGAGACCGAGGCCGCGCAACGGCTGCGCGATCTCGGCTGGCGCCGACCGATCCTGTTGCTCGAGGGCTGCTTCGATGCCGCCGATCTCGATGTCGCCGTCCGGCTCGGCGTGACGGTGACCGTCCACGACCCCGAGCAGATCACGATGATCGAGGCGGCACGCATCGCGGCGCCCGTGCCGGTCTATCTGAAGATGAACTCCGGCATGAACCGCCTCGGCTTCGTGCCGCAGCGTTTTCGCGAAGCGCACGAGCGGCTGCGAGCGACCGCGAAGGTCGGTGTCATCACGCTGACGACGCATTTCGCCAACGCCGATCGGCCGGAAGGGGTGGCCGATCAGCTGGCGGCCTTCGAACGCGGCGTGGCCGGTATCGAGGGGCCGCGTTCGCTGGCCAACTCGGCGGCGATCCTGGCGCATCCGCAGACCCATCGCGACTGGGTGCGTCCCGGGATCATGATCTACGGTGCTTCGCCGTTCGCGACCCGCACCGCGGCGGAGTTCGGGCTGCGGCCCGCGATGCGCCTCGAGAGCAGCCTGATCGCCGTGCAGCACCTGCAGCCCGGACAGGCGATCGGCTACGGACACCGCTATTCGGCCGAACGCGAGATGCGTGTCGGGGTCGTGGCCTGCGGGTATGCAGACGGCTATCCGCGCGTCGCGCCCAATGGCACACCGATCGCGGTCGACGGCATCCGCACACGCGTCGTCGGCCGGGTCTCGATGGACATGCTGACCGTCGACCTCACGCCGGTACCGCATGCCACGGTCGGCAGTCCGGTCGAGCTGTGGGGCGAGCGCATCCCGGTCGACGAGGTCGCGCAGTCGGCCGGCACGGTCGGCTACGAGCTGCTGTGCGCGATGGCGCCCCGCGTGCCGGTGATCATGGTCGACTGACAGTCGACGCCCATCGGCGCAGCGCGCGCCCGACCGAACGCATTCCAATGGCGTGGCGACCCCGCGTCCCAACCGATCCGATATGGCGAAGCCGAAAAATCTCTACGTCTGCACCGAATGCGGTGGCCAGACCGCCAAATGGCAGGGCCAGTGCCCGCACTGCCAGGCCTGGAACACGTTGATCGAAGGCGTGGCCGACGTGCCGACCGGCACGCATCGCTTTGCGGCGCTCGCGGCATCGACGCCGGTGCGCGCGTTGTCCGACATCGGCGCGGCCGAGGTGCCGCGCTTCTCGAGCGGCATCGAGGAGTTCGACCGCGTGCTCGGCGGCGGACTGGTCGCGGGCGCCGTCGTCTTGATCGGCGGGGATCCCGGCATCGGTAAGTCGACGCTGCTGCTGCAGGCGCTGGCCAGCCTGTCGACGACGAAGAAGACGCTGTACGTCAGCGGCGAGGAATCGGGCGCGCAGATCGCATTGCGTGCCCGACGACTCTCCGGTGAGGAGAGCGCCTGGGGCGGCGCGCTGCGACTGCTGGCCGAGATCAACCTCGAGAAGATCCAGGCAGCCATCACGGCCGAACGTCCCGACGTGGCGGTGATCGACTCGATCCAGACGCTGTACTCGGAGGCGCTGACGTCGGCGCCCGGTTCGGTCGCGCAGGTGCGCGAGTGCGCGGCGCAGCTCACGCGCATCGCGAAGCAGCTGGGCACGACGATCATCCTGGTCGGCCACGTCACGAAGGAGGGCACGCTGGCCGGACCCCGCGTCCTCGAGCACATCGTCGACACGGTGCTGTATTTCGAAGGCGACACGCACTCGAGCTATCGACTGGTCCGCGCGATCAAGAATCGCTTCGGCGCGATCAACGAACTCGGTGTCTTCGCCATGACCGAGCGCGGACTGAAGGGCGTGGCCAACCCGTCCGCGCTGTTCCTGTCGCAGCACGGACCGGACGGCAAGGGTGGCACGGTGCCCGGCTCCTGCGTGCTGGTGACGCAGGAAGGGACGCGGCCGCTGCTGGTCGAGATCCAGGCGCTCGTCGACAACGCGCACAACCCCAACCCGCGCCGCCTGTCGGTCGGCCTCGAACAGAACCGGCTCGCGCTGCTGCTCGCGGTCCTGCATCGCCATGCGGGCATCGCCTGCTACGACCAGGACGTGTTCGTCAACGCGGTCGGCGGCGTGAAGATCGTCGAACCGGCCGCCGATCTCGCGGTGCTGTGCGCGATCCAGTCGTCGTTGCGCGGCAAGCCGATGCCGCGCGGCATGGTGGTCTTCGGCGAAGTCGGGCTCGCCGGCGAGATCCGGCCTGCGCCACGCGGCCAGGAACGCCTGCGCGAAGCGGCCAAGCTGGGTTTCGGCACGGCGCTCGTGCCGAGCGCCAACGCGCCGAAGGGACGGGGATCAAAGATCGAAGGGATGGAGATCATCGCGGTGTCGCGGATCGACGAAGCGCTGGACGCGCTGCGGGGCAGCTGACGCCGTCAGGCGACGCGCAGGCGGGCGATCAGTCGATCGGCGGCGCGCATGCCGCTGATCACGGCTGCTTCGAGGGTTGCCGGATAGTGGGTCCGCGGATCGGCTTCACTGACGTAGTCGCCGGCCAGGACCAGCCGTTCGTGCGCCGTGTCGACATCGGGGCGCCGCAGCGACGGCGTGCAGGCGAAGGTCGCGCGCTTCTCCACGATGATGCGCGACTCGACCGGCTGGCTCGGCATGCCGCATTGCGTCGATAGCTGCCTGGCGACCGCGGCCACGAGGTCTGCATTGTCGAGTTCGCGATGCGCGCCTTCGGCGCTGATGACCACCGCGACGAGGCCCATCCCCCCCGCTGGATCGTGCGCCCGCGGCGCGCCGTCGAGTCGGTCCGAGCGATCGAAGGCCCACTGGCCGAAGTGGTCGACGTGCGGCGCGGACTCGAGGGCCAGCATCCGCGCCGGCCAGCGGGGGCGTTCGCGATAGAGCAGGTAGACCGTGACGATGGGCTGGAAGTGCAGGCCGTCGCACGTGTCGATCAACGTCCGATAGCGCGCGTCCCGCAACGCCATCGGCGCAACGAGGCGGGCCGCTTCGCCGGGCGGCGTCGCGATCACGGCGGCAGCGAAACGCTGCGGCGCGTCGATGTCCGTCGCAGTGCCGCTCGCGATCGTCACGCCGTCGTCGTCGACCCGGAGATTCTGGATGCGCGTGGCGATGCGCACTTCGGACGCACAGCCCGATCCGCCGCGAAGATAAGCGTCGGCAGCCTTCGGCAGGAGGCTGCCCAGATCGACCCGCGGCAGCAGCAGGTCGGCGTCGCGCGCGGCACCGCCCAGACTGTCGCGCAGCACGTTCAGGAACACCTGCGCCGAAGCCGTCCCGACCGGCGTATTCAGCGCGGCGATGCAGAGCGGCTCCCAGACCTTGTGGATCAGCAGGATCGGCTGATGCCATGCCTCGAACAGCGCCGCGACCGTGCAGTCTGCGGCGAGCGTCCAGCCGATCTTGCGGGCGCGCAGCATGAACGCCGCGATGCTCCAGCGCTCGTCGATACCGAGTCCCTTGGCGGTCAGGATCATCGACACGAGATGCCAGGGCGCCGCGTGCATCGAGGCCTTCAGTCGCAATCCCTGGGCGCCCACCAGATGAAGCGGCGTGCGTTCGAAATCGCGGTCCGGGTCGGTGCCCAGCGTGCGCAGCAGCGCCAGCGTGTGCCGGTATGCGCCGATCAGGATGTGCTGGCCGTTGTCGAGTGCGATCTCGCGGCCGTCGGCGGTCTTCCATGGCACGTGCCGCGCGCGTCCGCCGAGCGTCTTCGATGCTTCGAAGAGCGTGCACGCCAGTCCGCTCTCAGACAGCCGGACGGCGGCCGCGAGCCCGGCCCAGCCGCCGCCGATGACCGCGACCTTGCGAGGCACGGCACTGGTGAATGAATCCGGCATCGAATCAGGTCCGTGTGCCGATCCACGTGCGCCACGCGATCCACAGCTTGCGCACCGGCGTCAGCGCGATGCGCTGGTGGAGCACCGCGAAGTCGGCGCGTTCGATCTCGTCGAGCAGCACCCGATAGATCGCGCCCATGATCAGCCCCGTTCGCTGGACGCGGCGGTCGACCGGCGGCAGCAATGCCAAGGCTTCGTCGTAGACGGTACGCGCACGTGCCGCCTGGAAGCGCATCAGTTCGATGAACGCGGGGCTGCTGCGTCCGTCGAGGAGGTCGGCGGCCGGCACGTTGAAACGCTTGAGCTCGTCGACCGGCAGATAGATGCGACCGATCCGCGCGTCCTCGCCGACGTCGCGGATGATGTTGATCAGCTGTACCGCCAGGCCCATCTTTTCCGCATAGGCCTCGGATCCCGGGTCGACGGCGCCGAAGATGTTCGATGACAGCAGGCCGACGACGCCGGCCACGTGATGGCAGTAGTGTGCGAGCCCCGCGAAGTCGAGGTAGCGGGTCTGATGCAGATCCATCTCCATGCCCGCGATGATCTCGAGCAGCCGGTTCCGGGTGATTGAATAGGGCTCGATGTGCGGCGCGAGGGCCAGCGTCACGGGATGTGTCGGCGCGCCTGCGTACAGGCGATCGATTTCTTCGCGCCACCACCCGAGCGTGCGTGCGGCCAGCGAGGGATCGGTGCTCTCGTCGACCACGTCGTCGACTTCGCGGCAGAACGCGTAGAGCGCGGTGATGGCCGCGCGTCTCGGGGGCGGCAGGAACAGGAAGGCGTAGTAGAAGCTTGATCCGCTCTTCGCTGCCTTCTCCCGGCAATAGGCTTCAGGCGTCATCGGTCGATTGTAGGGGCGCGCTCGCGCCGGTGGAACGGGACCGCCGCATCGTCAGGGCCCGAAAGGCGATCAGTACGCCGTCGCGGCGACCCAGCATGGGCCGATGGTGTACGACGTCGTAGTCGCCGTGCTCGATCCTTTCGAGGATGCGCAATCCGCCCTGGACGATCATCCGCAGTTCGAGGCCGATGCGGCCGCGCAGCGCGAGCGCCAGCGGCGCGCCTTCGAGCATCATCGCGCGGGTTCGATCCACGGTATGGCGCATCAGTCGCTTCCAGGCGTCGCTGCCGACGACGGACGACGGATCGGCCATCAGCGCGGCCTCGCTCACGCCGAACCGTTCGAGCTCCGCGAGCGGCAGGTAGATCCGGTCCTTCAGGCGATCGACCGCGACGTCCTGCCAGAAGTTGATCCACTGCAACGCGGTGCAGATGCGGTCCGACCAGACGCGATGGACTTCGGTATCGGCGTCGTAGAGCACCAGCAGGAGCCGGCCGACGGGATTGGCCGAGCGTCGGCAGTAGTCCAGCAAGCGGGCGTCATCGTCGTAGCGGGCGACCACGCAGTCCTGTGAGAACGCGGAGAGCAGATCGCGGAACAGTCCGATCGGCAGGGCGTGCGCGCGGATCTCGCGCTCGAGCGCTTCGAACATGGCGCCCGACGGGTCTGCCACCGGACGGTGCCCGGCGGCGATGCGCAGCAGCTGCGCGTCGAATGCCGCAAGTGCCGCGATGCGTTCGGCCGGCGTAGCGTCGCCTTCGTCCGCGAGATCGTCGGCCTGGCGCGCGAACCGATAGATCGCCTCGACCGGCCGACGCAGGGGCTTCGGCAGCATCAGCGACGCGACGGGAAAATTCTCGTAGTGATCGACCGGCATGGGTGGGAGGGCAGACGGGTGCGGCGAAAGCGCGGCAGTATAGGAGCGATCCCGCACGCCGCGTACCGGCGCGTCGAAGTCCATTCCCGCAGCCTGCACGGGCCTGGGGATGCCCGTGCATCCATCACGTATAATCCGCCGCCGAGTCGCGTCAGGTCCGGCTCAGACAGTGGACGCAGTATCCGTCTCCACGATGCCGCGGCGGCGTCACCGCGAGGGTGGCGAAATTGGTAGACGCACCAGGTTTAGGTCCTGACGCCAGCAATGGTGTAGGGGTTCGAGTCCCCTCCCTCGCACCAGTCCCCGCAATGGTCGTCAGCGACGCGCGTGCGTCGCTTTCGCGCGCGGTCGTTCCGCGGCGCGATTGCGGTCCGGGCACGGGGTCGCGGCGACGCGATCCTGCACGCACCGTTGAACTCGGCGAAGGCCCATCACTTTGAACACGGAATCCACATGCAAGTAGAAAACCTCGGAAAGCTGGAACGCCGTCTGCACATCTCCGTCCCGGTCGACGAGATCGAGAAGGAAGTCGACACGCGCCTGAAGCGCCTGTCGCGCACGGTGCGCATGGCCGGCTTCCGGCCCGGCAAGGTGCCGATGAAGATCGTGTCGCAGCAGTACGGCTACCAGGTGCACAACGAAGTCCTGAACGAGAAGATCGGTGGCGCCTTCAGCAAGGCCGTCGAGGAAAACCAGCTGCGCGTGGCCGGTTCGCCCAACATCACGGCGAGCCAGCACGGCGAGGGCGACGCGGCCGTCTCGTTCGACGCCACCTTCGAGGTCTATCCCGAGGTCAAGATCGCGCCGCTCGAGAACGCCGAGATCAGTCGCGCGAAGACCGCGGTGGACGACGCCGCGGTCGACAAGACGATCGAGATCCTTCGCCAGCAGCGCGGCCACTTCCACTCGAAGGCCGGTCACGGCCACGACCACGGCCATGCCGCGCCATCCGACACGCCGGCGACCGCGCAGCCGGGTGACCGCGTGACCGTCGACTTCGTCGGCACGATCGACGGCCAGCCTTTCGAAGGCGGCGCCGGCGACGACTTCGCGTTCGTGCTCGGCGAGAGACGCATGCTTCCCGAATTCGAAGCGGCGGCGACCGGACTGTCGACGGGCGATTCCAAGACCTTCGAGCTCAAGTTCCCCGACGACTATCACGGCGCTGCCGTCGCCGGCAAGGCCGCCGAATTCAAGCTGACCGTCAAGGACGTCGAGTGGGCCCACATCCCCGCCGTCGACGAGGAATTCGCGCGTTCGCTCGGTGTGGCCGACGGCAACCTGGACCGCATGCGCGTCGACGTTCGCAGCAATCTCGAACGCGAGGTGCGCAAGCGCCTTCAGACGCGCACCAAGGACAGCGTGATGAATACGCTGCTCGCGTCGTCCGAGATGGACGTGCCGAAAGCGCTGATCGATGCGGAGACGCAACGACTGATCGAGAACGCCGGCGAGGAAATGCGTCGCCGCGGCATGAGCGCCGACAGCATGCCGCTGACGCCCGATCTGTTCGCCCCACAAGCCGAGCGTCGTGTGCGTCTGGGTCTGGTGCTCGCCGAACTCGTCAAGACCGAGGACCTGCAGCCCAAGCCCGAGCAGCTGAAGGCGCACGTCGAAGACCTCGCGCAGAGCTACGAGAAGCCGGCCGAAGTCGTGCGCTGGTATTTCGCCGACCGTTCGCGTCTCGGCGAGATTGAAGCTCTTGTGCTCGAGGAAAACGTCGTCAATTTCGTTCTCCGCAAGGCGAAGGTCAGCGATCTCGATGTACCGTTCGACGAACTGATGGGCAACGCCTGACTCGCCGCGGCATCGTCGGCTCCAATCATCCTCAATCTATCCAGCAAGGACAGCGATTCATGAGCAGCCCCCATGCATTCAGCGCGACGGAGCCGACCGGTCTCGGGATGGTCCCCATCGTCATCGAGCAGTCGGGACGCGGTGAGCGCGCGTACGACATCTACTCGAGGCTGTTGAAGGAACGCATCATCTTCCTGGTCGGGCCGGTGAACGACCAGACCGCGAACCTCGTCGTCGCGCAGCTGTTGTTCCTGGAATCCGAGAATCCCGACAAGGACATCTCGCTGTACATCAATTCGCCCGGCGGCTCGATCTACGCGGGTCTGGCGATCTTCGACACGATGCAGTTCATCAAGCCCGACGTTTCGACGCTGTGCACCGGCATGGCCGCGAGCATGGGTTCGTTTCTGCTGATGGCGGGCGCGAAGGGCAAGCGCTTCTCGCTGCCCAATTCGCGGATCATGATCCACCAACCGTCCGGCGGATCGCAGGGCCAGGCGACCGATATCGAGATCCAGGCCAAGGAAATCCTGTATCTGCGCGAGCGGCTCAACCAGATCTATTCGGAACGCACCGGCCAGCCGATCGAGCGCATCGGCCGCGATACCGATCGCGACACCTTCATGTCACCCGAGCAGGCCAAGGAATACGGGCTGATCGACGAAGTGCTGTCGACTCGCGTCACCGAGACCTGACGCGCTTGCGGCACCGGGCTGTTGCGTCCGACGCACCTCCTTTCGAGGTGATGCCCCGGCGGTTCGGCAGGCTTCGAAAAGCACGGTATAGTTGAATTGAGTTCGACGGGTAGTCCAACTGGTCGCGGGGCACAGGCAGCATGTCGGAAAAAAAGGGTTCGAGCGGCGAGAAGCTTCTGTATTGCTCGTTCTGTGGCAAGAGCCAGCACGAGGTCAAGAAGCTCATCGCAGGGCCGTCGGTGTTCATCTGCGACGAGTGTATCGACCTGTGCAACGACATCATCCGTGACGAGGCGGCCCAGGCCGATCCGTCCGGAACGATCACCCGCTCCGACCTGCCGACGCCTCAGGAAATCGGTGACATCCTCGACCAGTACGTGATCGGGCAGGAAACGGCCAAGCGCATCCTGGCCGTGGCGGTCTACAACCATTACAAGCGCCTCAAGCACATGTCCAAAAAGGACGATGTGGAACTGGCGAAGAGCAACATCCTGCTGGTCGGCCCGACCGGCTCCGGCAAGACGCTGCTCGCGCAGACGCTGGCGCGCCTGCTGAACGTCCCGTTCGTGATCGCCGATGCCACGACGCTGACCGAGGCCGGCTATGTTGGCGAGGACGTCGAGAACATCATCCAGAAGCTGTTGCAGAACTGCAACTACGAAGTCGAGAAGGCGCAGAAGGGCATCGTCTACATCGACGAGATCGACAAGATCTCGCGCAAGTCGGACAACCCGTCGATCACGCGCGACGTCAGCGGCGAGGGCGTCCAGCAGGCACTGCTGAAGCTCGTCGAAGGCACGCTGGCGTCGGTGCCGCCGCAGGGCGGTCGCAAGCACCCGAACCAGGATTTCGTCCAGATCGACACGACCAACATCCTGTTCATCTGCGGCGGCGCGTTCGACGGGCTGGAGAAAGTCATTCGCAACCGGTCCGAACGCAGCGGCATCGGCTTTGGCGCCGAGGTCAAGAGCCAGTCCGATCGGGCCGTGGGCGACGTGTTGCGCGAGGTCGAGCCCGAGGACCTGATCAAGTTCGGGTTGATTCCGGAACTGGTCGGACGGCTGCCGGTGGTCGCCACTCTCAACGAGCTGAACGAGGAGGCGCTGATCCAGATCCTCGTCGAGCCGAAGAACGCGCTGGTCAAGCAATACCAGAAGCTGCTGGCGATGGAAGGGGTCGAACTCGAGATTCGTCCCGCCGCGCTGCTGGCGATTGCGAAGAAGGCTCTGAAGCGCAAGACCGGCGCCCGTGGACTGCGGTCGATGCTGGAGCACGCGCTGCTCGACGTCATGTTCGAGCTGCCCAGTTCCAAGGGCGTCGTGCGCGTCGTGCTCGACGAGAACCAGATCAACGGTGGCGTGAAGCCGCTGCTGATCTACGGCGACCAGCCGAAAGTCGCCGGCCTGAGCTGAGTTTTGGCTCTGTTCGACGAATCCGTCGTTGTGGGACGCGGTAAAGTTTGATCCGGAAACGCCGACGTTGATTGCACAGGACGGCGTGATCCCCGAGGAAGCGCACCGCCAACCGAGCGGTGCCGTCTAGCGACACCGATCGAGTCGGCTTCAATCGAAAAGCCGTTCATGCTTGTGGCGTGAGCGGCTTTTTGTTTGCAGCTTCCGGTCGTCCAACAATACGAAGCACGCCGCGGACAACGCAGTTCGGCGTGCCCTTGCAACCGGCAGGCTTGTCATCATTTACGGCGAGTTCGTATCGAAAGGAACAACATGGCCTTGAGCACAACATTGTCGGACGAGCGCATCCAGCTTCCGCTGCTGCCTCTTCGCGACGTCGTCATTTTCCCCCACATGGTGATCCCGCTGTTCGTGGGTCGCCCGAAGTCGATCAAGGCCCTCGAAACGGCGATGGAAGCGGGCAAGAGCATCATGCTCGTCGCCCAGAAGACCGCTTCCAAGGATGAGCCGTCGCCCGAGGACATCTACGAGATCGGCTGCGTCTCCAACATCCTGCAGATGCTGAAGCTGCCCGACGGGACCGTGAAGGTCCTCGTCGAAGGTGCGCAGCGCGCCCGCATCCACAAGATCGAAGAGCTCGACACCCATTTCGTGTGCGATCTCACGCCCGTTGCACCGGACGAGGAGGCCAACGCCGAACTCGAGGCGATGCGTCGCGCGATCGTCCAGCAGTTCGACCAGTACGTGAAGCTCAACAAGAAGATCCCGCCCGAGATCCTCACCTCGCTGTCGGGCATCGACGACTCGGGTCGCCTCGCCGACACCATCGCCGCGCACCTGCCGCTCAAGCTCGAGCAGAAGCAGGCCGTGCTCGAGATGTTCAAGGTCTCCGAGCGCCTGGAGCATCTGCTCACGCAGCTCGAAACCGAACTCGACATCCTGCAAGTCGAGAAGCGCATCCGTGGCCGCGTCAAGCGCCAGATGGAGAAGAGCCAGCGCGAGTACTACCTGAACGAGCAGGTCAAGGCGATCCAGAAGGAACTCGGCGAAGGCGAGGACGGTGCCGAGATCGAGGAGCTCGAGAAGAAGCTCAAGGCCGCGCGCCTGCCGAAGGAAGCCAAGACCAAGGCCGATGCCGAGCTGAAGAAGCTCAAGCTCATGTCGCCGATGTCGGCCGAGGCGACCGTCGTGCGCAATTATCTCGACACGCTGGTCGGCCTGCCGTGGAAGAAGAAGAGCAAGGTCACCAACGACCTCAAGCGCGCCGAACAGATTCTCGACGAGGATCACTTCGGGCTCGACAAGGTCAAGGAACGCATCCTCGAATATCTCGCGGTCCAGCAGCGCGTCGAGAAGATCAAGGCGCCGATCCTGTGCCTGGTCGGTCCTCCGGGTGTCGGCAAGACGTCGCTCGGTCAATCGATCGCCCGTGCCACGAACCGCAAGTTCGTCCGCATGGCACTCGGTGGCGTCCGCGACGAAGCCGAGATCCGCGGCCATCGTCGGACCTATATCGGTTCGATGCCCGGCAAGATCCTGCAGAGTCTGGCGAAGGTCGGCGTCCGCAATCCGCTCTTCCTGCTCGACGAGGTCGACAAGATGGGCATGGATTTCCGTGGGGACCCGGCATCGGCGTTGCTCGAAGTGCTCGACCCCGAACAGAACCACACGTTCCAGGACCACTACATCGAGGTCGACTTCGACCTGTCCGATGTGATGTTCGTGGCCACGTCCAACTCGTTCAACATTCCGCCGGCGCTGCTCGACCGCATGGAAGTCATTCGCCTGTCGGGTTACACCGAAGAGGAGAAGGTCAACATCGCGTTGCGCTACCTGCTGCCCAAGCAGATCAAGAACAACGGCGTGAAGAAGGAAGAGCTGGTCGTGGCCGAGAGCGCGATCCGCGACATCATTCGCTACTACACGCGGGAAGCCGGCGTGCGGGCGCTCGAACGCGAGATCTCGAAGATCTGCCGCAAGGTGATAAAGATGCTGCTGCTGAAGAAGCACGACGGCAAGGTCACGGTCACTGCGCGCAACCTCGACAAGTTCCTCAGCGTCCGTCGCTACAACTTCGGGATGGCCGAGAAGGAGAACCAGATCGGTCAGGTCAACGGCCTCGCGTGGACCGAGGTCGGCGGGGATCTGCTGACCATCGAGGTCGCCGTGATGCCCGGCAAGGGACGCATCGAACGCACCGGCTCGCTCGGCGACGTGATGAAGGAATCGGTCGAAGCGGCACGTTCGGTGGTTCGAGCGCGGTCGCGTGGGCTCGGCATTCCGGACGATGCGTGGGAGAAGCGTGACATCCACGTCCACGCACCCGAAGGCGCCACGCCGAAGGACGGTCCGTCCGCGGGCGCCGCGATCACGCTGGCGATGGTTTCGGCGTTGACACGGATCCCCATCCGTGCCGATGTCGCCATGACCGGCGAGATCACGCTGCGCGGCGAGGTGTTGCCGATCGGGGGTCTGAAGGAGAAGCTGCTGGCGGCGCATCGCGGTGGCATCAAGACTGTGTTGATCCCTGAAGACAACGTCAAGGACCTGCACGAGATCGCCGAGAACGTGAAGAACCGGCTCGAGATCATCCCGGTCAAGTGGATCGACCGGGTGTTCGAGATTGCACTGGAACGTCAGCCCGTCGCCTTGCCGGAAGACGAAGTCGTTGCCGTCGCGGCGCCGGTCGCGCCGGTCATCGCAAGCGAACAGCGTGCCGACGAAGGCAAGCTGGTGAAGCACTGATCGTTTCTCCGCAGCACATCAAACGCGTGGCTTCGGCCACGCGTTTTTTTTGC
>JBBRRW010000056.1:0-16626 GCA_038245975.1 Burkholderiales bacterium
AGCTTGCCCTGCCGCGCGAGGATCAGCGAGCGGCGGATGCGCGCCGCGGCGAAGTCGTTGCCGGGACCGACCTTGCCGAGCCAGTCGAGCGCGCGCGGATAGTCCTTCCCGTCCTCGGCGATCTGCGCCAGGTACAGGTAGGCGCGATCGGCTCCCCGGCCCTGACCGTTCGAGTCGTCGACCAGGTCGGCGGGACCGTCGGCTGCATCCGCGTCGGGCGCAACGGCCGGCACCTTGGTCGTGGCCTTCTTGGCCGGCGCGCGCAGGTCGATGAAGTGCTTGAAATAGGCCTCGGCGTCCTTGGGCTTGTTCGCCTGATAGGCCAGCAGCCCCAGCGTGTAGATGGTCTCGGGCGCGTTGGCGGCGTCCTTGCGGACGCGGGCGAGCTGCGCCGCGGATTCGTCGTAGCGCTTCTCGCCGTTGAGGAAACGCGCGTAGCTCAGGCGCATCTGCACCGACTTCGGATTGCGCGCGATGAACGACGACAGCGCTGCATCGGCGTCCTTCGGCGCGTCGAACTGCTGGAACTGGGCCAGCATGATCGTGGCCGCCTCGGAATCGGGCTGCAGGCGCACCGCGAGGCGTGCTTCCTCGACCGCGGCCGCCTTCTCGCCGGCGGCCTGCGCCGCCTGGGCGACGACCATGTGACCTTCGGGCAGCGACGGATACGGGCCGGCCAGTCGGCGCATGGTGGCGTAGACGACCGCGTGGTTCTGGGCTTGCGACAGCAGGCCGTAGACCTGCACGAGCGCCTGCGATTTCGACGGGGCTCCCTCGATCTTCGCGGCGAGCAGAGGCTCGGCCTCGTCGAAGCGCGACGACAGGACGAGCAGCGTGAGATAGGTGTCCGCCGCGACGCGCGATTGGGGGCTGAGTTCGGACCACAGCCGTGCGGCCTCGACCGCCGAACCGGGCTGACGGGCCTGCACCGCGAACTCGGTCGCGCGCCGGGCGATGCGCGGGTCGCGGGTCTCGCGGGCGAGCTTGAGTTCGGTCGCGAACGACGCGTCGGCCGCGCCGCGCTGCGAGGCGATCTCCGACATCATCAGCTTGAACAGCGTGGCCGCGCTCAGGTCGTTGTCCGGCAGCACGCCGTCGCCTTCGGTCGACGACGCCAGCGGTGGTGCCGCGTCCTGCGTCCTCGCGTCCTGCGCGAAGGCCATCGCGCCGACGAGGCACAGACTCGCGACGATCGGCCGCAGCGCGCTTGTCTTCTGCGCGATGCGATCCAGATCAGTACCCGGCACCGCTGCCGCCTTGCTTCGTTTATCCACGACCGCCCCGCTTCAGATGAATTCGTTGATCGATGTTAGGTTGAAAGACCTGCCCCGGCAACCGTTGAAACCAGGCGACGGCCGTATTGTTCGACGGGATCGCCACCCTTTCTCACTGCCGATGACCCCGCCCATGATCGAAGGCCCGCATGCCTGAACTGCCCGAAGTGGAAGTCACGCGTCGCGGCATCGAACCCGGCGTGGTCGGACGACGCGTCGATGCCGTCGTCGTTCGCCAGGCCAGCCTCCGCCGGACGATACCGGCCGGGCTCGGCGACGCGGTCGGGGGGATGTTCATCGAGACTGTACGCCGTCGCGGAAAGTTCATTCTGGTCGACTGCGCGCTGCCGGGCGCAGGCGCTCGCCGAGGGAGCGTGCTGATCCATCTGGGCATGACCGGGACCTTGCGCGTGATGCCGGCCGATACGCCGGTCCGCGTTCACGATCATGTCGACTTCGTCCTCGGCGATCGGGTCCTGCGCTTCAACGATCCGCGCCGCTTCGGCCTCGTGTTGTGGCATGGCGAAAACGACGGTCCCGTGCTGGACAGCGCGCCCTTTCGCAAGCTCGGCGTCGAGCCGTTCTCCGACGCGTTCGATGCGGGCCGTGGCGGCGCGCTGCTGCATCGCCTGTCGCGCGGTCGGGCGCTGGCCGTCAAGCCGTTCCTGCTCGCCGGCGAAGCGGTGGTCGGCGTCGGCAACATCTACGCATCCGAAAGCCTGTTCCGCGCGCGCATCCATCCCCAGACCGCGGCCGGCCGGATCTCGCTGCCGCGCTACGTCGTGCTGGCCACGGCGATCCGCGAGACGCTCGCCGCGGCCATCGACAAGGGCGGCAGCACGCTGCGCGATTTCGTCGGGGCCGACGGTGCGTCGGGTTACTTCCAGCTCGATACCTTCGTCTACGACCGCGCGGGGCTGCCTTGCCGGGTCTGCACCCGGCCGATCCGGACCATCCGGCAAGGCCAGCGGTCCACCTTCTACTGCCCGCGCTGCCAGCACTGAACGTCGCGTCGTCGCCGATCGGTCGCTTCACGCCGACGGACGGAAGCCGCTGTATTGCGGTTGCGACAGCGCTTATTTTTGACGTGTGTTCGCGCTATACCCCGGTCGATGCAGGCCGTATGCTGGCTCGGCCTCGAACACGGTATCACCGCATCCGCAGACCCGCGCGGGCGCTCAAGTCCGGCCGCCATCATGCACAGCCTCGTTGAAAAATTTCAGGAATACAGTACCTGGCGCTTCGAGCTCACGCGGGCGATCGAAGGCTATCGGGCATGGCTGCGCAAGACGCAGCTGATCGACCGCGAAGTCGACGCGCGCGTGTCGCGGCTGCTCGCGCAGCTTTCCGAGGACCGGCTCACGATCGCGTTCATCGCCGAGTTCTCGCGCGGCAAGTCCGAGCTGATCAATGCCATCTTCTTCGCCGACTACGGCAAGCGCATCCTGCCTTCGTCGGCGGGCCGCACCACCATGTGCCCGACGGAGCTGATGTACGACGAGACGCTGCCGCCGTCGATCCGCCTGCTGCCGATCGAAACCCGCGCGAAGCACGCGACGACGGCCGACTACCG
Organism: Burkholderiales bacterium; assembly: GCA_038245975.1. Classification (GTDB taxonomy): domain Bacteria; phylum Pseudomonadota; class Gammaproteobacteria; order Burkholderiales; family Burkholderiaceae_D; genus CAHJXF01. The sequence goes on from JBBRRW010000056.1 coordinate 2,848, forward strand.
CGCGCTGCCCGACGAGTGGCAGGTGCATTCGCTCGATACCGGTTCTGGTGACGGCATGCTCGACGCGTTCCGTCAGGTCAGCCTGACGAAGCGGGTGCCGGTCGAGGAAGCGCAGCGCTATGGCCTGCACGATGCCGAGGACCTCGACCACCAGATGCTGGTCGCGGCCGACGGCACGGTCGAGATCTCGATGTGGCGGCACGCGATCGTCAACTTCCCGCATCCGCTGCTGGCGCAGGGACTCGTCATCCTCGATACGCCGGGCCTCAACGCCATCGGCACCGAACCCGAGCTGACGCTCAATCTCATCCCCAACGCGCATGCCGTCGTGTTCATCCTGGCGGCGGACACCGGCGTGACGAAGACCGACATCGAGGTCTGGCGCCAGCACATCTCGAAGGCGCGGGGCCGCGGCCGCATCGTGGTGTTGAACAAGATCGACAGCATGTGGGACGACCTCACGCCGCGTCACGAGATCGACGCGATGATCGAGCGGCAGGTCGAGAGCTGCGCGAAGACGCTCGAGCTCGACCCGTCGCAGATCTTTCCGGTGTCGGCGCAGAAGGGGCTCACCGCCAAGGTCCACAACGACGAAGACCTGCTGCAGAAGAGCCGCCTGCCCGAACTGGAGCGGGCGCTGTCGATCGAGCTGATCCCGCACAAGCAGGAGATCTTCCAGGACATCGTCGATCGCGAGATGGGCGAGCTGATCGATGGGACGCGGGGTGTGCTGCAGGCCCGCCTCGCAGGCTTCGGCAAGCAGTCGACGGACCTGCGCACGCTGCGCGGCAAGAACAGCAGCGTCGTCATGCACATGGTCACGCGCGTACGCGCCGAGAAGTCCGCGTTCGACCGCAGCCTGATCGCGTTCCAGGCGCTGCGCTCCGTGTTCACCAAGGCGTCGGGCGAATTGTTCGTGGAGCTCGGGGTGGCGCCGCTGCGTGAAGAGATCCGCACGACGCGCGAACGCATGGTGCGGTCGTGGTTCTCCACCGGACTGCGCGGCGTGATGGAAGGCTTCTTCTCGATCGCGCGATCGCGCCTCACCCGTTCGCAGGCCAAGACCGACGAGATCTCGGGCATGGTGTCGGGCATGTACCGCAAGTTCGCCAGCGATCACGGGATGATGCTGGCCGCGCCGATGAAGTTCTCGCTGTCCCGCTATCAGAACGAGGTGGTCCGCGTCGAGGACGTGTACCGTGACCGCTTCGGGCTGATCGTCATTTTCTCGAACGACCAGCTGGTGCTCACGCAGAAGTTCTTCGAGTCGATCGCGAGCCGCGTGCGCGAGACCTTCGAGGCCGCAAACCGCGACGTCGAGGCGTGGCTGAAGGCGGTGATGGCGCCGCTCGAAGGCCAGATCCGCGAGCATCAGAGCCAGCTGCGTCGCCGCCTCGACTCGATCAAGCACATCCAGGACACCAGCGAGACGCTCGAGGAACGGCTCGACGAGGTGATGGTCAACGAGGCCGAGGTGAACGAACTGCTGAACGGATTGCGCGACCTCGACGACTCGTTGCAGATGATCCTCCACGCGCGCATCGACGCGGAGCAGGGAGCGCTGATCTTTTGACGGATGCGGGATCGGAGTCCAGCGACGTCGATGCCGATTCGTCGAACAGCGCATCGAACGATGCGGCGATCGACCCGCGTGCGATCGCCGCGTCGTCGTTCGCGCCGGCGCTGATCGCCTGGCAGCGCGCGCACGGGCGGCAGGCACTGCCGTGGCAGCAGCTCGGCGAAGGCGCCGCCGCCCAGCGCGATGCCTATCGTGTTTGGCTGGCCGAGATCATGCTGCAGCAGACGCAGGTGGCCGCGGTGGTCCCCTACTATCAGCGCTTCGTCGACCGCTTCCCGGATCTGCGCACCCTGGCCGACGCGGCGCTCGATGACGTGATGCAGCACTGGAGCGGGCTCGGCTACTACTCGCGGGCGCGCAACCTGCACGCGGCCGCGCGCCGGGTGGTCGAAGCGTTCGGCGGGATCTTTCCCGCCGATGTCGAGGCGCTCGAGACGCTCCCGGGCGTGGGCCGCTCCACGGCCGGCGCGATCGCGGCGTTCGCGCACGGACGCAAGGCGGCAATCCTCGACGGCAACGTCAAGCGCGTGCTGGCTCGTGTCTTCCTCATCGAGGGCGCGCCCGCGGCAACGTCGTACACGCGGCGGATGTGGGCCCTGAGCACAGCGCTGCTGCCCGATCGCGACATCGAGCGCTACACGCAGGGGCTCATGGACCTCGGTGCCACGGTGTGCACGCCGCGCAATCCCGCCTGCCTGATCTGCCCGTTCGAGAGCGCCTGCCTCACGCATCGCGACGGTCGCGAACAGAACCTGCCGGAACGCAAGCCGCGCAAGCCGGTACCGCGACGGGACGCCGTGCTGCTGTTGGTCACGCGCGGCGACACGGTGCTGCTCGAACGCCGGCCGGCGACCGGCATCTGGGGCGGCTTGTGGTCGTTGCCCGAGACCGCGGCGGGCAACGACCGAGAGGTCCTGACGCGTGCGCTCGAACGCCACGGCGTGGTCGCGTCGATCGCCGCGGCGGCCGGCTTCGTGCACGGCTTCACGCACTTCGTCCTGCATGCCGACGTCGTCCGTGTCCGCATCGGGCCGCCGGACGTGACGACGCTGGAAGCGCCCGACGATGCGCTGCGCTGGGTGCCCTTCGACGCGCTGGCCTCGGTCGGCTTGCCCGCCCCGATCCGCACGCTGCTGTCTACGCTGGACGGTTGACGGCGGCTCCGGCCGGCGTCGCCAGCCATTCGATCCAGCGCCCGTGCGGATGACTGCGGGCGACGACCCGACCGGCCGCGGCGTCGCCATCGCGCGTCGTGATGTGCCAGAGCGTCGCCTCGCGACGTGTCGCGCCGGCATCGGCTTCGAGCGAAGGCACCGGCAGGCCGGGCACCACACCCGGACCTTCGGCCGAGATCCAGGCGCCGTCGCGCTCCACCACCATGGCCCGCGCCGCATCGACGAAGCGGCGCTTGGCCTCCTGGTCGAAGTAGGACACGACCCATGAATGGAAGAGGACCGGTCGCACCGTCGGCTCGATGGCGTCCAGGATCCCAGGCAGGCGTCGATCGGCGTCGCCGCGCCGCAAGTCGAGCGTGATGTGCCGCGCGAGCGCGAGCGCGCCGGCGAGCCGGGCATGACGCTCCGCATCGCTCGGCCAGGTGCAGGCGCGCAGCCAGCGCGCGTCGCGATCGTCGCGCACGTCCAGCGGCACGAGGTCGAGGCCGAAGCGCTGCGCGATCGTCGGCATCGCGCGCGCCCGGTCGCCGAACGGCAGGTCGTCGACCATCGCTGCGCGAATCACCACGTCGCCCGCCGGTCCGATGGCACGAACCGCGCCGTCCGGCAGCCCGAACGCGTAGCGATAGCGATCGACCAGCAGGTTGAGGCCGGCGCTGCAACCGACGTCGATCAATGCGATCGGCCGGTCGGGCGGAAGGGTCGCCAGCGCGAGACGCAGCACGGCGCTGCGGCCGATCTCGTTGGTTTGCACGGTCCGCTGGGTCAGAGACTCGACCAGCGCGTCGCGCTGCACGCGGCAGAAGTCCGCGAACAGGCCGCCCGCCTCGTCGACATCGCCGCGCGGCGCGCCGTCGTCGTCGACGCAGGTGCGATAGAAGTCTGCGAGCGGATGCGCACAACCGGCCAGCAGGAGGTCGTGTGTGGCCGCGAACAGCAGGACCGGGCGGCGTTGCGGATACGGGGCCTGCAGCAGCAGTGCGAGGACGTCGTCTTGAGTCGCGATGGCGTGCGACAGCGCGGCGTAGAGCGGTTCTGCTTCGCATTCGGCTTCGGCGAAGACGCGGAAGTTGTGTCCCAGCGCCGCCGCATCGACGGGTCGTCGATAGGCGCTCATGGACCGCGCGCGTGCATCGTCGAACGGTTCAGACGATGCCGTGCTGCTTGAGATAGCGCTGGACGATCTCGAGGCGGGTCGGACCGTCGTTGATCGCCATCAGCTTCTGCTTCGCGCCGAGCGGGATCGGGAGGAATTCGCAGAGCCGGTTGCTGACCCACGTCGAGTCGTCGAAGAGATACGGCTTCGCGATCGGCAGCGCGTCGTCGTCGCCCTCGTCGTCCTTCTTCGCGCCGCTGGCGTCCTCCAGCCGCTGCACGATGCGCCGGAGCAGCGCCTGGCAGTCGGCCGCGTCCTTGGGTAAGGGAACCGATGGCTCGATGTCGAAGGGCTCGACGTCGGCGACGAGCAGGCCGTCGCTCTGGATGCGTCGCGTCACGATGCGGAAGCGTTCGGTGCCGGAGGTCGCGATCTGCAGCACGCCCAGCTGCTCCATGTTCCAGTCGTCGATGCGCGCGCGACAGCCGACCTCTTCGGTCTCGACCCCGTGTTCGCCCACTTCACGGCCCTTGCGGATGAGGCAGACGCCGAACGTACTCGCGTCGCGCATGGCGTTGCGGATCATGTCCATGTAGCGCGCCTCGAAGACGCGCAGCGGTAGCAGTCCGCCGGGAAACAGCACGGTGTTGAGCGGGAAGATCGGGAGGGAGGTGGAGGCTTGGGTCAAGGTAAGGCTCGTTCGGTTGCGGGTTCAGTCGGCGGCACGCTCGCCGGCACGGGGGGCGGCCTGCTTGCCGGACGACGCCAGCGCGCGATGGCGGATCAGCACCGGACGTTTCTCGCGCAGTCGACGCGCCAGTTCCTGCACGCAGTAGACCGAGCGATGCTGGCCGCCGGTACAGCCGATCGCGACGGTGAGATAGCTCCGGCTGTCCGCCGCGTACGACGGAAGCCAGCGGGTCACGAAGCCTTCGATGTCGTCGATCATCTCGTTGACCGCCGGCACCGCCTTCAGGTAGTCGATGACCGGGCCGTCGAGGCCGGTCAGGTGCTTCAGCGTCGGCTCGTAGAACGGGTTGGGCAGGCAGCGCACGTCGAACACCAGGTCCGCGTCGGCAGGGACGCCCTGCTTGAAGGCGAACGACTCGAACGACAGCGTCAGCGCCGCACGGTCGTGCCCGATGAAGTCGCGGACCCACTGCCGCAGCGCCTGCGCGGGCAGGCGACTGGTGTCGATCAGGTAACCGAAGCCTTCGAGCGGCTGCAGCAGGCGCCGCTCCTCGTCGATGCTTTCGTCGAGGCCGCGCGAGTCGGACTGGGATTCGCTGTGCCATTCGTGCGCCGACAGCGGATGCCGCCGCCGCGTCTCGGAATAGCGCTGCACCAGCGTCGCGTTATCGGCCGTGATGAACAGCAGCTGCACGTCGTGCCCGCGCTCGCGCAGCTCAGGCAGCAGCGACGGCAGCTCTTGCACCGCCTCGATGCCGGCACGGACGTCGATGCTGACCGCCGCGCGGTTCACCGCCCGCGTATCGAGATCGAGGATGACGTCCAGCAGGAAGCGCGCCGGCAGGTTGTCGACGACGGCATAGCCCGCATCCTCGAGGACGTTCAGGGCGATGGACTTGCCGGAGCCGGACATGCCGGTGACGAGAATGACGCGCATCGACGGAGGATCGGACGGGAGGATCGTTCGGTGGGACTCAGCGCAAGCACATAACGGTACAGGGTCGCACGCGAAAAAAGAAACGGGCCCGAAGGCCCGCTGGCAAGACGGACATCGTCTCGACGAAAGACGCGTTCCGTCAGCCCTTCAGACAGTCGCTCTGGGCCTTCTTGTAGTCGTCGCCCTTCTTGCCCTTGTTCTGCTTGCTGCACATCGCCATCTTCTGCTGCTGGGTCATCGGTTCCGCCGGGGCTGCCGCCGTTTCCGTGCCCTTCAGGCAGTCACTCTGGGCCTTCTTGTAGTCGTCGCCCTTCTTGCCCTTGTTCTGCCTGCTGCACGTGGCCATCTTCGACTGCGACGAGCTCATCGCCGCATCGGCGGCCATGGCAGGCTGAAAGACCATCGGCGCCGCTGCGATCAACGCGGCAAGGCCATGAGTCACAACGCGGTTCAGGATCCTGTTCACTGCACTCTCCTCGAGTTGTCTGCAAGGCCCGACGCGGCATGCGGGGCGCCGGTATTTAATCATGCGACCGTCGCGGTGAATACGGTTCGTTGCGGGACTGCTGACGCGCGATTGCCGTTGCGCGGCCCTACGTCTCGGGGTGACTGTTCCGGTTGACCTCGGCGGTCTGCCGGGCCATGAAGTCGGCCAGCGTGTCGATCCCGCGCAGTTGCAGGATGGTGTTGCGCACGGCCGCTTCGGTCAGCACGGCGATGTTGCGACCGAGTCCGACCGGGATCACCACCTTGCGGACCTCGATGCCGAGCACGTTCTGCGTCAGCACGTCGAGCGGCAGGCGCTGGTATTTCTCTTCGAGCGTGCTGTGCTTGACCAGGTGCACGATCATCCGCAGGCGCATCTTCCGGCGCACCGCCGTCTCGCCGAAGATGGCCTTGATGTCGAGCAGCCCCAGGCCACGAACCTCGAGCAGGTTCGCGAGCAGCTTCGGGCAATGACCCTCGATGGTGTGCGGTCCGACGCGCGACAGCTCCACCACGTCGTCGGCCACCAGGCCGTGTCCGCGCGAGATCAGTTCCAGGCCGAGCTCGCTCTTACCCAGCCCCGACTCGCCGGTGATGATGATGCCCACGCCGAGCACGTCCATCAGCACGCCGTGCATCGTCGTGCGGTTGGCCAGCGTCTTCGACAGGTAGGAGCGGACCGACTCGATCAGCTTGACCGCCGAGACGGTCGACGCGATCAGCGCGATGCGCGCGTTTTCACAGGCGGTGAGGAATTCCTCGGACGGCAGCAGCCCGTCGCCGTAGATGATCGCGGGAGGCGGTCGTTCGCCTAGGTCGAGCAGCCAGTTGGACCGTCGGCGCGCAGACAGCATCGCGAAATACTCCACCTCGCGCCGGCCGATGACCTGGATGCGGTTGGGGTGGATCAGGTTGTAGTAGCCGATCAGGTCGGTGACGGCGAGGTGGGCATCGCGAAACGCCGTATCGGCCTTCGCCCGCACCTCGGGATCGACGTCGTTCGCTTCCTCGACCACCCACGACAGGCCGAGTACCTCGCGGTTGTCGTCGAACAGCTTGCGGATGGTGGACATCGATCAGGCGTCCATGCTGACGTCCGTCGACGGCGACGTCGGCGTCATGGGCAGATCGTCAGGCCGCTGGCCTGAACGGTTCCCAGTCGACCAGCAGACGATGGACGCGCTTCGCATCCGGCGCGGAGATCAACAACTCTCTGAACGCGGGATCGGACAGCATCTGCGCGAGTTCGGACAGGATTTCGAGATGGGCCTGCGTGGCCTGTTCCGGAACCATCAGGAACACCAGGATGGCGACCGGCTTGCCGTCCGGCGCATCGAAGGGAATCGGATCGGACAGGCGGATGAACGCCGCGATGGGCTCGCGCAGTCCCTTGATCCGCCCGTGCGGGATCGCGACCTGCTGGCCGAGTCCGGTCGAGCCGAGGCGCTCGCGCGCGAAGAGGCTGTCGAAGACCTTGCTGCGGGCGAGACCCTGGTTGTTCTCGAACAGCAGTCCTGCCTGTTCGAAGACGCGCTTCTTGCTCGACGCCTCGAGATCCAGCACGACGTTGGCCGAGGGAAGCAGCTTGCCGATGAGATTCATGTACATGACCACCCGAGGCGTCGCGAAGAGCCCGTGGAGGGCCTTCCTCGATAACCGGCCAACTACGAAGAGCGCGGATTATAGACGCAAGAAAACGCGCGTCCAGCGGGGATCGTCGCCGTGTGGATATGCGGCGACAGTCGATCCGCGGGCGGCTCAGGCCGCGACCTGCCGCTTCAGCGGCTCGGCGTTGTGCGCCTGGATGCATTCCTTGTGCTTCACGACCTGGCGGTCGAGCTTGTCGACGAGCATGTCGATCGCCGCGTAGAGGTCGGCGTCGGTCGCCTCGCAGTGCAGGTCCTTGCCGCGCAGGTGCAGATTGATTTCGGCCTTCTGACGCAGCTTTTCCACCGTCAGGACCACCGTGACGTCGATGACCTGATCGAAATGCCGTCTCACCCTTTCCAGTTTGTTCATCACGAACTCGCGAATTGCCGGTGTCACGTCGAGATGATGTCCGCTGATGGTGAGGTTCATGGGCCACTCCTTCAAAGAAACTGCCGGGAAACAGGGACGTCTCGACGCGCTCGCGCGCTGGGTCGACGTTCCGCTAGAGAGTCTTGCGAAGACTGACAGGCGGTATGCGCAAAGATTCTCGGTATTTCGCAATCGTTCGTCGTGCCACGACGATACCCTGCTCGCCAAGCATCTGGGCGATCTTGCTGTCGGACAAAGGTTTCTTCGCGTTCTCGGCGTTGACCAGTTGCTTGATCAGCGCGCGGATGGCCGTGGATGATGCGGCACCGCCGGCGTCGGTCGCGACGTGGCTGCCGAAGAAATACTTCAGTTCGAACACGCCGAGCGGTGTGAGCATGAACTTCTGCGTCGTGACGCGCGACACGGTGGACTCGTGCAGGCCGAGCGTGTCGGCGATCTCGCGCAGCACCAGCGGCCGCATCGCCACTTCACCGTGCGTGAAGAAACTGCGCTGCCGTTCGACGATCGCTTCGGCGACCCGCAGGATCGTGTCGAAACGTTGCTGCACGTTCTTGATCAGCCAGCGGGCCTCCTGCAGGCGCGATCCCATGTTGGCCGCGCCGTCGGTCCCGCGCTGCTCGCGCAGCACGCGCGCATAGGCCTGGTTGATCGACAGCTTCGGCATCACTTCCGGATTGAGGAAAGCCTGCCAGGTGTTGCGGACCTTGCGGACGATGATGTCCGGCACGACGTAGTTGGACTCGTGCTTGGCGAAGGCCCGACCCGGATGCGGCGCCAGCTTCTTGATCAGCGCATGCGCGTCACGCAGCAGGTCGTCGCTGCATTGATAGATGCGGCGCAGCCGCGTGAAGTCGCGCGCCGCCAGCAGCGCGAGGTTGCCGGTGACGAAACGGAGCGCGAGGTCGCGGACCGCGGGTTGCGCGTCGCGGGTCGGCCCGGTGTCCAGGCGTCGCAACTGCAGTGCGAGACATTCGGACGCGCTGCGCGCACCGATGCCCGGCGGGTCGAAGCTCTGCAGCAGAGTCAGCGCGGTCGAGAGCTCCTGCTCCTCGATCTGCAGCTCCTCGGGCAGCATCGCGAGGATGTCCTCGAGCTCGTCGCCCAGATAGCCTTCTTCGTCGAGCGCCTCGATCAGCACGGCCACGAGACCGCGGTCGCGTTCGTTGAGCTTCTTCAGCGCGAGCTGGCCCAGCAGATGCTCGCGCAGCGTCACGGTCGCGGTGTTGGCGTGGGCCAGGTCGCGGTCGTCTTCCTCGCCGTCGTTGCGGCGCTCGCTCGAGTTCCAGTCGGTGGCGGCCAGATCGTCGGCGCGTCGTTCGCCGCCTTCGAATTCGGTGACCTGCGCCGGTTCGCTATGGTCGCGCGCGGCGTCGGACGAGACGTCGCCGGTGTAGTTCGACGACGACGCGTCGAAGTTCTCGTCGGCGCTGTTGCGCTTGAGGGTGCCGTCGCCGCTGAGCTGGACGGCCGAATGCATCGGGTCGTCGATGCGCTCGAGCAGCGGATTCTCGGCCAGCGCCAGTTCGATCTCCTGGTTCAGCTCGAGCGTGGACAGCTGCAGCAGGCGGATCGACTGCTGCAGCTGGGGCGTCAATGCCAGGTGCTGCGAGACGCGGAGTTGGAGGACTTGCTTCATGAGGGAGGAGTTCCGATCACATCCGGAAGTGTTCGCCGAGATAGACCCGACGCACGCTTTCGTCGCCGACGATTTCGTCGGGACGGCCCGCTGCGAGAACCGATCCCGCGTTGATGATGTACGCGTGATCGCAGATGCCCAGCGTCTCCCGCACGTTATGGTCGGTGATCAGCACGCCGATGTTGCGTGACTTCAGGAAGCGGACGATGCGCTGGATCTCGATGACGGCGATCGGATCGATCCCCGCGAACGGCTCGTCGAGCAGGATGAAGCGCGGCGAGGTCGCGAGGGCGCGCGCGATCTCGACCCGCCGCCGTTCGCCGCCCGACAGCGACAGCGCGCTATTGGTGCGCAGGTGCGTGATCTGGAGATCCTCGAGCAGCGCTTCGAGCCGCGTGTCGATCTCGGCCTTCGACAGGGACTTGCCGCGTCCGTCGCGTTGGAGTTCGAGCACGGCGCGCACGTTGTCCTGCACGTCGAGCTGGCGGAAGACCGAGGCCTCCTGCGGCAGATAGGACAGGCCGAGCCGCGCGCGTCGATGGATCGGCAGCCGCGTCAGCGAATTGCCGTCGAGCGTGATCGATCCCGCGTCGGCGCCGACCAGCCCGAGCATCATGTAGAAGCAGGTGGTCTTGCCGGCGCCGTTGGGACCGAGCAAGCCCACGACCTCGCCGCTGCGGACCGTCAACGAAACGTCCTGGACGACGGTGCGCTTGCCGTAGGTCTTCTTGAGGTGGGTGGCTTCGAGCACCGACGATACGGTGCCGGACGACAGCGCATCATCGTCGATCGCGAGGCGCTGCGGCGCGATCGCGACTTCCGGACGCGCTGCCTCGACCGCGTTCATCAGGATCCCGGCTTCGCGTCGATCGTCGGCTCTTTCTTGAGCTCGATCGGTGGTGACGACACGGCGGCGGTGGGCGCGGCGGACGCGCCCGGCTTGATCTTGGGCTGCAGGATGGTGGTGGTCTGACGCTTGCGATCGTCCGTGCCGCTGCCGGAATTGGCGTTCGACTGGACGCTGTAGCCCTCGGTGCGCGAGTTGTAGTCGATGCGGTCGCCACGGCTTTCGTCGGCCTCGCGTCCCGCGACCAGGCGCTTGACGACGGCGTGGTTGAACAGCCGCACGGTGTCCGACTTCTCGTCGTACTCGATGCGTTCCGCCTGACCTTCGATGAACTCGTCGACGCCTTCGCGTTTTTGCTTGAAGTAGGCGAGCTTGTTCGGCTGGGTCGCGACCGCGGTACCGAAGTTGTAACCCTCCGGGTCTTCCTTGATCGTCAGTTGGTCGGCACGCAAGATGATGGTCCCTTTGGTCAAGACGACATCGCCGGTATAGATGTGGATCTGCTTGAGGTCGTCGCCATCGCTCTTGTCGGCGGTGATGACGGCAGCCTTGTCCTTATCGGCACGTTCCGCGAAAGCTTGCGGACCTGGCACGAAAATAGACGCGACGGCGATACCAGCGGTCAAGACGCGCAGAAAGGACCCACGACGAAGCCAGGACGGGAAGATGGGGGTGCGCATCGGATTCATGGTGTTGCGGAAGGGACCGCCGGAGCGGCTGCCGCGTCCGCCCGCGGGTGGGTCCGGGCGCTTCGGGCTTCGATGACTTCACGGATCTGTCCACCCTTGCCGCCGCTGAGTTGCAGCGACCGGGAGCCGTTATCGTATTGCATCGCGTTCGCCGTCACGCGGGAACCGCCGCGCGTCACTGTGATCGGCTGGTCGGTGGTGAGGACTTCGCGTTCCGGGAACGCCAGCATGTACGGGCCCTTGGCGACCAGTTCGGCCGCGCCCTTCCACGGTTGCCGCACCAGCACCACGTTGCCGTACAGCCGGACTTCCTGGCCGTCGCCGGTGGTCTTGCCGAGGTCGGCGCGGACCCGCATCTCCGGCCGGTCGCGCTTCGCGCCCACGAGTCGGGGCTGCGTGAGTTCGCCGGTGTCGTCGTCGAGGTAGTGCACCAGCTTCCTGGCGTCGATGACGTACTGGGCACGGCCGGTCTCGTCCATCCGCGTGAGCGTGATTTCGTTGGCGGTGTAGTCGATGTCGTGGCCGACCTTGCGCGGCGTGACGTCCGACAGCCGCGCCTGCTGTGCGAGCCAGTACGAGCCGACCGCGAGCCCGCCGATCAGCAGACCCGACAGCACCAGCGTGCCGCGTTCACGCATGACGCGCGCTTTCGGCCGCGACGGGCGCCTGCTCGCGCTCGCTCTGGCTGCGTGCGCGGGTCAGCAGGTCGCAGACCTCGCGCACCGCGCCCGCGCCACCTTCGCGCCGGCTGACCCAGTGCGCGAACTCCGCCACGCCGTCGGCGGCGTTCGGTACGGTGGCGGCGAAGCCGACCCGCTTCATCACGGGGATGTCGATCTCGTCGTCGCCCATGTAGCCACAGACCTGCGCGGTCTTGCCGAGTTGATGGCGCATCGCGTCGAACGCGGCGCCCTTGTCCGCGATGCCCTGGGCGACATGCTTGATGCCGAGCTCTGCGCAGCGCCGCAGCGTGATGGGCGACTCGCGACCCGAGATGACCGCCGTCGCGATACCGGCCGCGGTCAGCGCCTTGATGCCGGTGCCGTCGAGCACATGGAAGACCTTGAGAGCTTCGCCGGTGGCACCGAAGTAGAGCTTGCCGTCGGTCAGCACGCCGTCGACGTCGAACACCATCAGCTCGATGCGGGACAGGCGTTCGACGATGCTCTTCGGAAGTCGACGAAAGGAAGAAGGCGAGGGCGCCGTGCGCATCAGATGACCTTGGCCGTGGTGAGGTCGTGGATGTGCAGCGCGCCGACCAGCCTGCCGGCGCGGTCGACGACGAGGAGCTGGTTGACGCGGTACTTCTCCATCAGGTCCGCGGCTTCGGCGGCGAGCTGGTCGGGCCCGATGCTGCGCGGTGCGCGGTGCATCACGTCGGCGACCTTCACGTCCTTGAAGTCGTGGTTCTTCTCGATCATCCGCCGCAGGTCGCCGTCGGTGAAGATACCTGCGACCGAGCCGTCGGCCGCGACCACGGCGGTCATCGCCATTCCCTTCTTGGAGCTTTCGAGCAGCGCGGTGAACAGCGACGCGTCGATGCCGACGGTGGGAACCGCGTCCCCCTTGCGCATGACATCGCGCACGTGGGTCAGCAGGCGGCGGCCCAGCATGCCGCCCGGATGCGATCGGGCGAAGTCGTCGGCGCCGAACCCGCGCGCATCGAGCAACGCCACCGCCAGCGCGTCGCCGAGCGCGAGCGCCGCCGTGGTGCTCGCCGTGGGAGCGAGATTAAGCGGGCAGGCTTCGACGTCGACGTGCGCGTCGAGATGCACGTCGGCGAGCTGGGCGAGCGTGGATTGCGGATGACCGGTGACAGCGATCAGCTTCGCGCCCTGGCGCTTGAGAATGGGCACGATGACCAGCAGCTCGGCGGTCTCGCCGGAGTTGGAGAACGCGACGAGGCAGTCAGCGTCGGTGACCATGCCGAGGTCGCCATGGCTCGCTTCGGCGGCGTGCACGAAAAAGGCGGGCGTGCCGGTGGACGCGAAGGTCGACGCGATCTTGCGCGCGATGTGGCCCGACTTGCCGATGCCCGAGACGACGACCCGTCCCTTGCAGGCCAGCAGCACGTCGAGCGCGCGGACGAAGCTGGCGTCGAGTCGGCGCGCCAGCGATGTGATCGCGGCCGCTTCGATGTCCAGCACCCGGCGCGCGAGCGCCAGTGCGGGCGGGCCTTCGGCCGGCGCCGACGGGTCGGCCAGGTCGGCGTGGATGGTTTCGGCGGCGATCACGTCGAGGCCGGTCTTGTCCCCGGTTAAAGTTCGCGTGACACGGCGCGGCGCGCGTGGCTTGCGGGTCAGCGGCTGAAGTGTGTCGGGTAGGGACGTGGGGCGAACGGATGCGCGGGAAGGCATGCCACGAGTATACAAGGCACGTCGTTTGCTTAGAGCTGCAGCGGTCCTGTTCCAACCTCGTGAACTTGGGCGCCAGTCGCGCCGTTGCGTGCCGGTAACGCCCTTCCAAAAGCACCAGTCAGCGGCGCGATCCGCCACCACGGTCCGACAACGCATTGAGCACCCTCGAACTCTCCCTGCTGTTCCTGCTCGCCGCCGTGATCGGCGTGGTGGTGTTTCGCATCATCCATCTGCCGCCGATGCTGGG
>JBBRRW010000057.1:0-16469 GCA_038245975.1 Burkholderiales bacterium
ACCGGCTGGCGTTCGTCGTCGAGCGCCACCATCGTGAAGAAACAGCTGTCCACGTGACGCGCGACCTGCGTGAGGATGTTTTGCGCGACCACCTTGATGCCGACCTCCATCGACGACGTGCCGACGTGGTTGACGCTGGCGAGGAAGTCGACCAGCTCGCCGACATGGATCGGCTGGCGGAACATCACCTGGTCGACGCCGAGCGTCACGACGTGGCGGCTTGCGCACGTATAGGCGACCTCGTCGAGCAGCTTGAAGATGCTGCCGTCGTGCACGTTATCGGTGAAGTTGGCCATGTCGGGCGTTATCAGCACGGTCATCGTCAACGGATGGGCGGGCATGTCCATGCGCTCTCCGATCGGGTCAGTGGAATGTGATTCTCGGGTCGCGGCGGGTCGGTGCCGGGCGTCGCGGCCGGTCGCCGCGGCCCCATGCGGGTGGCTCACAGGCAGCGCCGGTGCTATCCTCAGCACCTTTTCCAGGTCGCGCATACGCCCCTCGTGGCCTGCGCGGCAGACAATCCGCGGACCGACATGGTCGTGAAGTGGAGGTCCGGATCAACGGGATCCGACCGCATCGCAACCGGGCTACCCGGTGAAAGGTGAAGCGTCATGATGCAAGAGTCGCGTCTCGATTCCTATCTCTTCGGCGGCAACGCGCCGTATGTCGAAGAGCTCTACGAGTCCTACCTGAACAACCCTGGCTCCGTCGCCGAACACTGGCGCGAGTACTTCGACCAGCTCGCGCACGTGCCTGCACCCGACGGTAGCAACGCCATCGATGTGCCGCACGCGCCGATCGTCACGTCCTTGGCGCAGCGCTCGCGCGACCGCCGCCTCACGCCGCCCAATGCCGCGAACGACGTCCTCGCGACCAAGCAGGTCTACGTCCAGCAGCTGATCGCCGCCTACCGCTTCCTCGGCGCGCGCTGGGCCAACCTCGACCCGCTGAAGCGCCAGGAGCGACCGCACATCCCCGAGCTGGAGCCGGCCTTCTACGACTTCACCGAAGCGGACATGGCGACGATCTATCCGGCGCCCAACACCTACTTCGGCTTCGAGGAAGCGTCGCTGCGCGAGATCGTCAAGGCCCTGCGCGAGACCTATTGCGGCTCGATCGGCGCCGAGTTCATGTACGTCAGCGACCAGAACGAGAAGCGCTGGATGCAGGAGCGCCTCGAGTCGATCCGCGCCAACCCCAATTACGGTGTGGCGGAGCGCAAGCACATCCTCGACCGCCTCACCGCGGCCGAAGGCCTGGAGCGCTACCTCGCCACGCGTTACGTCGGCCAGAAGCGCTTCTCGCTCGAAGGCGGCGAGAGCTTCATCGTGTCGATCGACGAGGTCGTGCAACGCTGCGGTAGCCAGGGCGTGCAGGAGATCGTCATCGGCATGGCTCACCGCGGCCGCCTGAACCTGCTGGTCAACGTGCTTGGCAAGATGCCGTCGGAATTGTTCGCCGAGTTCGAAGGCAAGCACGTCGACGACCTGCCGTCGGGCGACGTCAAGTATCACAAGGGCTTCTCGAGCGACGTGTCCACGCCCGGCGGTCCGGTCCACCTGTCACTGGCTTTCAACCCATCCCACCTCGAAATCGTCAACCCGGTGGTGGAGGGTTCGTGCAAGGCGCGGATGGAGCGGCGCGGCGACGCCGACGGCAGCCAGGTGCTGCCGATCATGGTCCACGGCGACGCGGCCTTCGCCGGCCAGGGCGTCGTGATGGAGACGCTGAACCTCGCGCAGACGCGCGGCTACGGCACCCACGGCACGATCCACATCGTCATCAACAACCAGATCGGCTTCACGACGTCGGACCCGCGCGACTCGCGCTCGACGCTGTACTGCACCGACGTGGTCAAGATGATCGAGGCGCCGGTGCTGCACGTGAACGGCGACGATCCCGACGCGGTCATCCTCGCGACGCAGATCGCCGTCGACTACCGTACCAAGTTCAAGCGCGACGTCGTGATCGACATCGTCTGCTTCCGCAAGCTCGGCCACAACGAGCAGGACACGCCGGCGCTGACGCAGCCGATGATGTACCGGAAGATTGCGCAGCATCCGGGTACCCGCAAGCTGTACGCCGACCGGCTGGTGGCGCAGGGCGTGATGACCGACGCCGAAACCGAGCAGTACGTCGTGGACTTCCGCAACGCGATGGACGCCGGCAAGCTTACCGTCGACCCGGTGCTGTCCAACTTCAAGAGCAAGTACGCCGTCGACTGGATGCCGTTCCTGAACCGCAAGTGGACCGACTCGGCCGACACCGCGGTGCCGATGACGGAACTCAAGCGCATCGGCGCGCGCATCACCGCGCTGCCGGCCAACTTCAAGCCGCATCCGCTGGTCGAGAAGGTGATCGCCGACCGCTCCAAGATGGCCAGGGGCGAGCAGGTGTTGGACTGGGGCATGGGCGAGCACCTGGCCTTCGCGTCGCTGGTCGCTTCGGGCTTCGCGGTCCGCCTCACCGGCCAGGACTCGGGCCGCGGCACGTTCACGCACCGCCATGCGGTGCTGCACGACCAGAACCGCGAGCGCTTCGACGCCGGCACCTACATCCCGCTGCAGAACGTCTCCGAAGGCCAGGCACCGTTCACCATCATCGACTCGGTGCTGTCCGAAGAAGCCGTGCTCGCGTTCGAGTACGGCTACTCGTCGGCCGAGCCGAACACGCTGGTGATCTGGGAAGCGCAGTTCGGCGACTTCGTCAACGGCGCGCAGGTCGTGATCGACCAGTTCATCTCGTCCGGCGAGGTCAAGTGGGGCCGCGTGTCGGGCCTCACGTTGATGCTGCCGCACGGCTACGAAGGGCAGGGTCCGGAACACTCGTCGGCCCGCCCCGAGCGCTTCCTGCAGCTGTGCGCCGACAACAACATGCAGGTGGTCCAGCCCACCACGCCGGCACAGGTCTTCCATCTGCTGCGCCGTCAGATGATCCGGCTGTTCCGCAAGCCGCTGGTGATCCTCACGCCGAAGTCGCTGCTGCGTCACAAGGAAGCCGTGTCCGACCTGCACGACCTGTCGCACGGCAGCTTCCAGACCGTGATCCCGGAGACGGCGGACCTCGAGCCGAAGAAGATCAAGCGCGTCATCGTCTGCTCGGGCAAGGTCTACTACGAACTGCGCACCGCGCGGGGCGATCGCGAGGACACGGTCATCCTGCGCCTCGAGCAGCTGTATCCGTTCCCGCACAAGGCGTTCGCCAACGAGCTCAAGAAGTATCCGCACGCGACGGAGATCGTGTGGTGCCAGGACGAGCCGCAGAACCAGGGCGCGTGGTTCCAGATCCAGCACAACCTGCTCGAGAACCTCGACGACAACCAGAAGCTGTCGTATGCCGGCCGTCCCGCTTCCGCGTCGCCGGCCGTCGGCTACTACGCGAAGCACAACGAGCAGCAGAAGGCGCTGATCCAGTCCGCCTTCGGGCGCGCGCGCGGGCTGGTGCTGAGCAAGTGATCCCGATTCCACCGCGTCTGCTCGGACAGGGGCGCGGCGGCGATCCATCCATCCTGACCTTCCAAGACCCTGGGCTTCCGCGATCGCGGCAAGGACCCAGGCAGTGCATCTCAAAAACGAACAACATCGGAGCCCCGCATGGCCCTCATCGAAGTGAAAGTCCCGCAACTGTCCGAGTCCGTCTCGGAAGCGACCCTGCTGCAGTGGAAGAAGAAGACGGGCGATGCGGTGGCGCGCGATGAAGTGCTGGTGGAGATCGAGACCGACAAGGTCGTGCTGGAAGTGCCCGCGGCTTCGGCCGGCGTGATGGGCGAGATCGTCATGCCCGACGGCAGCACGGTGACATCGGACCAGGTGATCGCGAAGATCGACACGGACGCGAAGATCGGTGCGACGACCGCGCCGGCCCAGGCCGCGGCCCCGGCGCCCGCTCCGCAGCAGGCTGCTGCTGCCGCGCGGGCACCCGCGGCCGCACCGTCGGCGGCCGGCCCGATCGCGATGCCGTCGGCCGCGAAGATCATGGCCGAGAACAACGTCTCGGGCGACCAGGTCGCCGGTACCGGCAGGGACGGCCGGATCACCAAGGGCGATGCGCTGGGCGCCGTCGCTTCGGCTGCGGCCAAACTGCCGACCGCCAACCTGACGTCGACCCGTGTTCCGACGCCCGCGTCGGCCAGCGTTCCGGCCAACCTCACGTCGGACGCGATGCTCGACGGCCGCACCGAGCAGCGCGTGCCGATGTCGCGCCTGCGCCAGCGCGTCGCCGAGCGCCTGATCCAGTCGCAGGCCACCGCCGCCATCCTCACGACCTTCAACGAGGTCAACATGGCGCCGGTGATCGAGATGCGCACGCGCTACAAGGACAAGTTCGAGAAAGAACACGGCGTGAAGCTCGGCTTCATGTCGTTCTTCGTGAAGGCGGTGCTGTACGCGCTGAAGAAGTATCCGATCGTCAACGCGTCGGTCGACGGCACCGACATCGTCTACCACGGCTATTTCGACATCGGCATCGCGGTCAGCTCGCCGCGCGGCCTCGTCGTGCCGATCCTGCGCAACGTCGACCAGATGAGCTTCGCGGACATCGAGAAGAAGATCGCGGAGTTCGGCAACAAGGCCAAGGAAGGCAAGCTCGCCATCGAGGACCTCACCGGCGGCACGTTCTCCATCTCCAACGGCGGTACCTTCGGCTCGATGCTGTCGACGCCGATCATCAACCCGCCGCAGTCGGCGATCCTGGGGGTGCACGCGACCAAGGATCGTCCGTGGGTCGAGAACGGCCAGGTCGTGATCCGGCCCGTCAACTATCTCGCGCTGTCGTACGACCACCGCATCATCGACGGCCGCGAGGCCGTGCTGGCGCTGGTCGCAATGAAGGAAGCGCTGGAAGATCCTGCGCGCATCCTGCTCGACCTCTGACCCCTACCGGAGCCACGACGCCATGTCCATCGCCGATGAGATCGACCGGCTCGGCGCGCAACGCGATGCCGGCCGGCTGACCGACGCAGAGTTCGAGGCCGCGAAGGCGCGCCTCTTCGCGCAACCGCACGCGGACGCGATGCCGTCCGATGCCGATGTCGCCGCGGTCAACAACCTGCGACGCTCGCTGACCGATCGCTGGGTCGGCGGCGTGTGCGGCGGGCTGGCCAAGCTGACCGGCGTCGAGAGCTGGATCATCCGGCTCCTGTTCGTCATCGCCATCCTGTTCGGCGGCTTCGGATTCATCCCGTACATCCTGCTGTGGATCTTCGTTCCATCGGAGCGTTGATCGCCGCGGCCGCTCAGCCGCATCGCTTGCAACGGCTGCATTCGGTCGCATTTCCGGTTCTCGCACGGACATCGGGTCCGCGCTGCATCCCACTTACGCTGAAACCCCAAAAGCCATGAGCAAGAACTTCGACGTCGTCGTGATCGGTGGCGGTCCGGGCGGCTACATCGCCGCCATTCGTGCTGCACAGCTCGGCCTGTCGGTGGCGTGCATCGACGCGTGGCAGAACGCCAAGGGCGGCGCCGCGCTCGGCGGCACCTGCACCAACGTCGGCTGCATCCCGTCGAAGGCGCTGCTGCAGTCGTCGGAACACTTCGAGATGGCGGGGCATGGCTTCGCCGAGCACGGCATCGGCGTCGAGGGGCTGAAGCTCGATCTCGGCCAGATGCAGAAGCGCAAGGACAAGGTCGTCCAGCAGAACAACGACGGCATCACGTACCTGTTCAAGAAGAACAAAATCACCTCGCTGCTGGGTCTGGGGTCGTTCGTCGGCAAGGTCGACGGCGGCTACGAGATCAAGGTGACGCGCGAGGGCGCGGCCGAAGAGAGCATCGTCGGCAAGCACGTCATCGTCGCGACGGGATCGAACCCGCGTGCGTTGCCCGGCGCACCGTTCGATGAGCAGCTGATCCTGTCGAACACCGGGGCCCTCGCGCTGGGCAACGTGCCGAAGACGCTCGGCCTGATCGGCGCCGGCGTCATCGGCCTCGAGATGGGCAGCGTCTGGCGTCGTCTCGGCGCCGAAGTCACGGTGCTCGAAGCGCTGCCGGCGTTCCTCGGTGTGGTCGACGAGCAGGTCGCGAAGGAAGCCCGCAAGGCCTTCGACAAGCAGGGTCTCGCCATCACGCTCGGCGTCAAGATCACCAAGGTCGTAGCCGGCAAGAACAACGTGACGGTCGAGTACGACGATGCGGGCGGCAAGCCGCAGAAGGGCGTCTTCGACCGCCTGATCGTCTCGATCGGCCGCGTGCCGAACACAGATGGGCTGAACGCCGAGGCCGTGGGGCTGAATCGCGACGAACGCGGCTTCTTGGTCGTCGACGGCGACTGCAGGACCAATCTCGAGAACGTCTGGGCGATCGGCGACGTCGTGCGCGGGCCGATGCTGGCGCACAAGGCCGAGGAAGAGGGCGTCGCGGTCGCCGAGCGCATCGTCGGCCAGAAGCCCCACGTTGACTTCAATACCGTGCCGTGGGTGATCTACACGCATCCGGAGATCGCATGGGTCGGCCAGACGGAGCAGGCGCTGCAGGCGGAAGGTCGCGCCTACAAGGCCGGCAGCTTCCCGTTCATGGCCAACGGTCGTGCACGGGCGCTCGGCGACACGACGGGCCTGGTCAAGGTGATCGCCGACGCGAAGACCGACGAGATCCTGGGCGTCCACATGGTCGGACCGGGCGTGTCCGAGCTGATCGCAGAAGCGGTCGTGGCGATGGAGTTCAGGGCGTCGGCCGAAGACATCGCCCGCATCTGCCACGCCCATCCGTCGCTGTCCGAAGCGACCAAGGAAGCCGCGCTCGCGGTCGACAAGCGCACGCTGAACTTCTAGGCGATCGGTGCCGCGCGTGGCCGTGCGTCGTCACGCGCAGATCTGCGAACGATCGATGGCGGGCGACCGCGGCCGATGAACGTCCGCGAGTTCTATCAGGACGCGGTCGCGCGGCGCGGCTTCCAGCCCGACGATGCGCAGCGGCGTGCCGTCGACCGCCTGCAGCAGCTCTACGAAGACTTCGTCGCGTTCAAGAAGCGGCGCTCGAACGCGTTGATGAAGGCGCTGACGCGCACGCCCGCGCCGCGCGGGGTGTACCTGTGGGGCGGCGTCGGCCGCGGCAAGAGCTTCCTGATGGACAGCTTCTATTCGGTGGTCGATGTCCGCCGCAAGACGCGCATCCACTTCCACGAGTTCATGCGCGGCGTGCATCACGAGCTCGATAAGCTGAAAGGCGTGAGCGATCCGCTCGACGAGGTCGCGCGGCGCATCGCGAAGAAGTACCGCCTGGTGTGCTTCGACGAATTCCATGTCAGCGACATCGCCGACGCGATGATCCTGCATCGGCTGCTGACCGCGCTGTTCGATCTCGGCGTGGTGTTCGTGATGACGTCGAACTACCGGCCCGACACGCTGTACCCCGACGGGCTGCACCGCGATCGCATCCTGCCGGCCATCGCGCTGCTCGAGGACAAGCTCGACATCCTCAACGTCGACGGCGGGACCGACTACCGCACCCGCACGCTCGAACAGACGCAGATTTACCTGACGCCGCTCGGAGCGGCTGCCGACCGTGCGCTGCGCGTCGCGTTCGAGGCCATCGCCGAGGTGGGGGACGAGGATCCGCGCCTGACCATCGAGACGCGCGTCATCCGTGCGCTGCGTCGGGCCGGCGGCGTGGTGTGGTTCGACTTCGCCACGCTGTGCGGCGGACCGCGTTCGCAGAACGACTACCTCGAGCTGGCGGACCGCTTCCACACGCTCATCGTCTCCGAAGTGCCGCAGATGAGCGCGTCGCTGTCGTCGGAGGCGCGTCGCTTCACATGGCTCGTCGACGTCTGCTACGACCGGCGCATCAAGCTCGTCATCTCGGCTGCGGTAGTGGCCGAGGAGCTGTACACGGTCGGCTCGCTCGCCAACGAATTCCAGCGTACCGTGAGCCGCATCCACGAGATGCGGTCGGTCGAATACCTGCGTGCCGAGCGACGCGCGGCGCGGGTCGATCTTTGATGATCGATAATCCGGCGATGCGCCCCTCGACCCTTGGTTTTCTCCGCCCCTTACGACCCATCGCGCGATGCGCCGCGTTGTGCGCGCTGGTGGCGAGCCTGATGACTGTTTCCGCAACAGCGCAGCAGCCCGCGTCGTCGGGTCCGCTGGCTACGCAGTTTCCGGCGGCATCGATCGACAGCGTGCCGCGAGCCGATGCCGCGCTCGCCGCGACCAGCAGCGCCAGGAGCCGCGTGGAGAGCGAGTTCAAGGCCGCGGCGCGTGCCTGCGGCAGCGACTTCCTGGTCAATGCCTGCCTCGATCGCGCGCGCGACGTGCAGCGCGCGCGCCTCGCCGACATCGATGCGGTCGAACTCGAAGCCAATCGCTACAAGCGCCGCGAACGGGCGGATCGACTCGATGCCGATCGCGCCAAGCGCGAGGCCGCCCGCACGGCGAACGAGAAGGCCGATGCCGATTTGCGCGCCCGCAATCGCACGACCTACGACCAGAAGCAGGTGCAGGCGGCGCGCGAAAACGCCAAGCGTGCCGCTTCCGACGTGCGCCGGACGGCATCACCCAGGGTGCACAAGCCGGCGGTCACGGCTTCGGCCCCGGCTTCGGCCGAGACCGCCGCCCGACAACGCGCGAAGAACGCGGCGGACTATGCGACCAAGCAGGGGGACGCCGAGGTGCATCAGGCCGAGATCAAGCGACGGCTCGCCGAGAAGACGGCGGATCGCAAGCGGCGCGCGGAAGAAAAGGCGGCGAAGGACGCCAGGAGCGTTGCAGCACAACCGGCCGCGAAACCCTGAGATTGACGGGCTGCACGGACTTCGCCGAAGCTGCGCCGACGTTGCCGTCAGAGCCGCGGTGTCCGCAGCGTCTGCGCCATCACGGGCTCACGGACGCGTGCTTCGGCGGTCTCGAGCGGCTCCATCCGGACGATCGCCAGCGTGCAGTTGTCGCCACCGCCGTCGGCACGCTCGCGCGCGATGTGGATCAGCCGCTCGGACGCCTTGCGGGGCGGATGGTCCGACAGCACCGTTGCCAGTTCGTCGTCGGTGAAGTAGTGCCACAGCCCGTCGCTGCACAGAAAGAACGTGTCGCCGGACGACAGTGTGCTGACGCTGCCGAAGTCGATCGACGGCTGCTTGTTGGTGCCCAGCGCATGGGTGAGCAGGTTCGACAGGCGATGCGAACTGGCACCCTTCCGATCGAGCTTGCCTTCGTTGACGAGCTGCTCGACGTACGAGTGGTCGATAGTCCGACCGAGCATCCTGCCGTCGTTGAAGCGATAGATGCGGCTGTCGCCGACGTGTGCCCAGTCGGCGCGATGCGGCTGGACCACCAGGGCCGCCAGCGTGCTGTGCGGTTCCTTCTCGGTGGACAGCGCAGATAGCCGGATGACGAGATGCGCCTCGTTGACGATCTCGGTCAGCAACGACTGGATGGAGTCGCCCAGCGAATACTCGGCGAAGAGATTCTTCGCGGTGCTCATGACCTGCTGGGCGGCCATCGCGCCGCCGGTCTTGCCGCCCATGCCGTCCGCGAGGATGAACAGCGCGGAATCGGGGAGACGCCGGGAGGTGAAGATGCCGACCCGGTCCTGCTGTTCGACCCGGTCACCGATGTGCTGGCCCGTACATGCGGTGATGCGCAGGGATGATGCGGCCGCGTCGATTGCGGTTGATGCCTCGAGTTGTGAACGCTCTGCCATTACGGATGCGGCTTTACAATGAATATCCCAAGCATTATGGCATGCACCGCAAGGCCAACCTCTGCCCATGGAAGACCAGGTCATCCACTATCGCATCGTCGAGCTCCAGGTCGAGCATCGCGACCTCGACGACGTGATCGCGCGGCTCGTCGCCCTTCCGGGACACGACGAACTGCAGTTGCGGCGCCTCAAGAAGAAGAAGCTGCAGATCAAGGATCAGATCCTGCAGTTGCAGATCCAGCTCGTGCCGGACATCCCGGCCTGAGAGGCTGAGCCCACGCTTCATTTGGCCCGCCGCGATCCAGCGGTCGCCGTTTCCTCCTGACGCCGCGCTTCGCACCGCGGCCTTTCCTCGCGTTGTCTTCCTCCCCCATCGATCGCCGCGTCGCCCTCGCCGACCTCTTCTCCGACACCGGCGCGCTGGCCACACGTGTCCACGGCTATCGCGCACGCGACGGCCAGGTGGAGATGGCGCAGGCCGTCGCCGATGCGATCGACGCGTGCGGCACGTTGATCGCGGAGGCGGGCACCGGCACCGGCAAGACTTTCGCGTATCTGGTCCCGGCGCTGCTGTGGGGCGGCAAGGTCATCATCTCGACCGGGACGAAGACGCTGCAGGACCAGCTGTTCCGCAAGGACGTGCCGACCGTGCGTGCAGCATTGCAGGCGCCGGTCACGGTCGCGCTGCTCAAGGGCCGCTCCAACTACGTCTGCCACGAGCACCTCCAGCGGACCCAGGAGAATGGTCGGCTGACCTCGCGCCAGGATGCCGTGCATCTGCGATCGATCGTGCGCTTCGCCAAGTCGACCGGCAGCGGCGACCGCTCCGAGCTCGCCGAAGTGCCGGAGCAGGCGGCGATCTGGAACCTGGTCACGTCGACGCGCGACAACTGCCTCGGCGCAGAGTGCACGCACTATCGCGAATGCTTCGTGATGAAGGCGCGTCGCGCGGCGCAGGAGGCCGACGTCGTGGTGGTCAACCATCATCTGTTCTTCGCCGACCTGGTGCTGCGCGACGAAGGCATCACCGACCTGCTGCCGACTGCCAACACCGTGGTCTTCGACGAGGCCCATCAACTGCCCGAAACGGCGACGCTGTTCTTCGGCGAGGTGGTGTCCACCGCGCAACTGCTGGAGCTCGCGCGCGACGTGCTGGCCGAGGGCCACACGCATGCGCGCGACGCGTTGCGCTGGGTCGACGCCATCGCACCGCTCGAGAAGGCGGCGCGCGACCTGCGGCTGTCGCTCGGCGCCGACGTGCAGCGTCTCAACTTCAACCAGGTCCCGGCCTCCGCGCCTTTCCATGCGGCATTGGCCGACGTGCAGCGCGTGCTGCGCGAACTCGCGGCCACGCTCGAGCGACAGGCCGAACGCGCCGAGTCGCTCGAGCAATGCTGGCGTCGTGCAACCCAGCTGTCGGAACGGTTGTCGCGCTGGCAGGAGACGGACCAGGCGGAGACCACGACGCCGACCATCCGCTGGCTCGAGGCGTTCACGCATTCGCTGCAGCTGCATCGCACGCCGCTGTCGGTCGCCGAGGTGTTCAACCGCGAGCGCGAGAGCACGCCGCGCGCATGGATCTTCACGTCGGCCACGCTCGCGGTGAAGAACGACTTCGCCCACTTCACCGCGCAGCTCGGGCTGTCGTCGGGCGATGCGCGCAGCTGGCCGAGTCCGTTCGACTACGCGACCCAGGGCCTGCTGTACTTGCCCGAGAACATGCCGGACCCGCTGTCGTCGCGCTACACCGCGTCGGTGGTCGAAGCGGCGTGGCCGCTGATCCGTGCCGCCGGCGGACGCACGTTCGTGCTGTGCACGACGCTGCGCGCCGTGCGCGCGGCCGGCGAGCTGCTGCGCGAGCGTATCGCGGCCGAAGGCCAGGATTTTCCGCTGCTGCTGCAGGGCGAGGGTAGCCGCAGCGAATTGCTCGAACGGTTCCGGCGCGCGGGCAACGCAGTGCTGGTCGGCAGCCAGAGCTTCTGGGAAGGGATCGACGTGCGCGGCCGCGCACTGTCGCTGGTGGTCATCGACAAGCTGCCGTTCGCGCCGCCCGACGACCCGGTCCTCGCTGCGCGCCTCGATGCGCTGGCCAAGCGCGGCGGCAACCCGTTCATGGACCATCAGCTGCCGACCGCGGTGATCAGCCTGAAGCAGGGCGCGGGCCGTCTGATCCGCGACGAGACCGATCGCGGCGTGCTGATGATCTGCGACCCACGACTGGTGACGAAGCCCTACGGACGCCGCATCTGGCAGAGCCTGCCGCCGTTCAGGCGCACCCGCGACGAGCAGGTGGCGACGGCGTTCTTCGAGATGCCGGAAGCGCGGCTGACGCCTCAGGCCGAGGCGGACTGAAGCGATCGAAGCCGGTTCACCAGAGCTTCCACCACGGGCTCTTCTCGGCGGCCTCGTTCGTTCCCTTGGGGAAATTGGTATCGAGCACGCGCTTGGCATCGTCGCGCAGCGTCGGCATCGACAGTCCGTCGTAGGCGTCGACCATGATCTGCAGCGCGTCGCGGACGGCCGGTGCCTGCTGGTACTGCTGGATGACGATCTCGGCGCGGTTGGCCGCCGCGACATAGGCGCCGCGACGCAGGTAGTAGCGGGCCACGTGCACTTCGTGCGCCGCCATCGCGTTGACCAGATACTTGAGCCGGAGCACCGCGTCCGGCATGTACTTGCTCTCGGGATAGCGCGTGACGAGTTCACGGAACGCATCGAAGGCGTCGCGCAGCGCCTTCGGATCGCGCTCGGTCAGGTCCTGCTGCGTGATGGAACCGAGCAGGCCGAGGTTGTCGTTGAAGTTGACCAGCCCCTTCAGGTACCAGAGATAGTCGGCGTTGGGGCTATTGGGATACTGCTTGAGGAAGCGATCGGCCGCCGCCAGCGACAGGTCCTTCTCGCCGTCCTTGTATTGCGCGTACGCGATCTCCATCTGGGCCTGCTGCGCGTAGCGGCCGAACGGGAAGCGCGATTGCAGCGTCTCGAAGTACTTGATCGCCGCTGTGTATCCGCCGGCGGACATCTCGTCCTCGGCCTCCGAATACAATCGCTGCGCGCTCCAGTTGACGGTCTTGTCGCTCGCGTCGCCGCCCAGGATGCCGCAGCCGCCGAGCACCGTGGCGATCGCAAGCGATGCGAGCAGCGCGCGGCCGCAACGGGCGACGCGCGCCAGGCGATCCGCCTTATCGTTCGATGCGAAACGCATCGACGCACCACCCGGGAAATGTGTGTCCTTCATGCCGCAACCCACCTCGATCGAAGCCGACGAGTATAGCCGATGGGATGACGACGATCCGGTCCTGGCGCCCGGCGAAACGGGCGCCCACGCGACCGTCCCGGCACCCGAACCGCTGACCCTCGTGGCCGGCGGCGAAGCCGACGGCAGCCGCCTCGACAAGTGGCTCGCGGTGCGCCTGCCGGCGTATTCGCGCAGCCGCATCCAGCGCTGGATCGGCGAGGGTCGCGTGTCGATCGCGGGCCGGGTCGTCGCCACGCGCGACCCGGTCTGGAAGGGCGACCACGTGCGGGTCGAGCCGCAGCCCAGCGACGACGAGAGCGCGTTCCTGCCCGAGCCCGTTCCGCTCGTCATCGTCCACGAGGACGAGGCGCTGATCGTGCTCGACAAGCGCGCGGGACTCGTCGTCCATCCGGCCAGCGGCAACTGGAGCGGCACGATGCTCAACGGGCTGCTGCATCACGTCCCGGCGCTCGGCGCGGTACCGCGCGCCGGCATCGTCCACCGCCTCGACAAGGACACGACGGGCCTGATGGTGGTCGCCAAGACCGTCGTCGCGCAGACCGATCTCGTGCGCCAGCTGCAGGCGCGCACGGTGGGCCGCACCTATGTTGCCATCGTCCACGGCACGCCGGCGCCGAACGGCCGCATCGCGTGGCCGATCGGCCGCGATCCGCGCGACCGCACGCGGATGACCGCGGTCAAGCCGCATCCCGCGGACGGCGAGGCCAGATCCGGCACGAAGCCCGCCGCGACGCGGTTCGAGACGCTCGCGACCACGCAGATTTCGAAGGACCGCAGCGCATCGCTGGTGGTCTGCCGGCTCGAGACCGGCCGCACGCATCAGATCCGCGTGCACCTACAGGCGCTCGGTCATCCGCTGGTGGGCGACGCGACCTACGGCGGGGCGCGCGGCCACATCCCCTTCGGCCGTCAGGCGCTGCATGCGTGGCACCTGCGCCTCGTGCATCCCATGACCGGTACCGCGATGGCGTGGCGTGCCGACCTGCCGCCCGACCTCGCCGACCTCGCGCACAGCCTCGGCTTCGACGTCGACCGGCTGCTCGATCCCGCATTGACCGACCGCCGCGATGATTGACGACGCAGCGTTGCCGGTCGACTGGATCGTGCCGTCGTGGCCGGCGTCGTCACGGGTCCGTTCGCTGATGACGACGCGCGACGGCGGCCTCAGCGAAGGCGCGTGGCGCGGCGCATCGGGCGGCGGCATGAACCTGGGTCTCGGGTCGGGCGACGACCCCGACGTCGTCATCGCCAACCGCGGCCTGCTCGCGCGGCATCTGCCGTCCGCCCCCGCGTGGCTGCAGCAGGTGCACGGCCAGCGCGTGGTCGACGTGACCATGCCGATCGATGTGCCCGCTGCCGATGCCGCATACACCGCGCTGCCGGGCCGGGTCTGCGCGATCCTCGTCGCCGACTGCATGCCGGTGCTGTTCACCGATCGACGGGGCACGCGGGTCGCGGCGGCCCACGCGGGATGGCGGGGCCTCGCGGGCGGCGTGCTCGAGAACACGCTGGCCGCCAGCGGGCTCGTGCCCGAAGAGACGCTGGCGTGGATCGGACCGGCGATCGGCCCGTCCCGTTTCGAGGTCGGGGACGACGTGCGTGACGCCTTCATGGCCACGGCCGGTTCCGGCGTGGCGGCCGTCGCCGCGTGCTTCCGGCCGCACACGGCGGGCAAGTGGCTCGCCGACCTGCCGGCTCTGGCCCGGCTGCGTCTGGCGGCCTGCGGCGTCGGTTCCATCCACGAGAGCGGCCTCTGCACCGCATCCGACGCGCGGCGCTTCTATTCGTACCGTCGCGACGGGATCACCGGTCGCATGGCGGCGCTGATCTGGATCGATCACTGATCGGCGTCGTCGGTCTCCTCGGACCGGGCGCGCCGCGGCGTGAAGCTCGCGCCCGCGACGGGACGCCCCTGCCGATCCCGATTGCGGCGCCGCTGCGGCGTGCCGACGAGCCACACGAACAGCGCGAGCGGCAGCAACCCGTAGAACAGCAAGGTTCCGGCGGCGCCGAGAACCGACGTGGTCGTCGCCTCGACGGCCGCCATGCAGACCACCACGAACATCCATCCGATCGCCACGATGTACATCGTCGACTCGCTCCGTTGCAGACTATCCTGGCGACCCTCGTACCCGGGCGCCACGGTTTGACACTCGTCGATACCGGCGTGCAGAATCGGTCGCGCTGTCGCATCACAACATAGATAAGAAAAACACGAAGGAGACACCCATGGAAAGCCTGCCGTTTGCCTGGCCCATGCCCGCCCTCGGCCCGCAGGGTGCAGGCGCGATCGATCCGATGCGATGGATCCAGTCCCTGACCGGCGGCATCCCGTTCCCTGCGATCGGTGGGCAGGCGGGGGTGGCCGATGCCCCCCAGTTCAAGATCGATCCGGCGAAGCTCCTCGAACTGCAGAACGAGTACTCGCGCGAGCTCGGGTCGATGTGGTCGGCCTGGGCCACGGGACGCCGCACGAAGTCCACCGACAAGCGCTTCGGCGCCGAGACGTGGACCGGCCCGCACGCTTTCTTCGCCGACTTGTACCTGCTCAACGCGCGCTTCATCTACGGCATGGCAGACGCGGTCGAGGCCGATGCCAAGACCCGCGCGAAGATCCGCTTTGCGGTCCAGCAGTGGGTCGACGCGATGGCGCCGTCCAACTATCTCGCGCTGAACCCCGACGCGTTGAAGAAGCTGGTCGACACCCACGGAGAGAGCCTGCGTTCGGGCATCTCGATGTTCGTCGCCGACGCGCTGAAGGGTCGCATCTCGATGACCGACGAGTCGGCCTTCGAGATCGGCCGCAACGTCGCCACGAGCGAAGGCCAGGTGGTCTTCGAGAACGAGATCTTCCAGCTCATCCAGTACAAGCCGCTGACCGACACGGTCTACGAGAAGCCGCTGCTGATCGTGCCGCCGTGCATCAACAAGTTCTACATCCTCGATCTGCAACCCGAGAATTCGCTGGTGCGCAACGCGGTGTCCGAGGGGCACACCGTGTTCCTGATGTCGTGGCGCAACCCGATGGCCGAGCAGGCCGCGCTGACCTGGGACGACTACATCGAGCGCGGGATCATCGAGGCCATCGACGTCGCCCGCGCGATCACGAAGCAGAAGACCATCGACATGCTCGGCTTCTGCGTCGGCGGCACGATGTTGACGACCGCGCTGGCCGTGCTGGCCGCGCGCGAGACCGGAGTCGATGCGCAGCCCGCGGCGTCGCTGACGCTGCTGACCACGCTGCTCGACTTCTCGGACACCGGCATCCTCGACGTCTTCGTCGACGAGAAGTCGGTGCGGCAGCGCGAGAGCACGCTCGGCGGCGTGGCCGGTGGCGGCGTCGGACTGATGCCGGCGCGCGACCTCGCCACGTCGTTCTCGTTCTTGCGGCCGAACGACCTGGTGTGGAACTACGTGGTCAGCAACTACCTGAAGGGCGAGGCACCGCCCCCGTTCGACCTGCTGTACTGGAACGCCGACAGCACCAACCTGCCGGGTCCGTTCTTCGTCTGGTACCTGCGCAATACCTATCTCGAGAACCGGCTGATGCATCCCGGTCAGACCACGGTCGG
>JBBRRW010000058.1:0-16411 GCA_038245975.1 Burkholderiales bacterium
CGAGCGAGCCGCCGACGGAGGACGTCGGCGCAGGGAATGAGGCGGAGCGAGGCATCGCCCGATTATATCGGCGCCCTCGTCCCCGGCCCGTCCGCCTGTCGGGCCCGAGGCCAAATGCGCAACGAAAGCCGGCCGGCCGGCCGCCAGCGCGGACGGAACGGCCCTCCTATAATCGCGTCGGGCTCGAAACGGATGCGCCGCACCGGGTGTCCAGCACCCTTGCCGTACCGACCCCCGCCCCGATCTCCGTCCGTCACAACCCTTTTTTCGTCTGCGCCCATGTCCGCACCCAAACACGCTCGCGTCCTCATCCTCGGATCGGGACCCGCCGGCTACACGGCCGCCGTCTACGCCGCGCGCGCCAACCTCAAACCGCTGCTGATCACCGGGATGGCGCAGGGCGGCCAGCTGATGACCACGACCGATGTCGACAACTGGCCGGCCGACGCCGAAGGCGTGCAGGGTCCCGAGCTGATGTCGCGCTTCCTGGCCCACGCCGAGCGCTTCGACACCGAGATCGTTTTCGATCACATCCACACGGTCAAGCTCGACCAGAAGCCCTTCCTGCTGATCGGCGACGCCAGCCACTACACCTGCGATGCGCTGATCATCGCGACCGGCGCATCCGCGATGTACCTCGGCCTGCCTTCGGAAGAGGCCTTCATGGGCCGGGGCGTGTCGGGCTGTGCGACGTGCGACGGCTTCTTCTACAAGAACCAGGAAGTCGCGGTCATCGGCGGCGGCAACACCGCGGTCGAGGAAGCGCTGTACCTGTCCAGCATCGCGAAGAAGGTCACGGTCATCCATCGCCGCGAGAAGTTCCGCGCCGAGGCCATCCTGATCGACAAGCTGAAGGAGAAGGAGAAGGCCGGCAAGGTCGCCATCCGCTGGAACGCGCGGCTCGACGAAGTGCTGGGCGACGACTCGGGCGTGACCGGCATGCGCATCGCGTCGACCACCGACGGCAGCAAGACCGACGTCGCGTTGTCGGGCGTGTTCATCGCCATCGGCCATCGTCCCAACACCGAGATCTTCGCGGGCCAGGTCGAGATGAAGAACGGCTACATCATCACCAAGGGCGGTCTGTCGGGCCAGGCCACCGAGACCAGCATCCCCGGGGTGTTCGCCGCGGGCGACGTGCAGGACCACGTCTACCGCCAGGCGATCACCAGCGCCGGCACCGGCTGCATGGCCGCGCTGGACGCGCAGCGCTTCCTCGAGAACCTCGATATTCCGGTGCCGGAGCAGGAAGCCGAGATCGTTCTTTAAGGTCGCGCCTCTTCCAGTCGTGGACCTGCCACGGAACGGCCGGACCAAGATCGATCGCAGCGATCGACCTCGTCAGTCCGTCGACTATGCCATCGAGGTCGGTCGCTGATTGTCGCGTCGGCGCCGCCGCGACAGCGCCATGGCTGCCAGCGCGCCGGCACCCACCAGAAGGACCGTTGGCGGATTGGGGACGACTTCGACGCGCGGCGTGCTCGCGTCCGGCGCGAAGTCGGAAATGTGGGCATTGCCGCCCCCGTCGCGCGGCCACAGGTTCCAGCCGTACTGGGCGAAGGTGCGGCCCTGGGACGGGAACAGCGAGGCAGCCAGGTCGAAGCGGATCGTGTCGCCGACGATCGAGATCGGCGACACGATCGCCGCCGTGGTACCGCCCAATCCCAACAGGTTGATCGAACCGGTCGCGTTCGCGTTGATGATCACGACGGAGTCGAAGAACACGCCCGCCCCGACCGACGGCGATGCCGCGACGAAGCGCTCGGTACCGGCACCGCGGTCAAGGCCCCACACGAAGAAGCCGCCGGGCGTGGTGCCGACCGTGCCGTTGAGCTGCGCGAAGAAGCGCAGCGTGGTGTTGCCGATCAGCGTGACGTTGGCGCTGACCACATCCATGTCGCCGCCGCGACCGCCGATGTAGGTCGACAGGAAGTCGCCCACCGGGTCGGCGAGCGGCACGGCGATCGCGTTACCCGACAGCGTGGCCGCGGCAGCGAACAACAGGGCGGCGGTTTTCGGCCGGAAGAGGTTCTTGAACGAGTGCATGGTGGCTCCCTGATGAACGTGGACGATCCGCTTCGCACACAGCGGCGTTCGGACTGCGGTCTGCACCGGATTCCGATCACTGCGGGCAATCAGCTATGTGAACGACCCAGTAGCGGGACTTATTCCACTATCCTTTCGTCTCTGACGCGCGCTTCGCGCGGCCCCTGCCGTCCATGAAAGCCCGCGTCCGCCATCTCTCCGACCTCGCGACATTGCGCGATGCCCTCGCCCGCGATGTCCAGGAACGCGCCAGCCTAGAGCGCGAGGCGCAGCGCATCGCTGCGGACAGGGAGCGCGAGAAGAACCTGTTCCGTGCGACGGTCGGCGGCGTGGAACCGTTGAAAGCCGGCGTCCGCGTGCAGCACCCCAAGCAGCTGCCGCCGCCGGTCGCGCACCAGCATCGTCGCGACGAGGCCGCCGCGCTGGCCGAATCGATCTCGGACGATTTCGATCCCGATGCGGTGCTCGACACCGACGAACAGACCTCGTGGCGACGCGACGGCGTCGGTCCCGACGTGGTCCGCAAGCTGCGCCAGGGTCACTGGGTGATCCAGTCCGAGGTCGACCTGCACGGCCAGCGTGTCGACGGCGCGCGCGAGATGGTCGCGGCGTTTCTGCGCGAAGCCGTGAGACATCACCAGCGCTGCGTGCGGATCGTCCACGGCAAGGGCCACGGCTCGGTCGGCAAGCTGCCGGTGCTGAAGGGCAAGGTGAAGAGCTGGCTGATCCAGAAGGACGAGGTGATGGCCTTCTGCCAGGCCCGCGAACACGACGGCGGCGGCGGTGCGCTGATCGTGCTGCTGCGGCCGTGCTGACGCGCGGAGAGAACGGCCGCTACGGATACAGTGGGCGGTAGACCGGCAGGCCTTCGCGGCTCGGCGGCCAGTTGGGGTTCTGCTGCTGGAGCTTCCGGTTGTCCTCGGCCTGCACCCGGGCGTTGCGTTCCATGTGCGCGCAGCCACCCGTCAACGAGAGGAGCAACGCCGCGATGCAGGCCCGGCTTAAGCGGGACGACCTGTCACCCCATCGTCGGATCGAATAGCTATGCAAATCGTAGGCCTCGGAATCGTCCGACGGAGGACAAGCAAGGTGGGGACGTCGGAAGTGACGATGCTCCAAAGCGTGTCGTTATCGATGCCGAGATAGCCATGAATGACGCGGTTGCGCGTCGCAATCAACTGCCGCCAGGGAACATCGGGATGGGCGGCGCGCACTTCTTGAGGCACGCGGGTTGCGGCCTCGCCGATCAATTCGAGGTTGCGCACGGTGGCGTCGTAATTCAGACCGCTTTCAACGAAATGGCTTTGATCGAACCATCGATGTATGCGATGACGCGTTCGGAAAACTGGATCATGTCGTCGATATAGTGACGCCACGCGCGCGTCACCGGCTCAGACATGGACAGCTTCCGCCTCGATGTAGGGACGCAGCTCCGGGCGCAACGCTCTTTCGGTGACCAGGTCCACCGGGAGTCCAAGCAGATCCTCGAGAAAGAACTGGACCCCGAAATATCGTTGCGAGGTCGCCGGGCCGTTGAAGGCTACGAAGATGTCGACGTCGCTATTGAGGCCTGCAGTGCCACGCGCCAGCGATCCGAATAACGCGAGTGCAGTGACGCCGTAGCGATCGCCTAGCGTTCGTTTGCAGTCGGCGAGTCATCCGAGCACCTCTGCCCGGTTCACTTGCGGCTCCCATGATGCGGGCATGTGTCGGATTTCCTCAGACGACGACGTCCGACGGCTGCTTGAGCAGCAGCGCCAGCAGACGGGCGATCTCGTCGCGCATCTTGCGACGGTCGACGATCATGTCGATGGCCCCCTTCGTCAGCAGGAACTCGGCGCGCTGGAAGCCTTCGGGCAGCTTCTCGCGCACCGTCTGCTCGATGACGCGCGGACCGGCGAAGCCGATCAACGCATTCGGCTCGGCCATCACCACGTCGCCCATGAACGCGAAGCTGGCCGACACGCCGCCCATCGTGGGGTCGGTCAGCACGCTGATGAACGGCAGCCTGGCCTGCGACAGCTTGGTCAGCATGCCGGTGGTCTTGGCCATCTGCATCAGCGACAGCAGGCCTTCCTGCATGCGCGCGCCGCCGGTGGCGGTAACGCAGATGAACGGGACCTTCTGCTCGATCGCGGTCTGCACACCGCGTGCGAAGCGCTCGCCGACCACCGAGCCCATCGAGCCACCCATGAAGCCGAACTCGAAGATGGCGGCCACGACCGGCACCGTGTGGATGGCGCCGGCCATCACGACCAGCGCATCGGTCTCGCCGGTGGACTCCATCGCTTCCTTGAGCCGGTCCGGATACTTCTTGCTGTCCTTGAACTTGAGCGTGTCGAGCGGCAACGTGTCGCGCGCGATCTCGAAGCGTCCCTCGCCGTCGAGCAGTGCCTCGATGCGTTCGCGCGCGCCCATCCGCATGTGGTGATCGCACTTCGGACACACCATGCAGTTCTGCTCGAGGTCGGTCTTGTAGAGCACCGACTCGCAGCTCGGACACTTGATCCACAGGCCTTCGGGAATGCGCCGTTGCGCGCCGTCGTTGCGTTGGATGCGCGGGGGCAGCAGCTTCTCGATCCAGCTCATGGACAGTCCTCGTGTGCAGCCGTGCGCGGCTGCAGCGGTGGTGGTTCTCGTTACATGAAAGGCTTGCGCTTCGCGGCATCGAGCGCGACCCGGATGTCCCTGACGAACGCTTCGACGACCGCGACCACCCGGTCCTGCGGCGCCGTTTCGATGGCCTCGATGATACGACTTCCGATCACGACGGCATCCGCCACGGCCGCGACGGCACATGCGGCCGCCGCATCGCGGATGCCGAAACCCACACCGATCGGCATGCTGCCGTGGCGCCGGATCAGCGGGATCTTCGCGGTCACCGACGCGACGTCGAGCGCAGCCGAACCGGTGATGCCTTTCAGGCTGACGTAATAGATGTAGCCCGACGCGGCCCGCGCCACAGCTTCGATGCGCGCGTCGCTGGAGGTCGGCGCGAGCAGGTAGATGCCGTCGATGCCGGCGCGTTTCAAGGCCGCGGCAAAGTCCCGCGACTCCTCGGGCGGGTAGTCGACCACCAGCACACCGTCGACACCGGCGCCGTGCAACTCACCGGCCAGCGCATCGAGGCCGCCCTTGCGCGTCGCCATCAGCTCGAAGGGGTTGGCGTAGCCCATCAGCACGACCGGCGTCGTCGTGTCGTCGCGGCGGAAGGCGCGCACGCAGTCGAGGGTCGCCGCCAGGCCCACGCCATTGCGGATCGCGCGTTCGGTGGCGCGCTGGATCACGGGGCCGTCGGCCGACGGATCGGAGAACGGCACGCCGAGCTCGATGACGTCGGCCCCGGCGCGCGCGAGCGCGTGCATCAGCTCGACGGTCATCGCCGCCGAGGGATCGCCGGCGGCGATGTACGGGATCAGTCCGGTACGGCCTTCCGACGCCAGGCGGGCGAAGCGCGCCGCGATGCGGTCGTCCGCCGCGACCGCGCTCATCGTTGCCCCGCCGCGTCGACGATGTGCAGGTCCTTGTCGCCGCGACCCGACAGGTTGACGAGGATGATCCGGTCCCGGTCCATCGTCGGTGCGAGCCTGGCCGCATAGGCCAGCGCATGCGCCGTCTCGAGCGCAGGGATGATGCCTTCGATGCGGCAGCAGTCGTGGAAGGCGGCGAGCGCTTCGGCATCGGTCGCGCCGACGTACTCGGCACGGCCGGTGTCCTTCAACCACGCGTGTTCGGGCCCGACGCCGGGATAGTCGAGGCCCGCCGAGATCGAATGGGTCTCGGTGATCTGGCCGTTGTCGTCCTGCAGGATGTAGGTGCGGTTGCCGTGCAGCACGCCGGGCGAGCCGCGCTGCAGGCTGGCGGCATGACGGTCGGTGTCGATGCCGTCACCCGCCGCCTCGACGCCGATCAGTCGCACCGAAGGATCGCCCACGTAGTCGTGGAAGATGCCCATCGCGTTGCTGCCGCCGCCGACGCACGCGACGATGACATCGGGCTGCCGGCCGGCGCGCTGCGGCATCTGCCAGCGACATTCGCGCCCGACCACCGCGTTGAAGTCGCGAACCATCATCGGATACGGATGCGGACCGGCCACGGTCCCGATGATGTAGAACGTGTTCTCGACGTTGGTGACCCAGTCGCGCATCGCCTCGTTGAGCGCGTCCTTCAGCGTCTTCGAGCCCGACTCGACCGGCACGATGCGCGCGCCCAGCAGGTGCATGCGCTGCACGTTGGCCGACTGGCGCGCGACGTCCTCGCTGCCCATGTAGACCACGCACTCCATCCCGAAGCGCGCCGCCACGGTCGCGCTCGCGACCCCGTGCTGCCCGGCCCCGGTCTCGGCGATCACGCGCGGCTTGCCCATGCGACGGGCCAGCAGCGCCTGGCCGACGGTGTTGTTGATCTTGTGCGCGCCGGTGTGATTGAGGTCCTCGCGCTTCATGAAGATCTGCGCGCCGCCGAGTTGCTCGCTCCACCGTTTCGCGTGATAGATCGGGCTCGGCCGTCCGACGTAATGCGCGAGCTCGCTCTCAAGCTCGGCGACGAAGTCGGGGTCCTTGCGGTAGTGTGCGTACGCGGCGTCGAGTTCGTCGAGTGCGCGCATCAGCGTCTCGGACACGAAGCGGCCGCCGTACGGGCCGAAGTGGCCGCGCGCGTCGGGACGGGCCGCGGCGGGGTCGAGCGTGGAGGACACCGCGGAGGGTCCGCGATCCAATAGGTCGTGCGCCGCGTGCAATGCGGCCAATGGGGCGATGCTCATGATTTACACCTTGGAAATTGATCGATCGGCGAGGCGAACCGCCGCGACGAAGTCGCGCATGGCGGCCGGATCCTTGATGCCCTTCGCGCTCTCGACACCCGACGAGGTGTCGACGGCGAAAGGGCGCAGGTGCGCAATCGCGTCAGCGACGTTTGCTGCGTTCAAGCCACCACTCAAAACGACCCGACGCGCGGCGGCGGGACCGATCAGAGCATGAGGAACGAGAGACCAATCGAAGACCTTTCCGGAACCGCCGTAGCCCGCGGTGTGCGTATCGAGTAGCAATGCCGCCGCTTCGTCGAACGAGGCTGCGAATTCTAGCAAATCGAGGCCGGGCAGGACGCGGGCGGCCTTGATGAACGGCACGCGGTAGCCGGCGCAGGCGGCCGGCGTCTCGTCGCCGTGGAATTGCAGCAGCGTCAGCGGCACGCGATCGAGGACGGCGTCGACCTCGGCGCGCGATGCGTTGACGAAGAGACCCACCGCATCGATACCGGCCGGGACGCGCGCCGCGAGACATGCGGCCTGCTCGATCGACAGGTCGCGCGGGCTCGGCCCGTAGAACACCAGGCCGACGGCATCGACGCCGAGGGCGACGGCCGCGTCGACGTCCTGCTCGCGCGTCATGCCGCAGAGCTTGATGCGCGTACGGCCGTCGGGTGCGGGGTGCCGCGGGTCGATCAGCATGTCGCTCCCGGTCCGTCGTCGCGCACCCCCGATGCGTGCGTCGCGGCAAAGCCGGCGTGGATGCTGGCGAACGGGACGGGCTCGGGCAGCACGATCCGTTCGGGATAGTCGACCCGCGCGAGATACAGCCCGTCGGGCATGAAGGTCGGCGCGGCGGCCTTGCGATCCCTGCCTTCGAGCAGCGCGGCGATCCACGACGGGTCACGCGTCCCGCGACCGATCGCGACCAGCGAGCCGACCAGGTTGCGGACCATGTGCTGGACGAACGCGCTGGCCTGGAACGTCAACAGCACGAAGTCGCCGTCGCGCCGGACCGACGCGATGCGCATCGCCTTGACGGGCGAGCGGGCCTGGCACTCCGCGCTGCGAAAGGCCGAGAAGTCGTGCGTGCCGACCAGCGATTGCGCGGCCGCGTTCATTGCGTCGACGTCGAGGACGACATGCGTCCATCCGGCACGCGAGACCCAGTGGGGCGATCGATAGGGTTGCATGTGGAGCAGATAGTGATAGGTCCTCGCGACCGCGTCGAAACGCGCGTCGAACGCCGGGTCCACCTCGACCGACCAGACGACCGCGATCGACGCGGGCAGCAACGCGTTGATGCCGCGGATCCAGCCCTGCAGGGTACGCGTCGCGCCGGTGTCGAAGTGCACCACCTGGCCGAGCGCGTGGACGCCGGTGTCGGTACGACCCGCGCATGCGACGCGGATCGGGTGATCGGCGAAGCGCGACAGCGCCGCCTCGAGCGCGTCCTGCAACGTCCGGCGATGCGGCTGCGACTGCCAGCCGTGCCAGCCGCTGCCGTCGTACTGGATGCCCAGCGCGATGCGCGTCATCGGACGTTGGCCGGTGCGGCGGACGACGAACCGCCTTCGAGCGCGCGGTGCCGCTTCGACCGCGGGTGGGCGTCGCAGCGGCCCGTGTGAATCGTTCCCGCGATCAGCCGAGTTCGCCGATCAGTTGGCGCGCGCGGTCGGCCTGCGCCGGGTCGCCGCTGCGAACCACTTCCTCGAGCAGTTCGCGCGCGCCTTCCTGGTCGCCGATGTCGCTGTAGGCCAGGGCGAGATCGAGCTTGGTCGCCATCGCCTGCCACACGTCGGTCCTGGTGCCGAAGTCTGTCTTCACGTCGGTCGACTCGTAGCCGCCGTTGTCGAGATCGAGGTTGATGCTGGAGAACGCATCCATCGGCTCGGTCTTGGCGAACTGGTTCGAGTCGACGGCATTGCCGAAGTCGGTCGTGCGCGCCTGCGCCGCCGCGATCTCGCTCGGCGTGGCACCGGGCATGACCTCGGTCTCGGCCACGATGCTCGACCCGAAGATGTCCGACGCGCTGAAGCCGTCGGCCTCGGACCGGGTCTGGATCGGCTCCTGCGCCGCACGGGCCCGGAAGGCCGGCAGGTTGACCGCCGTGCGGGCCGATGCGTCGCCCGCGCCGAAGGCCGACGCCGTGAACGGGTCCACCAGCGGCTTGGTCGATGCGCCGACGTCGAAGTCGAGACCGTTGCCGTCTTCGGGGTCGACCGGCTCCGGCACGCCGGGTGGGTTGACGACCGGGGCCGTCGCGCCGGTCGACAACGGGGCCAGGCCCGCGTTGGCGAAGCCGAGGTCGAAGTCGAGATCCATCGACGGGGCCGGCGTGGGGGCCGCCGCATCCGCGCGCGGCAGCGGGTCCGTCCGTAGGAATTCGGGCGCCATCGCAATGCCCATGTCTTCGTCGGTCTTGGAGTTGCTCGTGTTCAGGCCCGACGCCGCGAAGCCCGAAGCCGCGCCGAGCGCCGCAGCGGCGAGTCCGGTCCCGATGGACGACCCGCTGCGCGCCGGTGCAGGCGAGGGCGAACGCGCGGGCACCACGGCGATCGGGGCGACCGACGCGGCGACCGGGGGCGGCGCGGCCGTTTCGGTGTACAGCGGATTGTGCGGATCGATCGTCGCGCCCAGCGCGGCGGCCTGCTTCCAGTCCTCGCCCTGCCCGCCCGTCGCCGCGTACAGCTCGGACGCCATCGTCTCGAAGGTCTTGGCGTCGCCGCGTTTCGCGTAGATCTCGAGCAGCTTCAGACGCACCGCCTGCCGCGATCCGTCGGCGCGCAGCGCTTCCTTGAGGATCTCCTCGGCCTGCGCATCGCGGCCGTAGGCGATGTAGACGTCGGCCTCAGCCACCGGGTCGACCTCGTTCT
This sequence comes from Burkholderiales bacterium, assembly GCA_038245975.1. GTDB lineage: Bacteria > Pseudomonadota > Gammaproteobacteria > Burkholderiales > Burkholderiaceae_D > CAHJXF01. The sequence goes on from JBBRRW010000058.1 coordinate 9,670, forward strand.
GTTCGGGCAGGTTGCCGGCGACGGGAACGAAGTTGGAGTGGAAGCCGCTGTTCGCCGTGTCCACCGACTGGCCGCCGGTGGTGCCGAAGACCGAGTTGGCACGCAGCACGCTGTTGTCGACGAAGATGCTGTCCTCGAAGCCGGCGAGCTTGCGCCGGCGACGCACCATAAACAGGCCGTAGCCGACCAGCAGCGCGATGACCACGAGCATGCCGACCAGCAGCAGCGTGTTGTCCTTGAAGCTGTCGAAAAAGCCGTCCTGGGCATCGACGGGCGGCGGCATGGTGGCCGCGGTGGGCGCGGCCTTGGCGGGCGCAGCGACCGGCGCAGCGACCGGCGCCGGCGGCGGCGCAGCGGCGACGACCGGCGCGATGACGGGTGGCGTGACCGCCGACGGGGCCGCGGACGGCGCCGTGGCGGCGACCGACGTGGCCGGCGCGGTCGTTGTGGTCGAAGCCACGGAAGCCGACGTCGCGGGCTTCTGCAGGTCGGCCAGCGTCTGGTTCTTCAGCGCGAGCAGTTGCTGGAGATCGGCGACGTTCTTTTCCAGCAGCGCGAGCCGGCTCTTGGTCTCCTGCAGCTCGCGATCCTTCGCGGCCAGGTCTTCGACGGACGGGCCGCCGGCGCCGGTCCGCACGCCGCCTGCGCCCGCGGCGGCCTTGGTGTTGGCGTCGAGCCGCGAGAGCTGCAGCCGATCCTTCGCTTCGGCCGTCGGCGCGGCGCTGTCCTCGACACGCGTCGACAGTTTGCCGGACGCCTGTTCGCCGGCGGCGCGGGTGGTCGGCGCCTGCGTAGCGTTGCGCGCGATGCGTTCGCGATAGCTGCTGAAGTTGGAGCTCTGCGCAACGATGCGGCGCGCCTCCGCGCCGTCGAGCGCCTGCGCGTTCGACGCATCGGGCAGCTTCACCGTGGCGCCGGCCAGCAGGCGGTTGATGTTGCCGGAGAACGCCTGCGGATTGTCGCGATACAGCGCGGCCAGCATCTGCTCGAGCGTCGCGCCGTCGGGCTTGTTGTTGCGGGCGATCGACAGGGCCGTGTCGCCGTTCTGCACGACGTAGTCGCCGCTCGATGCGCCAGCGGGACCCGCAGGTGCGCCAGGGCCGGTGGAGAGCGCCGGCGCCGCAGCCAGCGGTGCGGCGGCCGGTGCCCGACGCGGGACCGGGGTCCGCTGCACGGACGGCGACCTCGCCTGGACGACGGTGGAACCGGGCTCGACCTCGCGCTGCGCGTTGCGCGCGTCGGGCGGATCGATCAGCAGCGTGTATTCGCGGACCAGGCGGCCTGAGCCCCAGTTCAGTTCCACCAGCACGTCGAGGAAGGGCTCGTTGACCAGCTGGCTCGATGTGACCAGCACGTAGGGGTTGCCGTTGGCGCGCCGCTGCACCGAGAAGCGCAGGCCCGCGAGCATCGAGCCGTAGTCGATGTTCGCCTGCGCGAACGTATCGGGACTGGCCAGGCGCGCGGTCAGCGCAGCGGTCTCGTCGCGCGACACCGACGTCAGTTCGATCTCGGCGCGCAACGGCTGGCCGATGGACGACAACACGTTGAGACGTCCGAGCCCGGCGGCCTGCGTGTCCAGCGCCGCGGCGGTCAGCGCGAGCGCGATCCCGAGTTGCAGGAGGCTCTTGCGAGGCCGTCGGTCCGATCCCTTCGAGGCAAGCTTCATTGTTCGATTCCGCAGGTGGTGGCAGTACGGCCGCGTTCCGTCGATGCGACGATCCGCTGAGCGCTTCGGCGCTTCTTCATCGGCCTCCGTGTTGAAGCTTCGCTCGAACATGGCGATGCCCGAGCAAAGTTTCAATCTAAGTCATGGACTTAGGCAGCCGAGCTTACGCAGCTTGAAAGCATTTGTCAGTGAGCCTCGCTGGCTGCGCAATCCGCGTTGTTGCCTCTCGACAACGATTAGGAGCGCTGCCTCGCAATGCCTAGGCAGCGCAACTAGCCAGCGGGCGATCCGGGGCGGGTCGCCGGCCATGCGCAGCTTTTCAGGCTTCAAGGAGGATCCGCAGCATACGGCGCAACGGCTCGGCGGCGCCCCACAGCAACTGGTCGCCGATCGTGAAGGCGCCGACGTAGCCGGGGCCGATCGTCAGCTTGCGCAGCCGGCCGACCGGGATCGTCAGCGTCCCGGTCACTACGGCGGGCGTCAGCGATTTCAGGCTGTCCTCGCGCGTGTTGGGGACCAGCCGCGTCCACGGCGTGGACCGCGCGACGATGTCCTCGATCTCGGCGAGCGGCAGGTCGCGCTTCAGCTTGATGGTCAGCGACTGCGAGTGGCAACGCATCGCGCCGACCCGGACGCAGATCGAATCGATGGGGATCTCCGGCAGCGCGAAGCCCGGCCCGCGGCCCAGGATCTTGTTGGTCTCGGCCATGCCCTTCCACTCTTCGAGCGAGATGCCGTTGCCCATGTCGCGGTCGATCCACGGGATCAGGCTGCCGGCGAGCGGCACACCGAACTGCGCGGTCTCGGCGGCGCTCATGCCGTGTTGCGTGGCCAGCACCTTGCGATCGATCTCGAGAATCGCCGACGCCGGGTCGGCCAGGTCGGCAGCCACCGCATCGTGAATCGTCCCGAACTGCGTCAGCAGCTCGCGCATGTGCTGCGCGCCGCCGCCGGATGCCGCCTGGTAGGTCGTGCAGGTCATCCACTCGACGAGGTCGTGGTTGAACAGGCCGCCCAGTCCCATCAGCATGCCTGCCACGGTGCAGTTGCTGCCGATGAAGTCGCGGATGCCGCGATCGATCGCCGCGTCGATGACGGACCGGTTGACCGGGTCGAGCACGATGATCGCGTCGTCTTCCATGCGCAGCGTCTTGGCCGCGTCGATCCAGATACCGGTCCAGCCGGCGGCACGCAGCTGCGGATGGACTTCGCCGGTGTAGTCGCCGCCCTGGCAGGTGACGACGATGTCGAGCTGCTTCAGCGTGTCGATGTCGAACGCGTCCCTGCACGTGCCGGTATCGACGCCCGCGATCGACGGTCCCTTGCCGCCCGCGTTCGACGTGCTGAAGAACACCGGCTCGATCAGCGCGAAGTCGCCTTCGTCGCGCATGCGCTGCATCAGCACCGAGCCCACCATTCCGCGCCATCCCACCAGACCGACCGTCTTCATGTCACTGCTGCCCGTTGTTGTTGAGGTGCCGCATCGTCCGGTCGACATACTGTCGGCGATCGATCACAAAGTAAATAGTCTTTACTGTTCGCGCAGCGCCGCCACGACCGCGTCGCCCATCGCGACCGTGCCGACGCCGACCGTTCCCTTGCCCGCGATATCCGCCGTGCGCAATCCCCTCGCGAGCACTTGACGGACCGCGCCTTCGATGCGCTCGGCCGACGTCGCGTCGCCGAAGGTGTAGCGCAGCATCATCGCGGCCGACAGGATCGTCGCCAGCGGGTTGGCGATGCCCTTGCCGGCGATGTCGGGCGCCGATCCGTGCGACGGCTCGTACAGGCCCTTGCCGCCGGCATCGAGCGACGCCGACGGCAGCATGCCGATCGACCCGGTCAGCATCGCCGCCTCGTCGGACAGGATGTCGCCGAACAGGTTGCCGGTGACGACCACGTCGAAGTTCTTCGGCGCCTTGACGAGTTGCATCGCCGCGTTGTCGACGTACATGTGGTCCAGAGCGATCTCGGTGTAGGAAGCATGGACGTCGGTGACGACACCTCGCCAGAACTGGCTCGTCTCGAGCACGTTGGCCTTGTCGACGCTGGTCACCTTGCCGGCATGCCCCGCGCCCTTCCGCTTGCGGGCCGCCTCGAACGCGACGCGCGCGATGCGCTCGATCTCGGGCCGCGCGTAGCGCATCGTGTCGAAGGCTTCGTCCGCGCCGGCGAACGCACCGTCCGGCGACGACCGACGACCCCGCGGCTGGCCGAAGTAGATATCGCCGGTCAGCTCGCGGATGATCAGGATGTCGAGCCCCGCGACGATCTCGGGCTTGAGCGACGACGCATCGGCCAGCTCGGGATACAGGATCGCCGGCCGCAGGTTGGCGAACAGGCCCAGTTCGCGGCGCAGGCCGAGAATGGCCTGCTCGGGCCGCAGCGCCCGCGGCAGGCTGTCGTATTTCCAGTCGCCGACCGCGCCGAACAGCACCGCATCGGCGTTCTTCGCGACCGCGAGCGTGGTTTCGGGCAACGGATGTCCGTGCGCCGCGTAGGCGGTGCCACCGACGTCGGCGGTCTCGGTCTCGATCGACAACTCGAGCGCGGCCAGCACCTTGACGGCTGCGGCGATGATCTCGGGCCCGATGCCGTCGCCGGGCAGGATGGCGATGTTCACTGGATGGTCCTGGTGGAAAGATTCTTGCGCAGCGGCGTCGCGCGCAGCGGCGGCTTGGGGATTCGACGCACCGGCGACCCACGAGGGCCACCGACGATCGCTAGACGATCGTGTTCGCGAGCCAGGGCCGTTTCAGCAGCCGGTCGGCCTCGAACGCGCGGATGCGATCGGACTGGCGCAGCGTGAGCCCGATGTCGTCGAAGCCGTTCAGCAGGCAGTACTTGCGGAAGGCCTCGACGTCGAACGGGCTGGCCCGCTCGGCCGGATCGAGCACCACCTGGCGCTCGAGGTCGATCGTCAGCGCGTAGCCACTGGTGAGCGCCGCATCGTGGATGAGGCGCGCGACCTCGCGCTCGGGCAGCACGATCGGCAGCAGGCCGTTCTTGAAACAGTTGTTGTAGAAGATGTCGGCATACGACGGCGCGATGATCGCGCGAAAACCGTACTGCGACAGCGCCCACGGCGCGTGCTCGCGCGACGAGCCGCAGCCGAAGTTCTTGCCGGCGACCAGGATCGAAGCCCCGCGATAACGCGGCTGGTTGAGCACGAAGTCCGGGTTGGGACGCCGGCTCTTCGGGTCCATCCCGGGCTCTCCGTGATCGAGGAAGCGCCAGGCATCGAAGAGGTTCTCGCCGAAGCCGGTGCGCGCGATCGACTTCAGGAACTGCTTGGGGATGATGGCGTCGGTGTCGACGTTGTCCCGATCCATCGGCGCGACGAGGCCGCGGTGGACGCGAAAGGCTTCCATCAGAGACTCCTCACGTCGACGAAGTGGCCTTCGATGCCGGCAGCAGCCGCCATCGCCGGACTGACCAGGTGGGTGCGACCGCCCTGGCCCTGGCGACCTTCGAAGTTCCGGTTCGACGTCGATGCGCAGCGCTCGCCCGGCTCCAGCCGGTCGGCATTCATCGCCAGGCACATCGAGCAGCCCGGATCGCGCCATTCGAAGCCGGCGCCGATGAAGATCTGGTCGAGTCCCTCGGCCTCGGCCTGGGCCTTCACCAGGCCCGAGCCGGGCACGACCAGCGCGAGCTTGACGTTCTTGGCGATACGCCGGTTGAGGCGCTTCAGCACCGCTGCAGCGTCGCGCAAGTCTTCGATGCGGCCGTTGGTGCACGAGCCGATGAAGACCTTGTCGATCAGGATCTGGTCGATGCGCATGTCGGGCTCGAGGCCCATGTACACCAGCGCGCGCTCGATGCCGTCGCGCTTCTGCGGGTCGCGCTCGCGGTCGGGGTCGGGCACGCGGCCGTCGATGGTGGTGACCATCTCGGGCGACGTGCCCCACGTGACCTGCGGCTTGATGGTCGAAGCGTCGAGTTCGACGACGCGATCGAAGTGCGCGCCGGAATCGGAATGCAGGGTGCGCCATTCGGCCAGCGCCATGTCCCACAGCGCGCCGCGCGGGGCGTAAGGGCGGCCCTTGACGTAGTCGATCGTGGTCGCGTCGCAGGCGATCATTCCGGATCGCGCGCCGGCCTCGATGGCCATGTTGCAGACCGTCATGCGCCCTTCCATCGACAGCGCGCGGATCGCGCTGCCGGCGAATTCGATCGCGTGCCCGGTGCCGCCGGCGGTGCCGATGCGACCGATGACGGCCAGCACCAGGTCTTTCGCGGTGCAGCCGCGCGGCATCGCGCCGTCGACCCGGACCAGCATGTCCTTCGACTTCTTGGTGACCAGCGTCTGCGTGGCCAGCACGTGCTCGACCTCCGACGTGCCGATGCCGAACGCGAGTGCCGCGAACGCGCCGTGCGTGCTGGTGTGCGAGTCGCCGCAGACCACCGTCATGCCCGGCAGCGTCGCGCCCTGCTCGGGGCCGATGATGTGGACGATGCCCTGGCGCCGATCGGTCATGTCGAAGTACGTGAGGCCGTACTGGTGCGCGTTGGCGTCGAGCGTCTCGACCTGCAGCCGCGAGATCGGGTCGCTGATGCCGTCGGCGCGATGCGTGGTCGGCACGTTGTGGTCGGCCACCGCGAGGTTGGCGCTGTTGCGCCACGGCTGGCGGTCGGCGCGGCGCAGGCCCTCGAACGCCTGCGGGCTGGTCACCTCGTGCAACAGGTGTCGGTCGATGTAGAGGATCGCCGTGCCGTCTTCTTCGCTATGGACGACATGCGCGTCCCACAGTTTGTCGTAGAGAGTCTTGGACATCGAATGGAGCAGAAGGCAAAAGCCCTGAAGTCGTGGAGGCCGGCGCGGATGGGGGCGAAAAGTATGCCACAGCGAGCGCGCTGATCGGTCCGACGTTCTCGCGCGCCCGCCGGAAGGACGATGGCAAAAACTTGCACTTTCGAGTCACATCGATGCAATGCCGACGGTGCGCCGCCGCACCGAACCAGGGTCGACGGGCGCTGTCCTGAAGCGACTTTCGACCGAAGAGCCCTCCATAATCCGGTGATTCTGCCGATCGACGATTCATTTCCATCGGCAACGTCATCGCGCCTTATGGC
>JBBRRW010000059.1:0-16372 GCA_038245975.1 Burkholderiales bacterium
GCCGACCATGAACGCGTTGCCGACCAGCGACGCGTCGAGGCCGCCGAGGCCGCCGCGTCCGACCGTCAACGAACCGACGCCGACGACGGCGAGCAGGATCGCGACCTGCGTACGCCCGTTGATCCGCTCGGACAGCGCGATGAGCGACAGCACCGCGACGGCGGCGGGCAGCATGCTCATGATCAGTCCGGCCGCGGTGGCCGATGTCCGCGCGACGCCGGACAGCATGAAGATCGAGAACAGGAAGTTGCCGAAGAACGATTCGCCGACCAGCGTGCGGCGCAGCGGCCACGCGACCGCGAGACCCCCGCGCGGGAAGGTCCACGGCAACATGGCCACGGCCGCGATGCCGAAGCGGATCGTCGCCAGCAGGAAGACCGGAACGGTCTCGACGATGACCTTCGAGAATCCGACGTAGGCGCCGACCACCGACATGCCGGCGATGAGATAGAGGTAGGCGGAGACGGGTGGGGCCTGCTTGGTGACAGAAGCCATCTTTGTCATCCCGGCGGAGGCCGGGACCCAATCAGTTCGATCATCGCCGGAGCAAGAAATTGGGCCCCGGCCTTCGCCGGGGCGACCGTGAAGAGATCACGGCAACTCCGCATCGCCCATCCAGCGCGTGATCACCGCACTGCGTCGCGCGAGGTAGGGAGAGCCGCGACGCGTGTCGTAGAAGCGCGGGTTCGGCAGCATCACCGCGAGCTGTGCCGCCTGCGACGCGTTCAATTGCGACGCCGGGATGCCGAAGTAGTGGCGCGCCGCGGCCTCCGCGCCGAACACGCCGTTGCCCCACTCGATCACGTTCAGGTAGATCTCGAGGATGCGCTGCTTGCTCAGCCAGAACTCGAGCATGTACGTGATGACGAGCTCCTCGCCCTTCCGCAGATAGCTGCGTTCGCCAGACAGGAAGAGGTTCTTCGCCAGCTGCTGCGTGATCGTCGATCCGCCCTTGATGCGCGCGTTCTGCCGCTTGCCCCTGCTTGCGTTCGGGCCGGCGGCCTCGACTTTCTGGTTGTTCTCGTAGGCTTTCGAGATCGCGTCCCAGTCGACGCCTTCGTGTTCGGCGAAGCGCGAATCCTCGGACGTGATGACCGCGCGCTTCAGGTGGTCGGAAATGCGCGCATACGGCACCCATTGATGCTGCATCGTCGCGTTCGGGGTCTTCGCCTTCACGAGCGCCATGTGGCTGCGCATGAAGGCCGTGTCCGACGGATCGAAATGGCGATACCAGCCGATGCAGACGAAGTAGTAGACCTGCAGCAGCAGCACCGTCCCGACCACGACCGCGGCCAGGCGACCGAGCCACACGACGATGGTCTTCAACGTACCGCCTTCGTCGCGGCCGCTTCCGTCACGAGCCTGGCCCGCAACGCGTCGCGGACCGCGTCGGTCGCCGGTCGCACGCCGTGCCAGATCAGGAAGGACTCGGCGGCCTGCTCGACCAGCATGCCGAGGCCGTCGGCCGTCGCGACGGCGCCGGCCCGCTCGGCGTCGCGCAGGAAGGCGCTCGGCACGGCGCCGTACATCATGTCGTAGACCAGGCGCGCACTGCCGAGGACGGATGGCGCGATGGCCAGCGCGGCACCGCCGAGGCTCGCCGCCGTCGCGTTGACGATCACGTCGAACGGTGCGTCGTCGATCGCGTCCAGCGACTGCACGGTGACCACTCGCGCGTCGGCGACCGACGCGGCCAGGGCCTCGGCCTTCGCGCGATCGCGGTTCGCGACGACCATCGCACGCGGCCCCGCTTCGATCAGCGGGCCGATCACGCCGCGGGCCGCGCCGCCGGCGCCGATCAGCAACACGCGAGCGCCGGCCAGCGGGCACGCCGTTCCGTCGAGCAGCCGCTTCAGGTTGACGACCAGTCCGACACCGTCGGTGTTGTCGCCCGCCAGGCCGCCGGCCATGCGGGAGAGGCAGTTGACCGCGCCCGCCCGCGCGGCGCGTTCGGTGACTTGCGCGCCGCACAGCGCATGCGCTTCGAGCTTGAACGGGACGGTGACGTTGAGGCCCAAGCCCCCGCCGTCGAAGAAGCGCCGCGCGGTCGTTACGAAGCCGTCGAGCGGCGCGAGCAGGCGCTCGTAGGTCAGCGCCACGCCGGTCTGCCGCGCGAAGGCCGCATGGATCTGCGGCGACAGGCTGTGCGCGACCGGATGTCCGATGACGCCGAAGCGCCGCGGCGCCGCTGCCGTCATCGGATCAGGTCTCGGCAACGGCCGACGGACCGTACCGACCCGCCTGCATCAGCGGCCGATCGAATTTGACTCTCGCGCCGGATTGGGAAGCGCGCGGACTTCGATGCAGCACGCCGGACCGACGCACTTGGCGACGCAGTCGTAGCGCGACCCGTTGAGCCCGTAGTGCGAAATCGTCTTGCCGTCGCTCGACAGCACGCCGTCGGTGTTGGGATTGAGCGCGCGCTGCAGCACCTGCTCGATCGACAACGATTCGGGGGACTTGCCCTGGACCGTCACGGTGTCCAGCCGTTGTGCACCGCCGACCGGCGTGTTCGACGCCGGCGCAACGCCGTTCAGCGCATCGGCTCGACCGCGGCTGTCGCGCCGATCGAAGGCGGCCTTGGCGTTCGCGCGCGAACGCTTCAATGCATCGGGCGATGTCTTGTCCGCTGCTTCGTCAGGCTTGGCTGCACAGCGCTGCACGACGACGGAGACGCCGTCGCAGCTGGCCCGTGCCACTTCGTCGAGAGTCTCGCGCGACGGGCTGATATTGACGCCGGTCTGAGCGCTCGCGGATCCCACCGCGGTCACGATGGACAGGGCGATGGACACGCCGACGAACAGGGTGACCCCACGCAGCACGCTTTTCATTTTCGTTCGTAGCGCATTTCGAGTGCGTCGCCTTTGGTGAAGCGGAAGGTGCTGAAGATTTCGAAGATGTCGTAGTCGCGCTTCAGCTCTTCGGAGAAGTGGCCGTACGGCGCGCCGAGCAGCACGATACGTCGTGCCGCGCGATCGAGCACCGGGGACCCCGACGAGCGCGTCACCTCGACCTCGTCGTTGTAGATCGTGCCGTCGGGATTCAGAGTCACGCGCAGCGTGAGGTCGCCGTAGATGTGGCCGCGCGCTTCCTGCGGATAGTTGAGGGTTCCGATGCGCTCGACCTTGTCCTTCCACTGGCTGTAGTACATCGCGTAGCTGGTGCCGCGGGTCGTGGGGCCGATGTAGCCGCGACGCGGTCGCGCGTTGTAGTCGCGGGTCTGCTTGTCGACCTGCGCCTCGAGGCGCGCGATGGCTTTCATCGACGTGGTCAGGTCGGTCGTGAGCGCGGCTTCGTTGGCGTCGACCTTCTTCGGCGACTCCGGCAGGATCGCCTGGTCCGCGTCGCGGGCCTGCGCCACCAGATGGCGCTGTTCCGTCTCGAGGCGCTGCACCGCGCTCAGAGATTCCTTCAGCACCTCGCCGTCGGCCACCTGCGGCATGCGCGGCAGGAAGGACGTGGCGCGCCCTGTGTCGTTCTCGCCGCCGCCGTTCAGGTCGAACTGCGCGATCGCGTCCGGCTTCAGCGCCTTGTCGGCCGAGCGGGCGTTGACCAGGATAACTTCGAGCGGACTGTCGGGCGGCTTGAACAGCGACGCGTGCGGCATCACGAAGCGCACCGCGAGCAGAACCAGGTGCAGCGCGACCGAGACCGCGAGCGCGATCACGAGGCCGGTCGGCAGCGCGCGTTTCGGCTTCGCGGCCCGTCGCGCCTGCGGGCCCCGCGCGACGGGACGCATCGGCCGCCCGTCGTCGACCGGCAGCGTCATGCCGCGCAGGGGTTGCAACGTGGACGAGGCGCGTGCCATGGCGGACGGGACCTAGGACGCCGCCTGCAGCGGCTCGATGGTGGCCGCCGCGTCGACCGCGGTGCTTTCGGCCATCACGGTCTCCTTGTCGAGCGCGCTGACGCCGGCGTCGACCGAGCCGGGCGCCGCCGCGTCGACGCTCGCGATCGCATCGAGTTCCTCGTCGTCGAGGTCGTCGACTTCCTCGATGATCGCGACGAGCCGGCACTGCGCCGTCAGGTCGAGCAGGTCGATCGCGAGGACCTCGACCTCGATGCGCTGGCCGCGCGCGACGCCGGTGGCGCCGGGTGGCGTGCCCGCCGGCCCGACGACGGCCATGCCCGGCACGCGGATCATCAGAGGGATGTCGACCAGCATCGCGTTGTCCTCGCGCCCGGTGGCGCGCGCCTCGACCAGCGTGCGGTCCTCCTGCTCCAGCCAGCGCAGGCACCAGTAGCGTTCCATCTTCGACTGGAAGTCGGCATAGGCCGCGTAGGCCGCGTCGAATCCCGACACGATCGCGAACAGGTCGGCGTCGTTCTGCTTGAACGCCGGCGCGGACCCGCCTTCGATGCACGCCGCGATCTGCCACTGGTTGACCAGGTCGACGTAGCGGCGCAGCGGCGACGTGCTCCACGCGTACTGCGCGACGCCGAGCCCGGCATGCGGCGCCGGATGCGTGATCATGCGGACGCGGCCGGCCGGCCCAAAGGTCGCGTTCTGCGCGCGGTAGATGCCGGCGACGCCGTGGTCGGCGAGCAGCTTTCCCCACGTGCTGTTGGCGAGGATCATCAACTCGGCCACGACGGTGTCGAGCGGCGCGCCGCGACGGCGTTCGGTGATCGAGATGCGGTCGACCCCGTCGGCCTTGTCGACGCGGAAGTTGTAGTCCGCGCGTTGATGCGATTCCGGTCGCAGGCCGGACGCGACGCGCGCCTCCTGCCGCCGCGCGTTCAATGCCCGCGCGAAGTGCCACAGCACGGTGAGTTCGCTCTTGCGCGCGTAGTCGCCCGTGCCGCTCGCGAGGTTAGCTTCGGTGACGACCTCGTCGAGCAGGTTGTGCCGCAGGTTGTCGCCGATCGGCACGCGTTCGATGCGCGACGTCGACGCGACGATGCGCCAGCCGCTGCCGCCATCGTCCTTCGCGCCTTCGTCGATCGCGTCGACGTAGAGCGACAGCGCAGGGCAGGCGCGACCGGCCGCGAGCGTGAACGCGTCGACCACCGCGTCGGGCAGCATCGTCATCTTCTCCCCCGGCGCGTACACGGTCGAGAAGCGGTCGCGCGCGAGGACGTCGATCGCGTCGTCGCGACGGATCGCGAGTCCCGGCGCCGCGATGTGGATGCCGATGCGCCAGGCCTGCGCGCCGTCGGCCGCGCCGGCCGGCGGGTCGATGGCCCGGACCGACAACGCGTCGTCGATCTCGGTGGTGGCCGCGTCGTCGATGCTGAACGCGTCGACGTCGGCGAGCGGCAGCGCATCGATCGCCGGAATGTCGACCGCGGGAAACTCGATGCCGCGCGGAAACTGCTCGAACAGGAAGCGGTCGCGGTGCAGCGCCTCGACCGACGCGACACCGCCGACGGCGAGCAGCAGGCGTTCGGCCGACTGCATGCGCGCGGCGGCCGCTTCGATCAGCGCCTTGTATTCGATGCGATTGCGGTCGGGCTTGAACAGCAGCTCGCGCACGAGGCCGCGGACGGCGTCGGGCAGGCGGCCTTCGACCAGCTCGTCGCGGTAGGTGGACTGCAGCGCAGCTTCGCGCTGCTTGCGCTCGATGCCGGCGAGCGCGGCCTTCAGCGCCTCGGGCGGCGCGGGCCGATAGTGGCCGCGACCCTTGCGATAGAAATACATCGGCGCCGAGTGCAGCCGCGTGACGAGCGCCGCCGATTCGGTCGCGGTCGCCGAGCGGCCGAAGTAGTCGGTTGCGAGCTCCTTGAACGAGAACTCGGCCTGCGGCGCGCACGCCCACAGAAACTCGAGATCGATCGAATCGGCCATGGACTGGGCGTCGCGCATCAGCGTCGCGGCGTCGGGCTCGCGAAAGTCGAACAGCACGTGGCCGCTCTTCACCTTGCTGCGCTTGCCGCTCGCCGATTCCACCTGCATGGAAGCGCCCTGGTCGGACAACACGTTGCCGGCCTTGAAGCCGCCCTCTTCTTCATAGAACACATTCATCGACGGATTATAAAAGCAGCACCGCCGCAACCCGGTACGCATCGGCGGCGCAGGGGCCCCCTCTGTCGGATTTACGACGCACTCGTTGCTAGAATCCCCGCGCCCCCACCCCGGAGACCCGCATGGACGTGATCGACTACGAAGTGTTCGGCAACGAGATGCAGTACGTCGAGCTGGAACTGGACCCCGGGGAGGCCGCGATCGGCGAAGCGGGCAGCATGTTCTACATGGACCCGGGCATCGACCTCGACACCGTGTTCGGCGACGGCTCGGCGCAGCAGGGCGGCATCTTCGGCAAGCTGCTCGGCGCCGGCAAGCGGCTGGTGACCGGCGAATCGCTGTTCACGACCGTCTATACCAATCAGGACTCGGTGAAGCGCCGCGTCGCGTTCGCGGCGCCCTATCCCGGCAAGATCGTGCCGGTTGACCTGTCGCGCATCGGCGGCACGCTGATCGCGCAGCGCGACGCGTTCCTCTGCGCGGCGCGCGGCGTGTCGCTGGGCATCGCGTTCCAGCGCAAGCTCGGCACCGGCTTCTTCGGCGGCGAAGGCTTCATCATGGAAAAGCTCGACGGCGACGGCATGGTGTTCGTGCATGCCGGCGGCACCATCCTCGAACGCCAGCTCGCGCCCGGCGAGACGCTGCGCGTCGACACCGGCTGCGTCGTCGCGTACCAGCCGACGGTGGACTTCGACATCCAGTATGTCGGCAAGGTCAAGACCGCGCTGTTCGGCGGCGAAGGGCTGTTCTTCGCGACGCTGCGCGGACCGGGCCACATCTGGCTGCAGTCGCTGCCGTTCTCGCGGCTCGCGAGCCGCGTGTTCGCCGCGGCGCCTCAAGGCGGTGGACGCGGCCGCGACGAAGGCGGCTTCGGCAGCCTGGTCGGCGGAACCGCGGTGGGCGGGCTGCTCGGTGGGCTGCTCGGCGGCGACGACGACTCGTGAGGCTCAGGCCGCCGGCGACGTGATGGCCGCCCAGAACGCTTCGGCCGCCGGCATGCGCCCCGCGTCGTCACGAAAGATGCGGATGTCGAGCGCGATGCGCCACGACATCGGCGCCGCCGGCACCAGCCGACGCACCCGCAGGTCCTCTTCGATCAGGCTGCGCGGCAGCCACGCCACGCCGCGTCCGTCGAGCGCCATGCTGCGCAGCACGGTCGCGAGATGCGCCGTGAAGACGGTCCGGCCGCCAGCCTTCTCGATCGCGGCGCCGCGCAGCGTCGACACGATGCGGCCGAGGCCGGACTCGGCGCTGAACGCGAGGATCGGCACGTCGGTCCTGCTCTCCGCTCCCAGGCGATAGGTCGCCCGCGCGCGGCGGGCCTTGCCTTGCGCGTCGCCGGGCTCGGGCGCAGCCACCGGTAGCAGCGCATCGTGGCCGATGGTGGCCGACGGGAAGCGTCGATCGAGCCGGCCCGGCACCTGCGCATGCGCGTGGCACAGCAGGAAGTCCACGCGCTGCTCCAGCATGCTGTCCTCGCAGCGTTGCAGCACGTCCGACATCAGCTCGATCGGCGTGACCGGCACGCGGGCCTCGAGCGACCGCAGCCATGCGGGGACGAAGGTCAGCGACAACGCATGGGTGGCCGCGAAGTGCAGCGTCGCGGCGCGCGCGTCCTGCACCGCGCGCGCATCGGCCGGCAGCCGGCTGACGCGCGCGAGCTGGTCGCGCGCCACGTTGACGAACCAGTAGCCCGCTTCCGTGAGCGCGACCGGCTGCGCGCCACGCTCGACCAGCGCGACGCCGAGCCACTCCTCGAGCGACCGGATGCGCCGGCTGAAGGCGGGCTGCATCCTGTGGCGCGCCTCGGCCGCGCGCGAGAAACTGCCGCCCGCGGCGAGCGCCAGGAAGTCTTCGAGCCAGGAGAGATTCATCGCGCCGTCGCAGCGTTCGGTACTGCTTTGCCGGCATGACTTCCGGACGAACCGGCATTGGACGCATGTCGGAGGGGCGCACATCATACGACCCGCTTCCCCTCCCCCGGTCCCGACCCGAGCCCCATGAAAATCGTCGACATCCGCGAAGTCACCCGAGCTGCCGGGCATCGGCTTCGCAGGCAAGGCCGACCTGCACGCGAAGATCAAAGTGCGGGCGATTTGACCGACACGATCCCCATCGGCCGCCGCGAACGCATCGCGACCCGGGTCGCGTTCCTCGTCTCGGGCATCGCGATGTCGGCATGGGCACCGCTCGTGCCGCTGGCGAAGGCGCGAACCGGCCTCGACGAGGCCTCGCTCGGCCTCGTGCTGCTGTGCTTCGGCGGCGGGTCGATGGTCGCGATGCCGCTGGCGGGGCTGTCGTCGGCGAAGTTCGGCACCCGCTCGGCGATCGTCGTCGCGGTCGCGCTGATCGGCCTGGTCTTGCCGCTGCTGACGATCGTCGACGGCCCGCTCGCGCTCGCCGCGACGCTGCTGGTATTCGGCGCGGGACTGGGCGCACTCGACGTCGCGATGAACCTGCAGGCCATCGCGGTGGAACGCGCGAGCGGCCGCGCGATGATGTCCGGCTTCCATGGGCTGTTCAGCGCGGGCGGCATCGTCGGCGCGAGCGGTGTCGCGCTCGCGCTGTCGGCCGGGATCGACGTCACCGTCGTGATCGAGGTACTCGCCGTGCTGCTCGCGACCGCGATCGTCGCCAACCTGCGCGGCCTGCTGTCGGAAGCGACCCGCGACCCTGCGACCCCGTTCGTGCTGCCGCACGGCATCGTGCTGGTCATCGGCCTGCTCGCGGCCGCGGCATTCCTCGTCGAAGGCGCGGTACTCGACTGGAGCGCGCTGCTCATGACGACGGTCCGCGATGTCCCCGTCACACGGGCGAGCGCGGGCTACATCGCGTTCTCGATCGCGATGACCGCCGGTCGCTTCGGCGGCGACCGCGTCGTGCAGCGCTTCGGCGGCCGCCGCGTGCTGGTCGCCGGCGCGGCCTGCAGCGCGGCCGGCATCGCGGTCGTCGCGCTGCTGCCGTCCTGGCAGGCCGGGGTCGCGGGCTTCGCACTGGTCGGTATCGGCTGCTCGAACATCGTGCCGGTGCTGTTCACCAGCGCCGGGCGCCAGACCGTCATGCCCGAGAGCCTCGCGGTACCGGCGATGACGACGATGGGCTATGCAGGACTGCTGGCCGGCCCCGCCCTGATCGGCTTCACGGCGCACGCGACGAGCCTCGTCGCGGCGTTCGCGCTGCTCGCGGTCCTGATGCTGGGCGTCGCCGCGATGGCGCGACGATTGCCCGCCTGAGCAATCCTTCTCGTCAGTGGCCGGTGAACGGTGCGATCGACGTCGACGCGGTCAACTGCATCGCCTGCTCGACCGTGAAGCCCTTGCGGCGCAATGCATCGAACAGATTCTTCTTGAAAGTCGCGATGCGCTCGGCGGTATCGGGCCGTTCGGCGATCTTCAGTTGCGCCTCGGTCGTCTCCTCGGCCGTCTTGCTGACCAGGGGCGTCAGGGTGGCCGACACGGCTGCCGCGCGTTTGTGCAGGTCTTCCTGTGTCAGGGGTGGCGACGGTGCCTGTGCATGGGCTGCGCTCGCCAGGCAGAGAGCCGCGAGGCCGATCGAAGCGAAGGTCAGGGATTTCATCGGGAATCCTCCAGGTCGCGACGGTTCGCGTCTTGCGAGGGTAGCGGAAATGACCGGCTGGATCGGCGTCACGGGGTCGCCGGGCCCGGTCCGCATCGGTCTCCGTCCGGCGCGAAATGAGTCGCAGACTGCACCGCAGGCGGTGGACTCCGGCGCTATCCTCGTGCCTTTCAATTTTCGGAATGCTCATGAAAAGCTTGGTCAAGACCGCCCCGATCGTCACGCTTGTCCTGCTCGCCGCATGCGCTTCGCCGAACAGCAATCTGCAAACTGCGACCGGCGACACGAAGCCCCAACCCGTCGTCGTCCAGGTTCCCGTCCTGGTGTCAACCCCGGGACTCGAGGCAGGTTGCTGGGCCCAACTCTATTCGGAACGCAACTTCGCGGGCGGCCCGGCGACGCTGGTCGGGCCGGTCTCGCTCGAAACCGCCGACCAGTTCAGCGGCAAGCAGCTCAAGCGCACTATCGACAGCCTCGTCACCGGCCCCAAGGCGACGCTACGCGTGTACGAGCATGCGATGTTCAAGGACCGCTCGATCACATTCGGACCGAACAGCCGTGAGGGAGGCCTGATCACGAAGCTCGGCTTCGGCGGCGAGATCCAGTCGTTGCAACTGGACTGCACCAACTGAGCACGTGGAATGCAAGGCCGCGAGCGGGCGCCGATGCACAACCTGATTGCGGAACCTAGTGCAACTGCAGGATGAACGCGCGCAGGCCCCTGAGGATCATCTCGACCGCGATCGCCGTCAGCACCAGGCCCATCAGCCGCTCGAACGCGATCACCGTCCGCTCGCCGAGCCGCCGCTGCAGCCGGTCGGCGAACACCAGCACGATCGCCACCGTCACCAGCGCGACGGTCAGCGCGCCAATCCACTCGAACAGGCGGTCGGGCTCGCGCGACACCAGCAGCAGCACGGTCGCGAGGGCCGACGGCCCTGCGATGGCCGGGATCGCGAGCGGCACGATGAACGGCTCGCCACCGGGCGTGATGCCGAAGACGCCTTCGGGGACCGGGAACACCATGCGCAGCGCGATCAGGAACAGGATCACGCCACCGCCGATCTGCAGCGACACGTCGGACAGGCCCAGCGCATCCATGAAGCGATCGCCGAAGACCATGAACAGCAGCAGGATCGCGAACGCGATCAGGCATTCGCGCAGGATCACGAAGGCCTTGCGACGCGGCGGCACGGCGCGCAGTGCGGCGACGAAAAGCGGAATGTTGCCGAGCGGGTCGGTGACCAGCAGCAGCAGGATGGTGGCCGAGACGAACGAGCTCTGCACGATCAGCGTCCCCCTCGCGGGTCGTTCGGGCCGATCGCGAAGTCGATGACCTCGTCGACATAGCGCGCGAAGTCCGAGAGCCCGTGGTCGCTGCCTTCGACGATGTGCTGCCGCACGTCGGGATAGCGCGCGACCATCTCGCGCCAGTCGAGCAGCGCGTCGCCGGTGGTCGCGATCAGCAGCGTGCGGTCGGGTCGCGTCACCGGACCCACGCGCAGGGCCTTCAGCTCGTCGAGGAACTCGGGCCGGATCTCGACCGTCGCGTCGCTGTGATAGACGGCCTGCGTGCCGAGGTGGCCGACCAGGTCGCGGTCGGGCTGCGTCGCCGGATTGATCAGCACTACCCGGCAGTCGACCCGTTCGGCGATCCACGTCGCGTAGTAGCCGCCGAGCGACGAGCCGATCACGGCGAGCGGCTGCGCGTCGAGCTGCCGCACGAGGTCTTCGATGACGCGCGCGGCCTCGCGCGGCGACACCGGCAGCTGCGGGCAGCGGAACGCAGCGCCGAGACCGCGCGCGCACAGGCGCGCGTCGAGCTGCCGCGCCTTGGTCGAGCGCGGCGACGAGCGGAAGCCGTGCAGGTAGACGATCACGCGGACGCCTTGCGGGAGGCGCGCAACGCGAGCGCGCTCAACAGTTTGTCGTGGATGCCGCCGAAGCCGCCGTTGCTCATCACGACGACGTGGTCGCCCGGCTGCGCCACGACCACGATGGCCGCGATGAGCTGCTCGATGTCGTCGAACACGGCGGCCTTCGAACCCTGCTTGCTGCGATCCTCGCCGGCGATGCCTTCGTTCAACGGAGCGAGCGCACGGCCGAGATTCCATCCGAGCGCGTCCTTGCCCTGCCGGGCGCCGTAGCCGAAGACCCGGTCCGCCTCGACGAGGCTGTCCGCGAGCGCTGCCTTCATCGTGCCGAGCTTCATCGTGTTCGAGCGTGGTTCGACGACGGCCACGATGCGCGAGACGCCCTGCTCTCGCGGTTGCGCATCGAGGCGTTGCCGCAGGCCGCCGATGGTCGCCGCGATGGCGGTCGGGTGATGCGCGAAGTCGTCGTAGACCGTCACGCCGTCGATGGTGCCGCGGACCTCCATGCGGCGCTTCACGCCCGCGAAGCGCGACAACGCGTCGCAGGCCTGCGCGACCGTCACGCCGGCATGCCGCGCCGCGATCAGCGCGGCGAGCGCGTTGGCGCGGTTGTGGCCGCCCTGCAGCGTCCACTCGATCGTGCCGACGACGTCGCCGTCGTGCAGCACTTCGAAGGTCGTACCGGAACCGTCGCCGACCACGCGGGCCTTCCAGTCGACGCCGTCGCCGAAGCGTTCGACCGGCGTCCAGCAGCCGCGCGTCAGCACGTGGGCCAGCGCTGCGCTCTCGCCGTTGACGACGAGCAGACCGTTGGACGGGACCGTGCGGACGAGATGGTGGAACTGCGTCTCGATCGCAGCGAGGTCCGGGAAGATGTCGGCGTGGTCGTACTCGAGGTTGTTCAGCACCGCGACGCGCGGCCGGTAGTGGACGAACTTCGAGCGCTTGTCGAAGAACGCCGTGTCGTACTCGTCGGCCTCGACCACGAACCACGGCGTGTCGGTCCAGCGCGCGGAGGTGGCGAAACCGCTCGGCACGCCACCGATCAGGAAGCCGGGGTTCAGGCCCGCCTGCTCGAGGATCCACGCGAGCATCGACGTGGTCGTGGTCTTGCCGTGCGTGCCGGCGACCGCCAGCACCGTCTTGTCGACCAGCACTTGGTCGGCCAGCCACTGCGGACCCGACACGTACGGCAGGCCCGCGTCGAGGATGGCTTCCATCAGCGGGTTGCCGCGCGAGACCACGTTGCCGATGACGAACAGGTCCGGATCCAGTGCGAGCTGCGACGCGTCCCAGCCCTCGACTAGCGTGATGCCCTGTGCTTCGAGCTGCGTGCTCATCGGCGGATAGACGCCGGCATCGCAACCCGTGACGCGATGACCTGCGGCGCGGGCGAGGACGGCGACGCCGCCCATGAACGTCCCGCAGATGCCGAGGATGTGGATATGCATGGCGGTGGCGCGGACCGACCGGGTCGGGCGCAGCAGGGGCCGGTGGAAAGGCTGCGGATTGTATCGGAGCGGTCTTCCGCCAGAGGGCGATCGCCGGGGCCGAGACCCTACAATCACGCACCGTCCCACCGCTCCGCCCTTCAGGAAGACCCCCCGCATGGCCCGCATCGTGCCCGACGGCTGGGAAGCGCTCGACTTCAACGGCTCGGCATCGCGCGAGATCGAGACCCTGCGCATGCTCGCCACGCTGCCGGACGATTGCACCGTGCTGCACGGCGTCCACTGGACGCGCATCGATCACGGCTGCTCGGTCTACGGCGAGATCGACTTCATCGTCGTCGCTCCCAACGGGCGCGTGCTGCTGATCGAGCAGAAGTCGGGCTTCCTCGAAGAAACGCCCGACGGGCTGGTCAAGGCCCACGGCGCGCTGCGCAAGAAGGTCGCGTCGCAGATCCTGCGGTCGATCGACGGCTTGATGAACCGCTTCTCGCACGCGAAGAAGGGCCGGGCCGCGGCCGCCGAGTCGCGCCTGTCGATCGACTACCTGCTGTACTGCCCCGACTATCACGTGCGCGACGCCACGCGCGCCGGCATCGCGGCCGAGCGCATCGTCGATGCGTCCCGTGCGTCGCAACTGGTCGCGCTGGTGCTCGACCTCCTCGCGCCGACGCCGGTCGCGGGCAGCGCCGACGCCGCGACGGCGCTGCGCTTCTTCTCGGACGAGCTGTCGCTGGTGGCCGACGTCGGCACGCTGATCGGCCGCACCGACGCCTGGGTCACCCGGCTGTCGGGCGGGCTCGCACGGTCGGCGATGCAGCTCGACTTCAGTCCGTTCCGCCTGCGCGTGCGCGGCACGGCCGGCTCCGGCAAGACCCAGCTCGCGCTGCGCGTCCTCGACGAAGCGGCCGAGGCCGGTCGTTCCGCGCTCTACCTCTGCTACAACCGGCCGCTGGCCGATCACGTCACGCGCATCGCGCCCGAAGGCACGGTGGTCGCGACCTTCCACAACTTCGGTGACCGGCTGCTGAAGGCGAGCGGCGTCGATCCCGACTTCGCGGCACCCGACCTGTACGCGCGGCTCGAGGCCGCCGTCGTCGATGCGCGGCCCGGCGATGCCGGGCGCTACGACGTCCTGATCGTGGACGAGGGCCAGGACTTCACGCCCGCCTGGCGCGACGCCGCGCTGCGTTTCGTACGGCCCGGAGGACGGGCCTACTGGCTCGAGGACCCGCTGCAGAACCTGTACGGGCGCGATCCGGTCGCGCTGGACGGCTGGGTGACGCTGAACGCGCACGTCAACTACCGCAGTCCGCGCGACATCGTCGACGCCATCGTCCCGCTGCTGACGCGGGGCGCGACGGGGCCGACCGCGGACGCGCTGCGGGCCATCGAGGCGGCCAGTCCGCTGTCCGGCTCCGAGCTCGACATCGCGACCTGGCACGGCCAGGACCCCGAGACCGCGACGCGTGCGCTCTTCGACGTGACGATGCGCGCGATCACGAAGGCGCTCGCGGCCGGCTACCGCCGCGGCGACATCGTGCTGCTGACCTTCGCCGGGCGCGACCACTCGAAGCTGCTCGCGCTCGACGCGCTGGGCCCGCACGCGCTGCGCCGCTTCGACGGCAGCTACGACCTGTTCGGCAATCCGGTCTACACCGACGGCGAGGTGCTGGCGGAGACCATCTACCGCTTCAAGGGCCAGTCGGCGCCGTGCGTGATCTTCACCGAGATCGACTTCGAGACCTTCGACGAGAAGTCGGTACGCAAGCTGTTCGTGGGGGCCACGCGTGCGACGACGAAGCTGACGCTCGTGATGAGCGAACGCGCAGCGCGGATTTGTCGGGTGGATGGCAGCGGGGCACAATAGGGCGCGCTCCTCCGCCACCGCGCCCGGCAGCGCTTTCGATCGCATCCATCCCGTGTCCCTATCCAGCCTGCCCAGTGTTCGCGACGAGATCGCCGCCGTTGCGGCGCGGATGATCGCGGAAGACGGGCTCGACTACGCGGGCGCCAAGCGGCGCGCGGCACGCGAGGTGCTCGGCGATGCGCATCATGCGCACGGCGACTGCATGCCGGACAACGCCGAGGTCGAGGCGGCGGTGCGGGAACATCAGGTGCTGTTCATGGCGGACACGCAGCCGGCACGGCTGCACAGCCTGCGCGAGTCCGCACGCGACGTGATGCGCTTCCTCGTCGATGCGGGTCTCGGGCTCGCGCCCTTCGCCAGCGGAGCGATCGTCAACGGTACCGCCGGCGCGCACAGCGACATCCATCTACAGGTCTTCGACGACAATGCGAAGGATCTCGAGATCTTCCTGCTGAACGCCGGCGTGGACTTCGAGGTGTCCGAAGGCAACGGTTCGAGAGCGGGTGGCGGAGAGACCCTGAGCTTCCTGTGGCCGCAGGCGCGGCGCTTCCCGCCGTCACGCATACCGGCCGGGCAGGAGGCCGTCCACCTGACCATCCTCGACCCTCGCGACCAGCGGGCGTCGCACGGCTTCGGCCGCGCGGACCTGCAGGCCCTCGAAGCGCTGATCGCCGCGTCATCGCGGCCCGATCGAGACCCATGACCGAACATCGCATGCCCCGCCCTTCCCTTCCAGCCGATCGCCAGACATGAGCCGCAATCGCACCGTCGTCACGTTGCTGATCGTCTCGGCAGCCGCCATCGTCGCCGGCGTCCTGGCGTTCCAGTGGACCCGGCCCGCTCCGGTCAAGGGACCCGCTCCCGCGGTCGAACGCTTCTATCGCCAGAGTCTCAGCGACTCGACCGGGACCGTGCAGGCGATGAGCGACTACCGCGGCAAAGTCGTCGTCGTCAACTTCTGGGCGACCTGGTGCGTGCCGTGCGTGCAGGAGATTCCCGCGTTCTCGAAGGCCAATATCGAGGCGTCGGGGCAGGTCGCGTTCGTCGGGCTCGGTATCGACAGTCCCGACAACATCCGCGGCTTCGCCGAGCGCTTCAAGCCGAGCTATGCGCTGCTTGTCGCGGGCGCGGAAGGCACCGACCTCGCACGCGCCTTCGGCAACGAGTCCGGCGCGCTGCCGTTCACCGTAGTCCTCAGCCCGGACGGCCAGGTCGTGGGATCCCACCTCGGACGCGTGGACGAAGCGATGCTGAAGCAGTGGACGGCGCCGTATCTGCCGGCGGCGCCGGTGCCTGCGCGCGCGTCGGCCCCGCGGACGGATGCGCTGCCGGCCTCCTGAGCATCCACAAAGGCTCGTGAGATGCGGGCCATTGCCTGCACGAAACGCGCCGATCGATGAAGGTTCGCCGGAAGCGCCGTGATACCCTCGTCATCACGTTACGAGACACTTGCTGGATGTCGACGCTTCGAAACCCGACCGATCGGCCTCTGATGGCGCAGTCTGTGCTGGTCCTCCATGGACCCAATCTCAATCTTCTGGGACAGCGCGAACCCGCAACCTACGGGACGTTGAAGCTGCAGGAGATCGACGCGTCGCTGACCGCGCTCGCCGCGGAACGCGGCGCCACGCTGCAGACC
>JBBRRW010000060.1:0-16289 GCA_038245975.1 Burkholderiales bacterium
CGCCGAGGCCAAGGCGCCCGTCGTGATCTTCCTCTACGGCGGCAGCTGGCGCGAAGGCAGCAAGGACGACTACCGCTTCGTGGCCGACGCGCTGACGACACACGGCATCGTCGTCGTGATCGCCGACTATCGCGTGTTCCCCGAGGTCGGCTATCCGGACTTCGTCACCGACACCGCGGCCGCCGTGGCGTGGACCTTCCGCGAGATCGACCGCTACGGCGGCGACCCCCGGCGCATCTTCGTGACCGGACACAGCGCAGGCGCGTACAACGCGGCGATGGTGGCCTTCGATCCGCGCTGGCTGCAACCCTACGGACTGAAGCCGGCCCAGCTTCGCGGCTTCGTCGGGCTGGCCGGGCCCTACAACTTCCTGCCGATCGTCGACGAAGGCGTGAAGGAAGTGTTCCACTGGCCCGACACGCCGGCCGACTCGCAACCGATCAATCACGTGGCACGTGACGCCATCCCGTCGCTGCTGATGGCGGCGCGCAAGGACACCTTCGTCTATCCGACCAAGAACACCGAACCGATGGCGGCGAAACTGCGGAGAGTCGGTGCCGACGTCACCGTCGACCTCCACGACCACGTCGATCACATCACGCTGATCGGTGCGATGGCACGGCCGTTGCGCTTTCTGGCGCCGGTGGAGAAGGAATTCGTCGACTTCGTCCTGTCGCACTGAGCGACCGGACGAAGCGCGCCGCTCACGCCGCTCGCGCCAGGATCGGCGCCAGGTAGCGCCCGGTGTAGCTGGCCGGCGTCATGGCCACGTCTTCGGGCGTCCCCTGCGCCACGATCGTCCCGCCGCCGGCGCCGCCTTCGGGGCCGAGGTCGATCACCCAGTCGGCGGTCTTGATCACGTCGAGGTTGTGCTCGATGACGACCAGCGTGTTGCCGTGGTCGCGCAGCGTGTGGATGACCTCGAGCAGCATCGCGATGTCGTGGAAGTGCAGGCCGGTGGTCGGCTCATCGAGGATGTACAGGGTCCTTCCGGTATCGCGCTTCGACAGTTCGAGCGAAAGCTTGACGCGCTGCGCCTCGCCGCCCGACAGCGTGGTCGCACTCTGGCCGAGCTTGATGTAGCCGAGCCCGACGTCGAGCAGTGTCTGCAGCTTGCGGGCGATGACCGGCAGCGCCTTGAAATACTCGAACGCGTCCTCCACCGTCAGTGCCAGCACCTCGGTGATGTTCTTGCCCTTGTACTGGACCTCGAGCGTCTCGCGGTTGTAGCGCTTGCCGTGGCAGACGTCGCAAGGCACGTAGACGTCGGGCAGAAAGTGCATCTCGACCTTGATCACGCCGTCTCCCTGGCAGGCCTCGCAGCGACCGCCCTTGACGTTGAACGAGAAGCGCCCCGGTCCGTAACCGCGCTCGCGCGCCATCGGTACCTCGGCGAACATCTCGCGGATCGGCGTGAACAGGCCGGTATAGGTGGCGGGATTGGAACGCGGCGTGCGGCCGATCGGACTCTGGTCGACGTTGATCACCTTGTCGAAGCTGTCGAGGCCCTCGACGCTGACGTACGGCGCCGGCTCGGTCGACGACCCGTACAGATGGCGGGCCGCCGCGTGATGGAGCGTGTCGTTGATCAGCGTCGACTTGCCCGAACCGGACACGCCGGTCACGCAGACCAGCAGCCCGACCGGCACGTTGAGGTCCACGTGCTTCAGGTTGTTGCCGCTCGCGCCCTTGATGCGCAGCCAGCCGTCCTGCTTCGCGCGGCGGAACGGCAGCGGCTGCACGACAGTATTCTTCTTGCCCTTCTTGACCTTGGGCGGCGGCAGCGCCAGGTTGATCGGCGCGACCGGCGCCGACCCCGGGGCGACGCGCTGCGTCGGCGTCGCGATGCGCAGTTTGCCCGACAGGTACTGGCCGGTCAGCGAACGCGGATTGGCCTCGATGTCGGCGAACGTCCCCGAGGCGATCACGTGGCCGCCGTGGACCCCGGCCCCGAGACCCATGTCGACCACGTAGTCGGCTGCGCGGATCATGTCCTCGTCGTGCTCCACCACGAGCACCGTGTTGCCGATGTCGCGCAGGTGCCGCAGCGTGTCGATCAGGCGATCGTTGTCGCGCTGGTGCAGTCCGATCGACGGCTCGTCGAGCACGTACATCACGCCGGTCAGTCCCGAGCCGATCTGCGACGCGAGGCGGATACGCTGGGCCTCGCCGCCCGACAGCGTCTCAGCGCTGCGTTCGAGCGACAGGTAGTCGAGGCCGACGTTGTTGAGGAAGGCCAGCCGCGCGATGATCTCCTTGACGATGCGTTCGGCAATCTCCTTCTTGGCGCCGGTCAGCGCGAGACCTTCGAACCACGACAGCGTGTCGTACAGCGGCATCGCGCTGATCTCGTAGATCGCCTTGTCGTGGCCGATCGGCCCCACGCGCACGTAGCGCGCGTCGCGCCGCAGCCGCGTGCCTTCGCAGGTCGGGCACGGCTTGCTGTTGAGGTACTTGGCGAGCTCCTCGCGCACCGCGATCGAGTCGGTCTCCTTGTAGCGACGCTCGAGGTTCGGGATCACGCCTTCGAACGGATGCTCGCGGACCACCGGGCGGCCGCGCTCGTTGACGTAGGTGAAAGGGATCGCTTCCTTGCCCGAGCCCTGGAGAATCAGCTCGCGCGTCGCATCGGTCTGCTGCTCGAACGGCGCATCGATGTCGAAGCCGCTGTGCGACGCCAGACTCTGCAGCATCTGGAAATAGAACTGGTTGCGGCGGTCCCAGCCCTTGATCGCACCGCTGGCCAGCGACAGGTTCGGGAAGCCGACGACGCGCTTCGGGTCGAAGAACTGGATCACGCCCAGCCCGTCGCAGGTCGGGCAGGCGCCCATCGGGTTGTTGAACGAGAACAGGCGCGGCTCGAGTTCGGCCAGCGAATGGTTGCAGATCGGGCAGGCGAACTTGCTCGAGAACAGCGACTCCCTGCCCGAGTCCATGTCGATCGTGATCGCGCGGCCGTCGGCGTTGCGCAGCGCCGTCTCGAAGGATTCGGCGAGGCGCTGCTTGATCTGCATCGGGTCGCTGCCGATCTTCAGACGGTCGATGACGACGTCGATGTTGTGCTTCTCGGTCTTCTTGAGTTTCGGCAGCGACTCGGCCTCGACGATCTGTCCGTCGACACGGAAACGCACGAAGCCCTGCGCCTGCATGGCGGCGAAGAGGTCGACGTGCTCGCCCTTCTTCTCGCGCACGGCGGGCGCCAGGATCATCAGCCGCGCCCCTTCGGGCAGCCGCAGCACGTCGTCCACCATCTCCGAGACGCTCTGCGCCTGCAGCGGCAGCAGGTGATCGGGACAGTACGGCGTGCCGACGCGCGCGAACAGCAGGCGCAGGTAGTCGTGGATCTCGGTCACGGTGCCGACCGTCGACCGCGGGTTGTGGCTGGTGGCCTTCTGCTCGATGGAGATCGCAGGCGACAGGCCTTCGATCAGGTCGACATCGGGCTTTTCCATCAGCTGCAGGAACTGGCGTGCGTACGCGGACAACGACTCCACGTAGCGTCGCTGTCCTTCGGCGTACAGCGTGTCGAACGCGAGCGACGACTTGCCCGAGCCCGACAGGCCCGTGATCACCACCAGCTTGTCGCGGGGCAGATCGAGGTTGATGTTCTTCAGGTTGTGCGTGCGGGCGCCGCGTATGCGAATCTCGTCCATCGTCGATCGTTCTTCGGGCGTAGTTTTGCGCGGGCCGATGCGGCGGGCCGGCGAATCAGGGATAGGGAGGAGGAAGACGTCGACCGGTGCAATCCCGGGCGATCCGCCAACCTGATCAGTTAATATAACTGAGCCGATCGGCCTCTAGTCGGGCCGATATGGGGCCGCAATCATGTAGGGCAAGAAGCTCCGGGCAGCGAGCTCGATCTGCCCGCCGGACAGCCCGGCGTCCACCCATCCGATTTTCGTCTCGAGGAGTCTCCCATGTCATCGGTCAACAAGGTCATTCTGATCGGCAATCTCGGGAAGGACCCGGAGATGCGCTATCTGCCGAGCGGCGAGGCGATCGCCAACTTCAGCGTCGCCACCAGCGAAAACTGGACCGACAAGACCAGCGGCGACAAGAAGGAGCAGACCGAATGGCATCGGGTCGTGTTCTTCGGCCGCACCGCCGAAGTGGTCGGACAGTATGTCAAGAAGGGCTCCAAGATCTACGTCGAGGGTCGGCTGCAGACCCGCAAATGGCAGGACAAGGAAGGCCAGGACCGCTATACGACCGAGGTGCGCGGCGACGTCATGCGCATGCTCGACCGACGCGGCGAAGGCTCCGCTCCGATGGACCAGGAGCCTCCGGCGGCCATGGAACCGCGCCGGTCGGCGCCGGCCAAAGCGCCGCCCGCGCGGGCGGCGTCGGGCTTCGAAGACATGGATGACGACATTCCGTTCTGACCGGGAGCCGTCCGGCGCGCACGTATTGCACAGTCGACTCGCCAGCGGCGTCGACCGGCGATGAAAGCAGGGGCGATGCCGGGCCAGCCCGTCAAGGGCGCGTGGGAGGCCCCTGTGGCCCTGTTCACGGCCTATGCGCTGGGCATGGCGCTGCTGGCAGCCAGCGCCTTCGTCGACTTCCGCAATGCGCTGGGTCTCGAAGCGGCCGGCGCGAAGGTCTCCCGCACGCTGGTCGCGATGGAAAAGCTCCGTCAGATCGGCAACACTTTCTTCATCGCAGAGACGTCGCAGCGCGGCTACATCATCACGGGCAACCCCGCGTATCTGGCGCCCTACCGCGACATGCAGCAACGCATCCGAGTCCGCATGGCCGAACTCGGGGAGATCGTCGCCGACACCGATGTCCAGCGGGCCGCCGTCGAGCGGATGCGCGCACTGGCGACGACCAAGTTCGGCGAGATGGAAAAGGCCCTGGATGCCTACCGGTCCAACGGCCTGGCCGGGGCGATCGCCGCGGTGAGCCGGGACGACGCCGTCAACAGCATGGGAAGCGTGCGCGAACTGCTCCGCGCGATGCTCGACGAGGAGTCGCGGATCCTGGGCGAGCAGCGCCTGGCCGCCGCGGCCGCCTATTCGAACGGCCTGACGCGGACGCTCGTGTCGACCGGCATCGTGGCGCTCGCGCTGACCGCCTTCTACCTGCTGATACACCGCGTCCTGCGCCAGCGTGACGCGGCGCTCAAGATCGTCGAGGCGAGCAATGCCGAACTCGAGAAGCGCGTCATCGACCGGACCGCCGACCTGTCCCATCTGTCGCGCCATCTTCTCAACATGCGCGAAGACGAGAAGAAGAGCATCGCGCGCGAACTGCACGACGACTTCGGCAGCTACCTCACCGCGATCAACATGGACGTCTCGCGGGCGCGGGACAAGATCGCAGCGACCAACCCGGAGCAGGCCGCCAAACTGGAGCGGACGCTGAACCTGCTCGGCAGCGCCATCGATCTGAAGCGGCAACTGATCAGCGACCTGCGACCGAGCATGCTCGACAACCTCGGACTCGGGGCAGCGCTGGAGCAATACATCGACGAGTGGTCACGGCGGACGGGCATCGCCGCGACCTTCGATCACGAAGGCGAACTCGACAGCAGCGACGACGGTTGCCCGATCGCGATCTTCCGCGTATTCCAGGAGGCGCTGACCAACGTCGCGAGGCACTCGCAGGCGACGCGCGTGGCGGCCCACGCCTATCGCGTCGGCGACACGATCGAATTCGAAATCGCCGACGACGGTGTCGGCATCTCCGACGCCGATCGGGCCAAGCCGGGTAGCCACGGCCTGCTGGGTATCCGCGAGCGCGTCCTCGCCTACGGGGGCAGCATCGAAATGCTGACCCCCGCGAGCGGCGGCACGCTGCTGCGCGGACGTATGCCCTGCACCATCCCGCCGGCCGAAGTCGGGTCGCCGCTGAACGCGATGCAGCTGGCGTAACCGCACGACGCCGATGCCGGAAGCCTGCGCTGAATTCGTTTGGGAAGATTGCGGACACCGGATCGGGTGCACGGCCGAGATGCCGGCGAATGGCACATGGCCACGCTCTGTGTTGTGGCCGATGCCGCGCGATGACTGTCCCGCGCGCCTCGAACCTTCCAGATTCCCCAGCGAGCGCAATGCTCGCTTTTACAGCCGGCCTCACCGCCGGCTTTTTTCTGGTTGAGGCTACAATTACGCGGTCATCCACCGGCCGCGAGGGACGCACCGTTGATCAAAAAAATTATGCTGGTAGACGATCACCAGATCGTCAGAGCCGGCCTCAAGCAGATATTCGCCGAGTGCACCGACATCGTCGTCGACTCGGAAGCCGCTAGCGGCACCGAGGCGCTGGAACTCCTGCGCGCGCGCCCGGTGGACGGCGTTCTGCTCGACCTGTCGATGCCCGATCGCAGCGGCATCGACGTGTTGCGCCGCATGCGCGGCGAGCGTTCCGACCTGCCGATCCTGATCCTGTCGATGCATGCCGAGGAACAGTACGCGATGAACGTCCTCAAGGCCGGGGCCAACGGCTACATCGCCAAGAGCAGCCCGCCGTCGGAGATCCTGAAAGCCGTGCGCATGGTGCTGACCGGCAAGAAGTACGTCAGCCCGGCCCTGGCGCAACAACTCGCCACCGCGTTCACCAGCGACGTTCACGGCGCGCCGCACGAAAAGCTGTCCACCCGCGAGTTCGAGGTCTTCTGCAAGCTTGCTGCGGGCCACAGCGTGTCGGACATAGCCGATGAGTTGTTCCTGTCGGTGAAGACCGTCAGCACCCATCGGGCGCGCATTCTCGAAAAAATGAACCTGCGCACCAACGCCGACCTGACCTATTACGCGATCAAGAACGAATTGATCCAGTAACCGCGCTTTTCGCCCTGGTCACGACGTCCCCGCGAGGGGACGTTTTCGTTTGGTTCGCCGGCTCTAAGACAAATGCGGACACGCCAACGGGCGTCGAACCGATAGAAGCCGGAACGTGTCGACCCTAATCTACGGATGGTACTGCATTTTGGCGTAGCGTCAGTGCCCACACAGCCACCGGAATATGTTCAATGGTCGAGGTAGGCTCAACCGATCGACTTCGGACATTGCCAATTTTCATGGATACGCCATTGCGGGTTTTCGTCATCGAAGACTCTCCCATATTGCTGGAGAGAATTGCTGAAGCGATTGCAGACCAACCGTCGTTGATTCTGGTCGGGACCGCCGACTGCGAGAAGGACGCACTGCAGAAGATCCGCAGCCTGAAGCCCGAGGCGCTAGTCGTCGACATCAAGCTGCGCGAAGGCAATGGATTGAATGTGCTCGCCCAATTGAAATGGGGCGAGGGCGGCGATGCAAAGCCGAAGATTGTCGTTTTCACCAATTACCCGCGACAGGAATATCTCCGCAGTTCGAAACAGCTGGGCGCGGATTATTTTCTCGACAAGTCGACGCAGTTTTCAGATCTTCCGAAAGTGTTGATTGGTCTGGGAGACGAAGAAAAGAGCAGGTCGTTAAAGGTCTGAATCAAAAACAAAGGAGGCTCGGCATGTTGCATTACGCAGTCGTCTTTTTCGTCATTGCATTGATCGCAGCCATCTTCGGCTTCGGTGGAATCGCCGCCGGCGCTGCGGAAATCGCCAAGATTCTCTTCTTCATCTTCGTGGTGCTGTTCGTGATTTCGTTGCTGATGGGTCTGATCCGGCGACGATAGTTCGGGCTCGAGTCGATCATGTGATGGACCGGCCTACAGACCGATACGCCGTCACGTCGGTCGATGTCGCGCAGCGGCCCGCGAGCGATGACTCGGGTCCCTGGGCAGGTTCAGGATGTTTTCACGGAATCGCAGGTCTTTCGGAGTCACGGCCATGCAACGCAATCGGACGATGCGCTTCAAGAACCTCGGTGTCCTGGCGATGTTGTCGGTGGTCGCTCTGGTCGGAGAACTGCGGCCCGCGGTTTCCGAGACGGTCGACACGTCGCGGACCGTTTCACCTGCTTCCAACACGAGGGGGATGGCGATAGAGCCGGCCCAGCCGGTCGCGCGTCGCCTGCGGGTGACCGCCTTGGCGTCCGAGGCCGACGCGCTGGCTGCCCGCGCGTCGTCCGAACAAGCACTCGCTGCGGCTATCGCGGCCGAAAAGCAAGACGAAGTAACGCTGGTTCCGGCCATCTATGCCTGGGATCCGGACGTGCGCTTCGTCTACTTCCGGCAGGTCAGCAAGTGGATGTAGTGCGGATGGCGTTGCGCCATACGTCATTCGATTGATTGGCTTCTAAAGGACTCGGCATGAACTGGGACATCGCGATCGGCCAGTGCAAGCAGTGGTACGGCCGCATTCTTCAAGGTATAGGGCAGCGATTCGACCATCGCAGGATGGTCATGAGCGGCGAGCGGCTGGAATTCAGCGGCCGCCTGCAGGCGCGCTACGGGGTACTGAAGCACCAGGCGCAGTGGGGGCAGGATCTGATCCGGATTTCATCCCGCCCGACGGCGACGCATGCGCCGAAGGAACGGATGCAAAACGGAAAGCGGTTTTCTGCCTGAGCACTTCACATCAACGATCGCGGCCAACGCGACAAGGAGATTTTATGCAAATGATTCAAAAGATCGCCGGCGGTGCATTCGTCGCTGTCACGCTGACGCTGTCGCTGCCTGGCTTTGCGAGTACGAAGGCCGAGTACTCTGCGGTCAAGGAGCGCGCCGAAGCCGACTACAAGGTATCGGTCGAGCGTTGCAAGAGCCTGTCCGGCAATCCGAAGGACATCTGCCAAGCCGAAGCGAAAGCCGGCCGCACGAAGGCCGAGGCGACTGCGGAAGCCGACTACAAGAACACTCCGAAGGCCCATGCGGAAGCGGCAGAGAACATTGCCGAAGCTGACTACGACGTCGCCAAGCAGCGTTGCGATGCCAAGACCGGCAACGACAAGGACGTCTGCGTGAAGGAAGCCAAGGCCGTGCAGGTCAAGGCCAAGGCCGATGCGAAAGCGATGGAGAAGTCCACGGCGGCGCGCAGCGACGCGACCGACGACAAGCGCGACGCGAACTACAAGGTCGCGATGGCCAAGTGCGACGGCTACGCCGGAGCGGCGAAAGACAGCTGCGAGAAGACCGCCAAGGCCACCTACGGCAAGTGATCTGCGCTGCCCCGAAAAAAGCTCCGCTGCGTCGGAGCTTTTTTTTGCCTTTCGACCGCACCTTATAATCCGGGGCTTTTTCCGCCCGTCACCCCGGCGCGCAGCGGTCCTCGGTCACCCCACATGCCCATCTATTCCTATCGTTGCGAGACCTGCGGGTTTCAGCAGGACGTCCTGCGCAAGATGTCGGACCCCCTGCTGGTGACCTGTCCCTCGTGCGGCGCCGCCACCTTCCAGAAGCAGGTCACCGCCGCCGGCTTCCAGCTCAAGGGCTCGGGCTGGTACGTGACGGATTTTCGTAATCCCGCCGGCAAGGAGGCGTCCAAGGCCGGCAAGCCGGACGGCGACGCGGCGGGTCCGACCAAGAGCGATGCGGATCCCGGTTCCGCGACGCCCGCGGCCCCGGACGCTGCAAGCCCGGCCAAACCCGCGGCGCCTGCCGCGCCGAAAGGCGATGTCGGTCCCGTCAAAGCCAGCCCGCCGCCGGCCAGCGGCACCGGCTGAATACCGCGATGTTGAAGAAAACCTTCTTCACGGGGCTGGTGATCCTCGTCCCGCTGGGGATCACGATCTGGGTGCTCAACCTGATCGTGACCACGCTGGACCAGACGCTGCTGCTGCTGCCGCCGTCGGTGAGGACCCAGGCGCCGTTCAACATCCCCGGCATGGGCGTGATCCTCACGGTCGCGATCATCCTGCTGGTGGGCATCCTCACCCGCAACTTCATCGGTCGTCGGCTGGTGGTGTGGTGGGAAGCGCTGGTCTCGCGGATTCCCTTCGTGTCCGCGATCTATTCGAGCGTCAAGCAGGTCTCCGACACGCTGCTGTCGCCGTCGGGCCAGGCGTTTCGCAAGCCGGTGCTGGTGGAATTTCCCCGCCCCGGGACGTGGACCGTCGGCTTCGTGGTCGGCAGTCCCGGCACCGCGCTGCAGGGACCGCTGAGCGGCGAGCACGCGAGCGTCTACGTTCCCACCGCGCCGAACCCCACTTCGGGCTATGTGCTGATCGTGCCGGTAAGTCAGATCATCGACCTCGACATCACGGTCGACGAGGCGCTCAAGTTCGTGGTCTCGATGGGGGTCGTCGCACCGGGTCCGCGCCCGACGCCGGGACCGGCCGTCGCGTCGCCGGCCCACCCGGTTTGAATCCGCAGGGTCGACCGCGACCCGATTCCCCATGACCCGATTGCCGCAGTGCGGCCCTCGTGATAGCTTCCGCCGATGCGAATTCCCTTTCCCCGCCCGCACACCGTTCGACGGATTCCCGTCGCTGCTGGCGCCCGGGTTGCGTCGCCTTCGGCCGCACATCGAAATCGCTAGGGTTGGCCCGGGCCGGCCAACCCGCATCGTTCCTTTCGCGCCCCTCTTCCTGATTCGATCATCCTGTCGTCCCTCGCCGTAGTCGGGCGATCCGGACCGTCGACCGCCCCGATGCCGCCCCTGCGCCGCGTCGCCGCTTTCGGTCCCTTTCATTCGGAGTCTGCATGCGTACTCACTATTGCGGTCTGGTTACCGCCGACCAGCTGGGACAGTCCGTCGTCCTCACCGGCTGGGTCCATCGTCGTCGCGACCACGGCGGCGTGATCTTCGTCGATCTGCGCGACCGCGAGGGCATGGCCCAGGTGGTCTGCGACCCCGACCGCGCCGAGACCTTCGCGACGGCCGAGTCGCTGCGCAACGAGTTCTGCGTCGAGATCAAGGGCCTGGTCCGCGCGCGGCCCGAAGGCACGGTCAACCCGTCGATGAAGTCCGGGCAGATCGAAGTGCTCGCGCACCAGATCACCGTGCTCAACGCGTCGGTCACGCCGCCGTTCCAGCTCGACGACGACAACCTGTCGGAGACCACGCGCCTCACGCATCGTGTCCTCGACCTGCGCCGGCCGGTGATGCAGAAGAACCTGATGCTGCGCTACCGCGTCGCGATGGAAGTGCGCCGCTACCTCGACGCGCAGGGTTTCATCGACATCGAGACGCCGATGCTGACCAAGAGCACGCCGGAAGGCGCGCGCGATTATCTCGTGCCGAGCCGCGTCAACCCCGGCATGTTCTTCGCGCTGCCGCAGTCGCCGCAGCTCTTCAAGCAGCTGCTGATGGTGGCCGGCTTCGACCGCTACTACCAGATCGTCAAGTGCTTCCGCGACGAGGACCTGCGCGCCGATCGTCAGCCGGAGTTCACGCAGATCGACTGCGAGACCTCGTTCCTGAACGAGGTCGAGATCCGCGAGATCTTCGAGACCATGACGCGCCACGTCTTCAAGACCGCCATCGACGTCGAGCTGCCCGCTTTTCCCGTCATGCCGCACAGCGAGGCGATGGCACGCTTCGGTTCCGACAAGCCGGACCTGCGCGTGCAGCTCGAGTTCACCG
Organism: Burkholderiales bacterium; assembly: GCA_038245975.1. Taxonomy (GTDB): domain Bacteria; phylum Pseudomonadota; class Gammaproteobacteria; order Burkholderiales; family Burkholderiaceae_D; genus CAHJXF01. The sequence continues at coordinate 11,405 of JBBRRW010000060.1, forward strand.
AACTGACCGACGTGATGCAGGACGTCGAGTTCAAGGTCTTCTCCGCCGCGGCCAGGAGCGAGGGCGGCCGCGTCGTCGCGCTGCGCGTACCGGGCGGCGGCGCCAGCACCGGTGGCTTCCCGCGCTCCGAGATCGACGCGTACACCCAGTTCGTGTCGATCTACGGCGCGAAGGGCCTGGCCTACATCAAGGTCAACGACCTGTCGCAGAAGGAACTCCGCGCGGGCCTGCAGTCGCCGATCATCAAGAACCTGCATGACGCCGCTCTCGCCAAGATCGTCGAGCGCACCGGCGCCAGGGACGGCGACCTGATCTTCTTCGGCGCCGACAAGGCCAAGGTCGTCAACGACGCGATGGGCGCGCTGCGCGTGAAGATCGGCCACTCCGAGTTCGGCAGGAAGAACGGGCTGCTCGCCGAAGGCTGGCGACCGCTGTGGGTCGTCGACTTCCCGATGTTCGAATACGACGAGGCCGAAGGCCGCTTCACCGCCGCGCATCACCCGTTCACCGCGCCGAAGGACGGTGACGAGGACCTGCTGGTCACCGACCCGGCGCGCTGCATGGCCAAGGCCTACGACCTGGTCCTGAACGGCTGGGAGATCGGCGGCGGCTCGGTGCGGATCCATCGCGAAGAGATCCAGAGCAAGGTCTTTCGCGCGCTCAAGATCGACGCCGAGGAGGCGCAGGCCAAGTTCGGATTTCTGCTCGATGCGCTGCGCTACGGCGCGCCCCCGCACGGCGGCATCGCGTTCGGTCTCGACCGTCTCGTGACGATGATGACCGGTGCCGAATCGATCCGCGACGTCATCGCCTTCCCCAAGACCCAGCGCGCGCAGGACCTGCTGACGCAGGCCCCGAGTGCGGTCGACGAACGCCAGCTTCGCGAACTGCACATCCGCCTGCGCAGCAACGATCGCGTCGTCGTTCCCGGCGAGCGCAGCGGTCCGGGCCTCCCGGCGGCCGGCACGCCGGAGCCGCGTGCGGCCTGACGGTGGGCGAACCGCGCCGGGCATACGCCGATGACGCGGTCGTGAGTACGTCGTGAGCGCGTCGTGAGCCGTACGCGACGATGGACATTCGCGGGGATCGCGCTCGCCGTGGTCGTCGTCGCGTTCGCAGTGTGGTTCGCGCTGCGCACGCGGCCGGACGCGGTGGGACCGCGCTTCACCGAAGCATTGATCGGCCGACACCCCGGTACGACGGTCGACGGGTGGACCGGCGGCGTCCTGCGCGTGGCCCTGCCGTCGGGCGTGTACATCGACGTGCGGCTCTCGGACGTCTTCGCGGCGTGCCGCGCACAGCGCTTCGCGTGCGGCGACGCGATCGACCGCGCGCTCGACGACGTGGACCGCATCGACCGTGCGACCCGCGCGCCGCAGCGCGCGATGCTCGGTGCCGCGCTCGTGGCCGAAGCGTCGCCCGGCTTTCGCTTCGGCTTCGTCGCCGAGCCGTTGATCGGCCCCGTCGAACTCCGCTACGTGCTCGCTAGCGGGACCGCCTCGACCTTCGTCACCGCGGCGATCGCGGACCGCCTCGGCCTGAAGGGCCCCGCATTGAAGGACGCGGCGCTCACGGCGCTGCGCGCGGAGCACGGCGTCGACCTCCAACGACTGGCCGGGTCCGCGGGCGCGGCCACGATCTATCGCGTGCATTCGCCGGGCGACGCGCCGGCGTCGCTGCTGGACCCCGCGCGCATGAGAGGCTTCGCCGCGACGATCCGGTCGCGGCGTCTCTACGCGACCATTCCGTCACGCGGGTCGCTCTACCTGTCGGCGGCCGGCGCGGCGGAAGCCAGGACCCTCGCCGCATTGCAGTCGGGCACACCCGGAAGCGCGCGGCGGGTCGGCCTTCTCGCCTACGACGTCGATGCGGCCGACGGGTCGGCGCTGACCATGCCCACGCTGCCGTGACCACCCCATGACCGACGAACCGCCCCGGCCGTTCAAGATCCCGCGATCGGTGCTGGTGGTCATCCATACCGAAGACCTGCGCGTCCTGCTGCTCGAACGCGCCGACCGCCGCGACCACTGGCAGTCCGTGACCGGCAGCGTCGATGCGCTCGACGAGCCCTTGCGTGAAACGGCGATCCGCGAAGTGGGCGAGGAGACGGGAATCGACGCGCGGCACGACGGAACGCTGGTCGACTGGAACCACGCGATTGAATACACCATCTACGCGCACTGGCGGCATCGCTACGCGCCGGGCGTCGAGCGCAACACCGAGCACTGGTTCGGACTCTGTCTGCCCGCAGAATGTGCCGCAACCGACCGGGTCCGCGTTGCCCCTCGGGAGCATTTGCAATACGCTTGGCTGCCGTTCCGCGACGCTGCAGCGCGATGCTTCTCGCCCAGTAACGCCGAAGCCATCCTCCAACTGCCGCAACGATGCACGACACGCACGAAACCCCCCTGACCGAACTCGACGACGAAGAGGCCCTGCTCGCCAGCGAACGCGATGCAGCCGAGAAGCTCGTCGACGAGGCAATCCCGCAGGCGGCGAAACGGCTGCGCATCGCGACCTACAACATCCACAAGGGCGTGTCGGCGATGTCCCGCCGCAACGTCATCCACGACCTGCGCGCCGGACTGCACGCGCTCGAAGCCGACGTCGTGTTCCTGCAGGAAGTCCAGGGACGGAACGACATGCACGCCGGACGTTTCGACAACTGGCCCGACGTCGCGCAGCACACCTTCCTCGCCGGCGACCGCTGGGCCGAGGCCGTCTACGGCAGCAACTCGGTCCGTACCGACGGCGACCACGGCAACGCGATCCTGTCGCGCTTCCCGCTGGTCAGCCACGAGAACATCGACATCTCCGACCATCGCTTCGAATCGCGCGGACTCCTGCATTGCGAGTTCGACTTCGATGGCGTGAAGGTGCATTGCATCTGCGCCCACCTCGGTCTGTTCGAGGAGAGCCGGGTCCGCCAGGCGGACGCGATGATCGCGCGCATCCGCTCGCACGTCCCCGCGGACGCACCGCTGGTCATCGCCGGCGACTTCAACGACTGGCGGCACCGGCTCGGCAAGCGGCTCGCCGAGAACCTCGGCGTGCGCGAGGTGTTCTCGGGACACGAGACACGGCGCGCGGCGCTCGCACGCAAAGCCACCGGTTACGTCGCGCAGCAGCGGGGCCGCATCCGCAAGACGCTCGACTCGCGCGGCATCACGTCCGCGGCGGACCCGGCCGAAACACCGGCCGTCGCGATCGATGCGCAGTTGCCTGTGCCGGCGAAGCGCGGACGTCTCGCGGCCCCCGCGCGCACCTTCCCCGCCGCCTTTCCGTTGTTGCGCCTCGATCGCGTGTACGTGCGCGGCTTCAAGATCGCGGCGGCGCAGGTCCTGTCGGGACCGACGTGGCGCAAGCTGTCCGACCATGCACCGATCGTGGCCGAACTGGTCCTCGACGCGGCGTGAATTTCGAAGCAGGCAATCACGTCGAACTGTTGTGCGGCGGGTCCCAGTTCTTCCCGGCGCTGGTCGCCGCCATTGAAGGCGCCCGCGACGAGGTCTACCTCGAGACCTACATCTATCACGATGACGAAACGGGACGGCGCATCACCGACGTCCTTGCGAGCGCAGCGCGCCGCGGCGTCAAGGTGCACGTGTCGGTCGACGGCTTCGGTTCGTCGAACCTGGCGGCATCGATCCGCGAGCGCTTCGAAGCAGCCGGCGTCGAGTACGTCGTCTTCCGGCCCGAGAACTATTCGTGGCGCAGCGGGATCGCCTGGTTCTCGCGCAAGCGTCTGCGGCGGCTGCATCGCAAGCTGATCATGGTCGACCGCAAAGTGGCCTTCTGCGGCGGCATCAACATCCTCGACGACCTGAACGACCCGAACCACGGCGCGCTGCTGGCGCCGCGCTTCGATTTCGCGGCACGCGTCGAGGGCCCGGTGGTCGGGCCGATCTCCGCGTACATGATCAACCAGTGGTTGCGGCTCGACCTGCCGAACGTCGTCGCGAACCGCAAGGAGCTTGAGGACGCAGTCGCGACGTGGTTCTCGCGACGGGAATGGGCGCAGGCCCGCCCCGAAGGCGGAAACGTCCGGGTGGCGCTGGTCACGCGGGACAACGTGCGCAACCGGCGCAGCATCGAGCGCGCGTATCTCGCGGCGATCAAGCTCGCGAAGGACGACGTGATCCTCTGCAACGCCTACTACTTCCCGGGTCGCCGCTTTCGCAAGACGCTGATCGAGGCCGCGCAGCGTGGCGTCCGCGTGCGACTGCTGCTGCAGGGCCGCCCCGAATACCCGGTCCAGCACTACGCGAGCCAGACGCTGTATGCGGAGCTGCTCGCTGCCGGCATCGAGATCTTCGAGTACACCCGCAGCTTCCTGCATGCCAAGGTCGGCGTGGTCGACGACGGATGGGCGACGGTCGGGTCGTCGAACATCGATCCCTTCAGCCTGCTGCTGGCGCGGGAGGCGAACCTGGTCGTGCGCGACCCGACGTTCGCGTCACTCGTTCGCGAGCAGGTCGAGCGCGCGATCGCCGAAGACTCGGAGCCGGTGCGTGCCGAACGCCTCCTCAAGACCGGCCTGACGGGCCGCGTCACCAACGCGATCTCGTATGCGGTTCTGCGGCTCGCCGTGTCGCTGACCGGCGTCAGCGGACAGTACTGATGGTGGTTGACGCGGCCCCGGAAGGCGACGGCCCCGCGACCCCGCCGCCGGTCCTGCGCGAGCGGCACGACGATCTCGTCGTCCTGCGGCCGCAAGGCCTCTACTGCCCGGCCGGCGACTTCCATATCGACCCGTGGCGTCCGGTCGATCGCGCGATCATCACGCATGCCCACGGTGACCACGCCCGGATGGGCCACGGCCACTACCTGGCCGCAGCGCCCGGCGAAGGCGTGTTGCGCACGCGACTCGGCACGATCGACCTGC
>JBBRRW010000061.1:0-16185 GCA_038245975.1 Burkholderiales bacterium
CGCGCCACGGCGCGCCTGCAGTTCCACAAAAGCTTCACGTTCGACCAGGCCACCGCGCTGGTGCCCTACTACGCGCGGCTCGGCGTCAGCCACCTCTACGCGTCGCCGGTCCTGAAGGCCCGACCCGGCTCCACGCACGGCTACGACTGCGTCGATGTCGGGCTCGTCAACCCGGAGCTCGGCGGCGAAAACGCGCTGCGCCGCATGGCCGATGCGATCCACGCGGCCGGCATGGGCCTCGTCGTCGACATCGTCCCGAACCACATGGCCACCGGCAGCGACAACGCGTGGTGGCAGGACGTGCTGCTGTGGGGTCCCGAGAGTCGCTACGCGCACTACTTCGACATCGACTGGATGTCGAGCGACCCCGCATTGCGCGGCAAGCTGCTGGCGCCTTTCCTCGGCGCCGGCTACGGCGAGACCCTGGCGTCGGGGGACTTGGTGCTGGCGCTCGACGCGAGCGGCGCCGGCTTCGAAGCGCGCTACTTCACGAACCACTTCCCGATCGCGATCGCGGATCATCCGGCGATCCTCGACGGCACCGGCCATGCCCGGCTGCACGAATCGGCACGACGCTTCGAGGCGCTCGCCCAGCTCGGCGACCTGCCGCGCAACGACCTGCGCGAGCACGACGCGCTGCTCGTCCGGCGCGACGCGATGCTGGTCGAGGCGCGCGCCGGCTTCGTCGCAGCGCTGCAGACCGACGGTGCGCAAGAGGCGCTGGAGCGCGCGCTGGAGCGCCATGCACCGTCCACGATCGACGGACGGACGCGGCTGCACGCGTTGCTGGAGAACCAGCATTACCGCCTCGCGTGGTGGCGCGCCGCGGCCGACGAGATCAACTGGCGCCGCTTCTTCGAGGTGACCGACCTGGCCGGCATCCGCGTCGAACGCGACGACGTATTCGACGCGATGCACGCGACCATCTTCCGGCTGTATCGCGACGGCGTCATCGATGCGGTGCGAGTCGATCACGTCGACGGTCTCGCGGACCCGCGCGCCTACTGCCGCGAGCTGCAGCGGCGTCTCGAAGGCCTGCAGCGCGAGCGCCCGGCGTCGCGCTGGACGCGGCCGTGGATCGTCGTCGAGAAGATCCTCGCGTCCCGCGAAGACCTGCGCGGCGACTGGAAGATCGACGGTACCAGCGGCTACGACTTCATGAACGAGGTCGGCGCGCTGCTGCACCACCCGCCGGGCGCCGAGCCGCTCGCGGCCTTCTGGTCGCTCGCGACGCTGCGCCCGGCGGACTTCAAGACCGAGCAGACGGCCGCGCGGCGCCAGATCCTGGCCGAGAACCTCGCGGCCGAGTTCAACGCCGCGGCGCGCTCGCTGCATCGCGTGGCGCGCGCGGACATCGACACGCGCGACATCGCGCTGATCGCGATCCAGCGCGCGCTGACTGAACTGCTGGTGCAGTTCGACGTGTACCGGACCTACGTCGACGGGCGCGGTCGCAGCGCCGCCGACACGCGCGTGCTGGTCGACGCGCTGCGCGCCGCGCACGAGACGGTCCGGCCGTCCGACCGCACCGTGCTCGCGTGGCTCGACCACTGGCTGGGCGGCGACACCGCGGACGACGCGATGCCCGACGTGGTGCCGCAGACCGCGACCCGCCGGCAACGCGACGAGCGGCGGCGTGCGATCACCAAGTTCCAGCAGCTCACGCCGCCGCTGGCCGCGAAGTCGGTCGAGGACACGGCCTTCTATCGCTACGGCCGGCTGATCTCGCGCAACGAGGTGGGCGCGGACCCCGGCGAGTTCGCGCTGACCGTCGACGCATTCCATGCGAAGTGCCTGCGCCGCTTCGACGCTTTTCCGCACGCGATGCTGGCGATCGCGACGCACGACCACAAGCGCGGCGCCGACGCGCGCGCCCGCCTCGCGGTGCTGTCGGAGATGCCGCAGCGCTGGATCGCGACGCTGCGTCGCTGGATGATCCTCAACACGCCGATCGAGGATCGTGCGGCGCAGGTCGAAGGGACCATCGCGGAGAACGCGCCGATGACGCCGCCGGCCGGTCTCGCCGCCAAGGCGCACGCGGTCGCCGAATCGGCTGCGGTGCCGCTGCCCGAAGACCAGATCATGCTGATGCAGACGCTGATCGGCGCGTGGCCGCTCGAACTCGCCGGCACGCTCGACCCCGACGATGCGGCACAGCGCGAGCAGGTCGGCGCATTCGTCGAGCGCGTCGCCGCGTGGCAGGTGAAGGCCTTGCGCGAGACCAAGCGGCCGTCCGACTGGGCCATGCCCAACGAAGCGTACGAGGCGACCTGCCGGTCCTTCCTCGACCGCGCGATGGACGTGGCGACGAGTCCGTTCGCGCGCGAGGCGGCCGCGTTCGTCGCCTCGATCGGCCCGGCGGCCGCGTCCAACGGACTCGTGCAGGCCGTGCTGCACCTGACGGTCCCCGGCATCCCCGACCTGTACCAGGGCACCGAGTTCTGGGACTTCAGCATGGTCGACCCCGACAACCGCAGGCCCGTCGACTTCGTCATGCGGCAGGCGGCGCTCGCCGCGACGGAGGCCGGCATCGACGCCGACGCACTGCTGGCGAGCTGGTGCGACGGCCGCATCAAGCAGGCACTGATCGCGCGGCTGCTCGCCGTGCGGACCGACCGCGCCGACCTGTTCGCGTTCGGCGACTATCAGCCGTTGACCGTCGAAGGCACGCAGTCCGCCAACGTCCTCGCGTTCATGCGACGGCACGGCTCGGACCGCATGGTCGTCGTCGTGCCGCTGCACATCAGCGCACTGCTCGACGGCTGCAATCGACCGCTGGTCCCTGCGGCCCGCTGGGGCGATACGGAAGTGCTGTTGCCGCCCGGCACCGCATCGAACGCATGGTTCGACGTGGCGACCGGCGCACGCCGCAAGACCGTCTCGCGCCGGCTCAAAGTCGGCGATCTGCTGCACGACCTGCCGGTGGCGGTGCTGCGGGATGCGGCGCGTGGCTGACGGAAAGGCAGCTTGACGGGTGGCGCAGGATGCGGGTCAATCGCGATCCTGCGTGACGCGAGCCGTCGACCATGCCAGCACACTACGAGCAATACCGTGAACGACTCCTGCTCCGCGAAGAGTCGTTCGCGTCCTTCCTCTATCTCGACACCCGCGGCTTCCTGACGTCGGGCCTCGGTTACCTGCTCGTGCGCGACGCGCCCGATGCCGCGCCGGGCGCCGCGATCCAGACCCGCGCGGTCTCGTTGTTGACGCAGGTCGGCATCGTCCTGACGGCAGCGCACCAGGCCACGATGGACGCGCTGGTCCGCGCGATGAACGTACTGCCGGCGGCCTATCCGTATCCGGCGTACAGCAAGCTGACCGGCTTCGTCGCGTCGCCGCTCGGAGCGGCGTTGAACGGCAAGCTCAGGCTGTCGCTCGCGAAGACCGAATCGGGCGCGTGGACCTTCAAGGTGGACCAGGCGCTGACCCCGACGGGTTGGGCCGTCGTCGAGCCGCTGTTCGCCGATGCGACGCGACACGCCGCGTATTTCGACCAGTTCTCGCTGCCCTACGAGTCGAGCATCGACCAGGCCTTGCAGGCCAATCCGGGCGTGGTGCTGACCGATTCGCAGCGACTCGGGCTGTTCAGCGCGGTGTGGAACCTGCCGCGCGTCGCGAGCCGCGCGGTCGCAGGGCTGGCCCGCAACGCGTCCTACGACGAGATGGCGGTCATCGTGAAGACCGGCCGAAGCTCGGCCGCACCGGCCCGCCTCGAACTGGAAACGCAGCTCATCACGGGACGCCGGGAGATCGACGACATCTTCCGCTGAGCGAGCGCCGAACGATGGCCGGCGCGACCGCGAACCACAGCCCCGGGCCTTTCGTTGTCGATCAGTTGACCGGCGTCGGCAGCGGTTTCCTTGCGAACCACGCCGCCACGTTGTCGATCACGAGCTGACCCATCGCCGTCCGCGTCGCATGCGATGCGCTGCCGACGTGCGGCTGCAGCACCACCTGGTCGAGGGTGAGCAGCGCTGCGGGCACGCGCGGCTCGTCGACGAACACGTCGAGCCCCGCGCCGCCGAGCCGCCCGTGGACCAGCGCATTGACCAGCGCCGGTTCGTCGACCACCGAGCCGCGCGCGATGTTGACGAAGACGCCCTGCGGGCCGAGCGCTTCGATCACGGCCGCGCTGATGATCCCGCGCGTCGCATCGCCGCCGGGACACGCGGCGACGAGGATGTCGCACGCCTTCGCGAGCTCGACCGGATCGGCGTGGTACGGATACGGCAGCGACTTGTCGCGCGGGCCCTGATAGGCGATGCGCAGTCCGAACGCCGCGGCACGCTTCGCGATCGCCTGTCCGATACGGCCCATGCCGACGATGCCCATGGTCTTACCCTGCACGCTCTGCGTCAGCGGCAGCGCGCCCTTGAGCCACGCGCCGGAACGCACGTAGCGATCGCCGGCCGCGACCCGGCGGACCGTGGCCAGCACCAGCGCCAGCGCGAGGTCCGCGACGTCCTCGGTCAGCACGTCGGGGGTGTTCGTGACCTTGATGCCGAGCGCCGTCGCAGCCGCGACGTCGACCGCATCGACGCCCACCGCGAAACAGGCGATCAGCTTCAGCTTCGGCAGCGCGCGCATCTCGGCCGCCGTCATGCCGCGACCGCCCGGCGTGACGACGGTGTCGATGCGGTCGGCGAGTTCGGCGAGCTTCGCGTCCGGGTCCGGCGCTTCCCACAGGCGATGGACCGTGTACGTGGCTTCGAGGTGCTGCTGCGTGGCGCCGTAGATCGGCGCCATCAGGAGGAGTTCGGCTTTCATGACCACGCGACCACGCGCTGCTTCTGCGTGCCGAGCTTGTCGATGCCGAGCGCCATCACGTCGCCGGGCTGGAGGAAGCGCTGCGGCTTCATCCCCATGCCGACGCCGGGCGGCGTGCCGGTCGTGATGATGTCGCCCGGCATCAGCGTCATGAACCGGCTCAGGTAGCTCACCAGATGCGCGCAGCCGAAGATCATGGTGCTCGTGTTGCCGCGCTGGCAGCGGTCGCCGTTGACGTCGAGCCACAACGCCAGGGCCTGCGGATCGCCGACCTCGTCGGCCGTGACCAGCCACGGGCCGACTGGGCCGAACGTGTCGCAGCCCTTGCCCTTGTCCCACTGGCTGCCGCGCTCGAGCTGGAACTGGCGCTCCGACACGTCGTTGACCAGCACGTAGCCGGCGACGTGGTCGAGCGCGCGATCCTCGGACACGTATTGCGCCTTCGTGCCGATCACGATGCCGAGCTCGACCTCCCAGTCGAGTTTGGTCGAGTCGCGCGGCTGGATCACGTCGTCGTCCGGACCGCACAGGCAGCTGATCGCCTTCGTGAACAGGATCGGCTCGTGCGGGATCGGCATGTTCGATTCGGCGGCGTGGTCCGAGTAGTTGAGGCCGACCGCGAGGAACTTGCCGACGCGCGCGACCGGCGGTCCGAGCCGCGTGGCGGCATCGACGATCGGCAGCGACGCGACGTCGATCACCCGCAGGCGCGCGAGCGCAGCAGGTGCCAGTGCGTCGCCGTCGACGTCGGCGACGACGCCCGACAGGTCGCGGATGTTGCCGTCGGCATCGAGCAGGCCGGGTTTTTCATGGCCCGAGGGGCCGTGGCGGAGAAGTTTCATGGGTACGAAGTGTGAGTCCTTTGTGCGTGTCGTCAGTGTCTGGGCGGTGTGATCATCGAAAGGCCTTCGCGACGCACAGACGTCGAACGCGTCTGCGCATCATCGCCTGCGCTTCGCCAGCACCATCTCGGGAATTCCACCGCCGAGCGCGGCGAGTCGACGCGATACCTGTCGATCGATGAAGGCCTTCACGCATTGGTCGAGGCGTTCGACCTTGTCGATCCCCGGCTCTGCGAGCGCTTGCGCCCGTGACAGCAGCTCATCGTCAGTCGTCAGCGTCGTGCGCATCGGAACACCTCACGTCGATCGGTGCGTAGTTTGCATCAGCCGGCAACGCAACCAACGATACCCGGCAAACCTACAGCGACATCCCGCCGTCGACGAAGATCGCCTGCCCGGTCGTGAACGACGACTCTTCGGACGCGAGGAACACGAAGGTCTCCGCGACCTCCTCGGCGGTGGCGAGCCGGCCCATCGGCTGGCGATTGACGAAGTCGACGCGGGCCTGCGCCGGGTCCACGAACGCGTTGATGCGGTCGCCGAGCGATGGCGTATCCACTGTGCCGGGACAGACGCAGTTGCAGCGGATGCCCTGCCGCACGTGATCGAGCGCGAGCGCGCGCGTGAAGCCGACCACCGCGGCCTTGCTCGCCGCGTACGCGAGCCGGTTCGGTGCCGCCTTGTGCGCGCCGAGCACCGACGCCATGTTGAGGACCACGCCGCCGCCGTTGGCGATCATCTTCGGCAGCATCGCCTTCGTGACGACGAACATGCTGCGCACGTTCAGATCGAAGCTGCGGTCCCAGTCGTCGATGCCGCAGTCGAGCAGATTGCCCTGGTGCACCCAGCCGGCGCAGTTGAACAGGATGTCGACCGGGCCGATCGCGTCGACCGAGGTGGCGACGGCCGCATCGTCGAGCACGTCGAGCACACGCGTCGTCACGCCGGTCATGCCGTCGAGGCGTTCGAGCAGGTCGGCGCGCACGTCGGTCGCGACCACCGCTGCGCCTTCGCGGACGAACGCGAGTACCGCCGCGCGGCCCATGCCCTGCCCCGCAGCGGTGATCAGCGCGGTCTTGCCTTTCAGTCGATCGGTCATCTGGTCTAGGGCCGCGGCCCTTTGCTCATCAATTCTTGTTCGAAGCCCGCTGAATGCGTCCTGCGGTTTCGTCGAGCCACTCTGTGCGGCGATGGTATTCGATCAACGATGGGGACTCGTCCTTCCGGGTCCGGCAACCGATCAACCTCGGGCCTTGAAGGGAAGTTCATATTACAAGCTCAAGCGACATTCTGTGCCATGAAGACCTGCAGCAGCCAGAGCGAGGCCGCGATGAGCGGGGTAAGGGTCAGTGCCATGCCCGTGACCCGGAATGCATAGTTCTCGTTCACCCGACTGACCCCGAGGGCGTGGGACACGCGACCGGCAAGGACGGAAACCCCGAGGGCGTGGACGAACAGTAAATTGGCGCCCGTCACCTCCACGAAATAGATCAGCAGGAGTCTCAGCGGAACGTATTCGGCGAAGTTCGCGTGTACGCGCATGGCGCGAAGCCTGGATTCGTTGCCGGCATCTCCGATCGCGATACGGAGCCTCCGACGCAGCAGAAGGGTTCGGATGCTGAGCACCGCGAACAGGAGGTCCAGCAAGGCTGCGTAGAGCAACGTGATATGCATGCTTTGTGTTGCCTGGCGTTTGATAGAAGCGGCCGTTGCCACGTCCGCTCGATGGAATGGTTAGACGCCGCCAGCGCTACCGGCGACGCGGAGCGACAAACGGGAGACAGCAAATGACGCATATCTTCAACTGAGGATCTACTTCTGAGTGCCGTAGTAGACAACTAACGCATTCGCATGGCCATGGCCGATTCCATGAGTTGTCTTGAGCAGATTCACGAGTTCCATATGCTTGAGCTCGTCCGCCTTCTTGATAACCGTCATCCAGTGAGCGATTGGCTTACCGTAGGTCTTCTCAATCGATGGGAAGTAAGACGCCGGGCCTTTGATCTTTGCTGTCTCCGACATCGCGGTCCTTTCGGTTTCGGGCTCGAAGGCTCTGACTTTACGATCACACTTGCGGCCCGTCGCGCGCACGGCACTTGCTGCGAGGTACTTCCGGTGACGTCGCGCCGCGACTCTTTGTGCGGGGCCTAACGAATCAGTTCAGCGGCAGCGAACCCCTCCGCTGAAATGTCGGGTGCGCAGCCTTCGCCGAGCCGCGAAGCAGGCTACGTGGATGCGTGCAACCGATGGCCTATCAATGATCGATCGAATCAGTGATTGTCCCTCGGCACGAAGGCCCCCAGCGGACCGTTCTCGCCGTCGGGTTCCGGCTCGTCGGGCCGGGGCACGAACGCCCCGCGCCGTCCGACCAGGAAGTCGAGGTCGGCACCCTGATCGGCCTGCAGCACGTGATCGACGTAGAGTTTCCAGTAGCCGCTGCCGAGCGGCGGCGCGGGCCGGACCCAGCCGGCCATGCGTTCGGCCAGTTCGTCGTCGGTGATCTCGAGATGCAGGCGCCGGTTCGGTACGTCGAGCGTGATGAAGTCGCCGCTGCGCACCGCCGCGAGCGGTCCTCCGTCGGCCGCCTCGGGTGCGGTATGCAGCACGACGGTGCCGTAGGCCGTGCCGCTCATCCGCGCGTCGCTGATGCGGACCATGTCGGTGATGCCCTTGCGCAGCACCTTCGGCGGCAGCGGCATGTTGCCGACCTCGGCCATGCCGGGGTAGCCCTTCGGGCCGCAGTTGCGCAGGACCATCACGCAGGTCTCGTCGATGTCGAGGTCCTCGTCGTCGATGCGCGCGTGGAAGTCCTCGATGGTGTCGAACACCACGGCGCGGCCGCGATGGACCATCAGCGCCGGCGTCGCCGCGCTCGGCTTGATGATCGCACCGCGCGGCGCGAGGTTGCCGCGCAGCACCGCGATGCCGGCGTTGGCCTTGAAAGGATCCGCGAACGGCCGGATCACCTCGGTGTTGAAGTTCTCCGCGTCCGCGAGGTTGTCGCCGATGGTCTTGCCGTTCGCGGTCATCGCGTCGAGATGCAGCAGCGACGCGATCTCCTTCAGCACCACCGGCAGGCCGCCCGCGTAGCAGAAGTCCTCCATCAGGTGCTTGCCCGACGGCTGCAGGTTGACCAGGCACGGCAGCGTGCTCGCGAGCCGGTCGAAGTCGTCGATGCCGAGCTTGACGCCGATGCGGCCGGCCATCGCGATCAGGTGGATCACCGCGTTGGTCGAGCCGCCGATCGCGGCCAGCGTGACGATCGCGTTCTCGAACGCCTGGCGTGTGAGGATCGTCGACAGCCGCTGGTCCTCGTGGACCATGTCGACGACGCGCCGGCCGGCCATCCGCGCGATCACGTTGCGGCGGCCGTCGACCGCCGGATACGCGGCGTTGCCCGGTAGCCCGATGCCGAGCGCCTCGATCATGCAGGCCATCGTGCTGGCCGTGCCCATCGTCATGCAGTGGCCGTGGCTGCGGTGCATGCAGCTCTCGGCGTCGAAGAACTGTTCAAGCTTCAGCGTGCCGGCGCGCACCTGCTCGCTCATGCTCCACACGCCGGTGCCCGAGCCGAGCTCGGTGCCGCGCCACTTGCCGTTGAGCATCGGGCCACCCGACACGCCGATGGTCGGCAGGTCGGCGCTGGCCGCGCCCATCACCAGCGACGGCGTGGTCTTGTCGCAGCCCATCAGCAGCACGACGCCGTCGATCGGATTGCCGCGGATGGACTCCTCGACGTCCATGCTGGCGAGGTTGCGGTAGAGCATCGCGGTGGGCCGCAGCAGCGTCTCCCCGAGCGACATCACCGGAAACTCGAGCGGAAAGCCACCGGCGTCGTAGACACCGATCTTGACCTGCTCGGCGAGCGTGCGGAAGTGCGAGTTGCACGGCGTCAGTTCGCTGAAGGTGTTGCAGATGCCGATCACCGGCCGCCCGTCGAACTGGTCGTTCGGCACGCCCTTGCCCTTGACCCAGCTGCGGTAGTTGAAGCCGTCGCGATCCTGGCGGCCGAACCACTGCTGGCTGCGCAGGTCCTCGGGCCTGCGGCGTTTCTTCTCGTCACTCATCGCGCAGTTTCCTATCTATTCCTTGACCGACCCCGTCAGCCCCGACACGTAGTACTCGACGAAGAACGAGTACACGAACGCGACCGGCAGCGAGCCGAACAGGGCACCTGCCATCAGCGGACCCCACTGGTAGACGTCGCCCTGCACGAGCTCGGTGACCACGCCGACCGGCATCGTCTTGTATTCCGACGACGAGATGAAGGTCAGCGCGTAGATGAACTCGTTCCACGACAGCGTGAATGCGAAGATGCCGGCGGAGATCAGGCCCGGTACGGCGAGCGGCAGCACGATCCTGGTCAGGATCTGCCAGCGGGTCGCGCCGTCGATCAGCGCGCACTCCTCGAGCTCGAACGGGATCGAGCGGAAGTAACCCATCAGCAGCCACGTGCAGAACGGGATCAGGAAGGTCGGGTAGGTCAGGATCAGCGCCATCCGTGTATCGAAGAGGCCGAGCTTGAACACGACGTTGGCGAGCGGGATGAACAGGATCGTCGGCGGCACGAGATACGCGAGGAAGACGCCGAGGCCCACGTGCTTCGCGCCCCGGAAGCGCAGCCGCTCGATCGCGTAGGCGGCCAGCACCGATGCGAACAGCGAGAACGCGGTCGATACGACCGACACAAGGACCGTGTTCCACAACCACGCGGGGAACTCGGTCTTGAACAGCAGCGTGTGGAAGTGGGCCAGCGTCGGGCTGATCACCCAGAACGGATTACCTTCGCGCGACAGCAGCTCGGCATCGGGCTTCACCGCGGTGATGGCCATCCAGTAGAACGGGAACAGCAGCACGATCAGGAACACGATCAGCGGCAGGTACGCGGTGACGAAGATGCGCATCCGCGTATCGAGGAAGCCCATGCCGACCGTGTCCGTGGTGTCCTTCACTTGTCCGCTCCGCCCTGTTGCCATGCGCGACGCTGCAGTCCGAAGAAGCTGAAGAGGATCGCGGCCAGCAGGAACGGCACCATCGCGATCGAAATCGCCGCGCCTTCGCCGAGCGCGCCGCCGTTGATCGCGCGCTGGAACGCGAGCGTCGCCATCAGGTGCGTCGCGTTGAGCGGACCGCCGCGCGTGATGACGTAGATCAGCTGGAAGTCGGTGAACGTGAACAGCACCGAGAACGTCATCACCACCGCGATGATCGGCGTCAGCAGCGGCAGCGTGACGTGCATGAACTGCTGGCGCCGCGACGCGCCGTCGATCGCCGATGCCTCGTAGTACGACGGCGAGATGGTCTGCAGGCCGGCCAGCAGCGTGATGGCCACGAACGGCACACCGCGCCAGACATTGGCCGCGATGACCGCGAAGCGCGCGTTCCACGGCGTGCCGAGGAAGTCGATGTAGTGATCGATCAGGCCCATCTTCACCAGCGCCCAGCTGATGATCGAGAACTGCGAGTCGTAGATCCACCAGAACGCGATGGCCGACAGCGCGGTGGGCACGATGTACGGCAGCAGGATGACGGCGCGGAAGAAGGTCTTGAAGCGGACGTTGCGGTTGAGCAGCAGCGCGAGCCACAGGCCGAGGAAGAACTTCAGCACCGATGCGACGGTCGTGTAGAACAGCGTGTTGAACAGCGCCAGCCGCGTGACGCTGTCGCCCCACAAATATTCGTAGTTCTCGAAGCCGACCCATTCGCCGGGCCGGCCGACCTTGGTGTCGGTGAAGCCGAGCCAGATGCCGAGCCCGAGCGGATAGGTGAGGAACAGGAGCAGCAGGACCGCAGCCGGGAGCATGAAGATCAGCCCGAGCACGTTGCGACTGTTCTGGAGTTTGTCGAGCATCGAGGCTTGGCTCAGGACGAGAACCGGGTGACGTACGCCCTCCCCCTTGAAGGGGGAGGCGCTGCTTGGTTCAGACCTTGTAATACCGCTCCGCCCGCTTCTGCGCACGCTCCATCGCTTCCTTCGGCGTCTTCGCACCGCTCACCGCCTCGGCCACCATGTTGACGACGATGAAGTCCGCCGCCGCGCCGGCCGACGCGTAGCCGAGCTTGCCGGCATAGCCTGCGGGACGGAAGTTCTTCATCGAGTCTCGGTACGGCGTGTTCTTCGGGTCGGACGTCCACACGGCGCCCTTCGTGTACGCGACCAGCGGCGGGGCGACGTAGCCGCTGGCGCCGGTCTGCCATGCGTCGTACTGCTCCTGTTCCATCATGAAGCGCAGGAAATCCTTGGCCGCCTGCGGATACTTCGTGTACTTCATGATCATCTGGTTGAAGAACAGGTGCGACTCGGTCGGGACGCCGATCGGCCCGATCGGGAACACCGAGTGGTTGATGTCCGCCTGCAGTTCCTTGACCTTCGGGTCCGTGGCGTTCTTCGCCGCGTAGTAGATCGAGATGCCGTTGTTGGTGACCGAGATCTGGCCGTCGAGGAAAGCCTTGTTGTTGTTCGGGTCGAGCCACGACAGCGTGCCGGGGATGAAGGTGGCGTACAGCTCGCGGCCGTACTCGAGTGCCTTCGCGGTCTCTGGGCTGTCGATCACCACCTTGTTGCTGGCGTCGACCAGCTTGCCGCCGAACGCCCAGATCAGCCAGTTGCACCACAGGCCGTCGCCGGTCGCGTTGCCGAGCGCCATGCCGCCCGGCGTGCCCTTGTCCTTCAGGGCCTTCATCATCTTCAGGAAGTCGTCGGTGGTCTTCGGGAACGCCTCGTAGCCGACCGCCTTGATCATGCTCTCGCGATAGACCATCAGCGTGCCGGAGGCACCGAGCGGCAGCGCGATCCAGTGCTTGCCGTCGGGACGGGTCATCAGCTCGGCGCCGGGGAACCAGCCGCCGTACTTCTTGCCGAGGTACTCGGCGACGTCGGTGACGTCGAGCAGCTTGTCGGGATACAGGTTCGCGTCGTCGTTGGTGCCGAGGATGATGTCGGGGCCGGCGCCGGTGTTGGCGGCCACGGCGGCCTTCGGCCGCACGTCCTCCCAGCCTTCGTTGTCGACGCGTACCTCGATGCCGGTCTTTTCGGTGAACTTCTTCACGTTGACCATGTAGGCGTCGATGTCGCCCTGCACGAAGCGGCTCCAGCGCAGGACGCGCAGCTTGGCGCCCTTCTCGGGCTTGAGGTTCAGCGTCGGCGTCTGCGCGGCGGCGACACGCGACCACAGCGCGCCACCGGTCCCGAGCGTTGCCGCGACGGCAACACCGGCCGAACCTTCCAGGAACTTGCGGCGATCGAACGTACTCATCAGGGTCTCCTCGTACTGTCGTTGGGGTCGGACGAACTGGATGGGGTTGCGCTGCTCACGCGGCGAGCCGCCGGCCCGACGCGGCGTCGAACAGATGCGCCCGCTCGACGTCGGGCTGCAGATGGATCGTGCTGTCGGGCGCGAAGTCGTGGCGCTCGCGGAACACCGCCGACAGGTGGCTGGTGCCGTGGCGGCACGCGACGAACGTGTCGGCACCGGTCGGCTCGACGACGACGACCGTCGCCGGGATGCCGCTGGACGCGAGCGTCAGATGCTCGGGGCGGGTGCCGAGGATCACCGGCTCCCCGTCGGCGCCGCCGGCGTGGAGCGGCGCCATGATGCGCGTCCCGTCGTCGAGCTCGACGTGCGCGGCGCCGGCGGCGCGCCGCAGCGTGCCGGGCAGGAAATTCATCGCCGGCGAACCGATGAAGCCGGCCACGAAGCGGTTGGCCGGCGCGTCATACAGGTCGAGCGGGCTGCCGGTCTGTTCGATGTGGCCGTCGCGCATCACGACGATCTTGTCGCCCATCGTCATCGCCTCGATCTGGTCGTGGGTGACGTAGACCGAGGTCGTCTTCAGGCGCTGGTGCAGTTCCTTGATCTCGCTGCGCATCGCGACGCGCAACTTGGCGTCGAGGTTCGACAGCGGCTCGTCGAACAGGAATACCTGCGGATCGCGGACGATCGCCCGGCCCATCGCGACGCGCTGCCGCTGACCGCCCGACAACTGCCGCGGATAGCGATCGAGCAGCGGCGTCAGCGCGAGAATCTCGGCGGCACGGTTGACCTTGGCGTCGATGGTCGCCTTGCTTTCCCTGGCCAGCATCAGCGAGAACGCCATGTTCTTGCCGACCGTCATGTGCGGATACAGCGCGTAGTTCTGGAACACCATCGCGATGTCGCGTTCCTTGGGCGGCAGGTCGTTGACGCGCTTCGCACCGATGCGGATCTCGCCGGCGCTGATTTCCTCGAGTCCCGCGATCATCCGCAACAGCGTGGACTTGCCGCAGCCCGACGGGCCGACCAGCACCGTGAACGAGCCGTCGGCGATGTCGATGTCGATCCCGTGCAGGATCGCGGTCTCGCCGAAATTCTTCTTGACCGACTGGATCGTGACGCTGGCCATGGACTCGCGATGGGAAGGAACCGGGGTCGGGAGACGCGCGATGACGTCGATCTCCGAGAACGGCGCAGTATCAACATTGTGATTGCAAGGCGCTACCGGGCAAACCCTTCGACGCGATGCAACAAGCGCGTCGAAGGGTGCATCACGGGTCGATCCGGCTTGCGGTTTCCCGGTCGACGCAATAGATTGCGTCGCTCCGATCCACCGTCGCCCGACACCGCTCTTGGTTCCGGTCGACCGTTCTCTCGCTCGCATCGAGGCCTACGATGAAACTCCTGATTACCGGCGCCAGCGGCTTCATCGGCCGACGCCTCACGCAGGCGCTGCTGGCACGCGGAACGCTCGCCGGTACACCGATCGACCGGATGGTGGTGGTCGATCAGGTCGCGTCCGACGCTGCGCTCGTCGCCGATTCGCGGGTCGAACAGCGCGTCGGGCCGCTGCTGTCGCAATGCACGGCGTTCACCGCCGACCGCTTCGATGGTGTCTTCCATCTCGCCTCCGCAGTCTCGGGCGAATGCGAGGACGACTTCGATCTCGGGCTGCGCTCGAACCTCGACACGACCCGTGCGCTGCTCGATGCGTTGCGCGCGGCCACGGCGGCCGGCGCGCCGCCGGCGCGCTTCGTCTTTGCCAGCTCGGTCGCCGTGTTCGGACCGGACCCGTCGGCGCCGTTGCCGGCGCTGGTGGGCGACACGACGCTGCCGGCGCCGCAGACCTCGTACGGCACGCACAAGCTGATCTGCGAGTCGCTGATCGCCGACTACACGCGCAAAGGCTACATCGACGGTCGCGCGGCGCGCCTGATGACGGTGACGGTGCGGCCTGGCCGCCCGAACGGCGCGGCATCGTCGTTCTTCTCGGGGATCATCCGCGAGCCGCTCGCCGGCGTCGACGCGATCTGTCCGGTGGACCCGTCGACGTCGCATCCGCTGACGTCGCCGGCGCGCACCGTCGAAGGACTCATCGCGGTCTACGAAGCGAGCCGCGCGCAGTTCGGCGGCCGCCTCGCATTGAACCTGCCCGCGGTCAACGCCCGCGTCTCGGACATGCTCGACGCGCTCGAAGCCGTCGCCGGCAAGACCGTCCGCGACCGCGTGCGCTTCGTGCCCGATGCGCGCATCGCCGGCATCGTCGCGAACTGGCCGGCAGGGACCACGGCCGAGCGCGCGGCGCGACTCGGCCTCCATCCCGACCCCGACTTCGCCAGCATCATCCGGCAGTACATCGCCGACTGTTCGGCAATGCCGGGCGGTGCCGACGCGTTGAAGGGCATGCCCACCGGCGGTGAGCGATGAACCGCATCGACCTCGCGGGACGCAACGCGATCGTCACCGGCGGCGCGCAGGGCATCGGCCAGGCGATCGCCGCCCGCCTGCTCGCATCGGGCGCGGCCGTCGTGCTGTGGGATGCCGACGCGGCGCTGCTCGCACGGGCCAGGGCCGAGCTGTCGGACCAGGGCGCGGTCGAGGCGCACTGCGTCGAACTGACCGACGAAGCGGCGGTGACCGCGGCAACGGCTGCGGCGATCGCGTCGCGTGGGTCTATCGACATCCTGGTCAACAACGCCGGCATCACCGGCGGCAACGCCCCGACCTGGGAACTCGCGCCCGACGTCTGGCGGCGCGTCATCGACGTCAACCTGGTCGCGCCTTTCCTGATCTGCCGCGCCGTGGTGCCGCACATGATCGCCGCGGGTTACGGCCGCATCGTCAACATCGCGTCGGTGGCCGGCAAGGAAGGCAATCCCAATGCGTCGCACTACAGCGCGTCGAAGGCGGGCCTGATCGCGTTGACGAAGTCGCTCGGCAAGGAACTGGCCACCAAGGGCGTGCTGGTCAACGCCGTGTCGCCGGCGGCCGCGAAGACCGCGCTGTTCGCGACCATGACGCAGGCCCACATCGACTTCATGCTGTCGAAGATCCCGATGGGTCGTTTCCTCGAGGTCGACGAGGCGGCCGCGATGGTGGCGTGGCTCGCGTCGGAAGAATGCTCGTTCACCACCGGCGCCGTGTTCGACCTGTCGGGCGGACGAGCGACGTATTGAATCGCCCGCGCCCGCGCGGCACTGCGTCGCACCTCCTTCCGAAAGGCCCTCCATGAGCGACAGGATCGGCGTCATCGGCCTCGGGGCCATGGGCCTCGGCATGGCGCGGTCGCTGCGCCGCGCCGGCTACCTCGTGCACGTGTGCGA
>JBBRRW010000062.1:0-16079 GCA_038245975.1 Burkholderiales bacterium
CGGCTTCAGGCCGCGTTCAGCACCGGCTCATGCCACGCCGTGGGCCTTGAAGAACGCGAGCATCTGCGCCCATCCGGCTTCGGCGTCGGCCTTCGAATAGCTGGGTCGGTAGTCCGCGTTGAAGCCGTGCTGCGCGTCCGGAAAAACCACGATCTTCGAATCGGCCGCGACGGCCGGCGCCGACTTCAGCGCCTGGGTCATCTGGTCGCGCGATTCCTGCGGGATGCCGTTGTCCTTGCCGCCGTAGAGGCCGAGGACCGGCGCCTTCAGTTGGCCCGCGCCGTCGATGACCGACTTCGGCTGCAGCTCGGTGGACTTGCCGCCGAGGCCGCCGTACCACGCGACGCCTGCCTTGACCTTGCTGCTGTGCTCGGCGAACAGCCAGGTCTGGCGTCCACCCCAGCAGAAGCCGGTGACGGCAACCTTGTCGGCATTGCCGTTGGTCTTCGCGGCCCACGCGACGGTCGCGTCGAGATCGCCGGCGACTTGCGCATCGGGCACTTTCGAGACCACGTTCGTGAACAGCTCGGGGATCGTCGGGTACTTGGAAGGGTCGCCCTGACGCGCGTACAGCTCCGGCGCGACCGCGAGGTAGCCGGCCTTGGCGAGACGACGGCACAGATCCTTGATGTGCTCGTGAACGCCGAACACTTCCTGGATCACGACGACCGTCGGCAGGTTCTTCTTGCCCGCCGGCTGCGCGCGATAGGCCGGCATCTGGCCGTCGGCCACCGGGATCCTGACCTCGCCGGCATCGAGACCATCGGCATCGGTCGCGATGGTCTGCGCGCCGACCGGTAGTACCGCCGCCGCGAAGCCCGATCCGAGCGCGGTCACCACGAAGCCGCGACGCGTGAACGACATCGGCGGCAGTTGACTGGCAAATTCCTGTTCGAGTTGGCTCAAGGGGTCTCCTTCGATGGGCGGAAAGCGGCTGGCGCAGCGGCGGAAGTGTAAGGGCAAATGTTCCGGCGGGAGCACGACGCGCGGGCGACGGGCGAGGCAGGCGCGTCCGCGCTGCGTGCGGGGTACTCCGCGGTGAGTGCCCATATCGAGCCACTTGGATGTAGTCTGCGTCCGCCGAACGATGGCCTCGATGCCGGGAGTGCGAATGAAGGACGGGAAGGACGGGGCAGTGCCGGACGCGCTGGCCGAGCAGGCCTCCGAGACCATCGGCCCGTTGCGGCTGTTCACGGCGTTCTCCGGTCTCGCGCTGTCGGGCTTCGGCGGCGTGCTGCCCTTCGCCTATCGCGCGCTGGTCGAGAAGCGCGATTGGCTCGACTCGCGCGAATTCGCAAGCCTGCTCGCGATCGCCCAGGTCATGCCGGGACCGACGATCTGCAACCTGTCGGTGATGATCGGCCAGCGCTACGCCGGCTTCGTGGGCTCGTGCGCGGCACTCGCCGGGATGGTGCTCGGCCCCGCGTGCATCGTGATCGTGCTTGGCATCGCCTGGCAGCACTACGGCGAAATCGCGGGCGTCAAGCGGGCGCTCGGCGGCATGTCCGCCGTTGCGATCGGGCTCGTCTTCGCTACCGCGGTGAAGATGGGGATCAACCTGTTCAAGCCCGAGCGGCGGATCGCGGCGGCGGCATCGCCATCGGCCGAATCGACGACGACCCCGGAGCGTTCCTACTGGACCTGGCAACGCGGCGTGCAGGTTGCGCTGTGCGTCCTCGGCTTTGTGGGTGTGGGGCTGCTGCGCTGGCCGCTCGCGGCGGTGGTGGCCGGCCTCGCGCCGATCGGCATCAGCCTGTCCTGGTATTTCGATCGCTGAGCGACACACCCGTGGACCACTTCTCCGAGAGCCCGCTGTGGCTGATGACCACGCATCTGGCGCTCCTGTCGTTCGCGGCCGTGGGCGGTGGCGTCATCATGCTGGCCCCAGACATCCAGCGCTACGTCGTCGATGTCCATCACTGGATCAGCACCGAACAGTTCGCCGCGGCCTACGCCATCGCCCAGGCGGCGCCCGGCCCGAACATGCTGTTGGCACGCTGGTCGGCTGGCAGGTCGCCGGCTGGCCGGGCGCGCTGTCGGCGACCGGCGCGGTGATCATCCCGCCGGCGCTGCTGACGTTTGTCGCCACCCGCGCCTCGAGCCGCAAGGCCGGAAGCGTCGGGCCTTTCGGCAAGGCCGTGCGGAACGGATTGGCACCGCTGTCGGTCGGACTGTTGCTCGCGGGCGTGTGGGTGCTGTTCGAGTCGATCGATGCGGGGTGGCGCGAGTCGATCGCCGTCCTCCTCGCACTGGCCTTCACGCTGCGAACGAAAATCAATCCGCTGTGGCTGATCGTCGCGGGCGCTGCGGCCGGCGTCGCAGGGCTGATCGGCTAGCGGACCCCCTACCCATCCACCGGAATCAAGTCATGCCATTCATTCGTCACAGCTCCAGGTTGGTATCCGCGGTGCTCGTCGTGGCCGCGTCCTGCCTGATCGCCGCCTGCTCGAGCACGCCGCCCAATCCCAATCCCCGCTCCGCGCAGG
Organism: Burkholderiales bacterium; assembly: GCA_038245975.1. Lineage (GTDB taxonomy): Bacteria > Pseudomonadota > Gammaproteobacteria > Burkholderiales > Burkholderiaceae_D > CAHJXF01. The sequence continues at coordinate 2,487 of JBBRRW010000062.1, forward strand.
AACTGCAGCTGGCCACCGTGGACCTGCCGAAGTACATGGGCCACTGGTACATCATCGCCAACATCCCGTACTTCGGCGAGAACGGCTATGTCGCCAGCCAGTCCGAATGGACCTTGCGCGACGACGGCAAGATCGCCGACGCGTACATCGGTCGCAAGGGCGGCTTCGACGCGCCCGAGACGCGGCGCGAGTTCGTCGACACGGTGCTGCCCGACACCGGCAACGCGCACTGGCGCGTGCGCCTGTTCTGGCCGATCTCGGTCAGCCAGCTCACGCTGTACGTCGATCCGATGTACCAGTACACGATCCTCGGGTATCCAGACAGGAGCCTCGGCTGGATCTTCGCGCGGACGCCGTACATCACCGAAGCGAAGTACCAGGAACTGCTCGGCCGCCTCGAAGAACAGGGCTACGACATCTCGCGTTTCAGGAAGGTGCCGCAGCAGCGCGAACAGCTCGGCAAGCCCGGATTCCATTCGCCGGGCGACAAGCACTGATCATCCGCGAGCCGCCGCGCGTCGCGGCGGTTCATCAGGACAGCCTGGGCGCTCTCTCCTCACGATAGGCCTTGAGCACCGCGAAGACGGACAGCACGACCGCGATCGCTTCCACCGCCAGCGTCCAGGCGGTGGCACCTTCGGTCAGCCATTGCGCGAGGCAGGCGGCGATGAGCAGCGCGGTCAGGCCGTTCAGGACCACGGCATACCGAGGCTGCAACGCGGACTTGAAGAGGATCGTCGCGATCAGCGCGACGATCAGGACGCCATAGACGATCAGCCAGACATTCATGGTGGGTCTCCGTCGAAAACTGATCGCGCGCGAGCGCGATCAGCGGATTCAAAGTCAAAGGCCTTTACTCGATCGCCCTGATACCGACTGCCGTCAGGGCGACCAGTGCCGCCACCGCGCCCCACGCCGGCGCCGTCGCGATCGCGATGCCGAGACCGACCGCGGTCACGACGCCGCTGATCGTCGGCTCGCCGCCACCGACCCCTTCCACTTCGTTCAGGTCCAGCGCTCTCATGGTTTCTCCTCGAAGCCGGCGCTTCGGACCCACGGTTCGAAAAGCAGCGACGACCCCAGCGTATTTCGCCGCGCCCGCATCCGCATCCGTCGATGCGCGTAAGCGCTTGCGGGCTCGACGCGGTGAGGATGTCCGACCCGCAAGCGATTCGCCGTTCGACCACGGAGATCCAAGGCTGGATAGTGAGGGCCTCACGCCAACTTCCTATCGTCCGGATGGGTGACGGACGGGATCCGCAGCGTGATGAGCATCGACGCGGCACTGGCGAAACGGTGTCCTGGAAGACGAGAACACGAGCGCACGCCGGAAACGCGGCGGCCGGACCCGCCGCGAGGAGGAGGGTCGTGCCGCTGCAAATCGGATGCAGGTCAGTGTGCCTCGTCCCAGTTGGGGCCCGCGCCCAGTTCGACCTCGAGCGGTACCTTCAGCGCCGCCACCGACGCCATCAGCTTCGGCACCTGCTCGCGCACGATCGCAAGCTCGGCGTCGGGCACCTCGAGCACCAGTTCGTCGTGGACCTGCATCACCATCCGCGTGCCCAGCGCATCGCGTTCGATCCAGTCCTGCACGGCGATCATCGAACGCTTGATGAGGTCGGCCGCGGTGCCCTGCATCGGCGCGTTGATCGCGGCGCGCTCGGCCCCGGCGCGACGCGGGCCGTTGGGGCTGTTGATCTCGGACAGCCACAGCCGGCGGCCGAACACCGTCTCGACATAGCCCCGTGCCTTGGCCTGCTCGCGCGTCTCCTGCATGTAGGCCGCGACCCCCGGATAACGCATGAAGTAGCGGTCGATATAGAGCTTGGCCGCGTCGCGCTCGATGCCGAGGTTGCTCGCGAGACCGAACACGCCCATCCCGTAGATCAGCCCGAAGTTGATGACCTTCGCGTAGCGGCGCTGCTCGCTGGTCACTTCGTCCGGCGTCGTGTTGAACACCTCGGCCGCGGTCCGTCGATGGACGTCCTCGTTCTTCGCGAATGCGTCGATCAGTGCCTCGTCGCCCGAGATGTGCGCCATGATCCGCAGCTCGATCTGCGAGTAGTCGGACGACACGATGGTCGAGCCTTCGGGCGCGATGAAGGCCTCGCGGATGCGCCGACCCTCGGCCGTGCGCACCGGGATGTTCTGCAGGTTCGGATCGTTGGACGCGAGCCGTCCGGTGACCGCGACGGCCTGCGCGTAGTTGGTGTGGACGCGGCCCGTCGACGGGTTGACCATCTTGGGCAGCTTGTCGGTGTAGGTGCTCTTGAGCTTCGACAGCCCGCGATGGTCGAGCAGCACCTTCGGCAGCGGATAGTCGTTGGCCAGCTTGGCGAGCACGTCCTCGTCGGTCGACGGTGCGCCGCTCGCGGTGCGGCGCGCGACCGGGAGCTTCAGCTTGTCGAACAGCAGCTCGCCGATCTGTTTCGGCGATCCGAGATTGAACGGCTGCCCGGCCAGCTCGTAGGCCTTGGCCTCGAGCTCGGCCATCTTCGCGCCGAGTTCGGCTCCCTGGCGGTTGAGCAGCTCCGCATCGATCAGCACGCCGTTGCGCTCGACTTTCTGCAGCACGATCGAGGTCGGCAGCTCGATGGTGCGATAGACGCTGTCGAGCGACGCGCTCTTCGCGACCGACGGATACAGCGCGCGATGCACGCGCAACGTCAGGTCCGCGTCCTCGGCGCCGTACTGCGTCGCGACGTCTATGGCGACCTCGTCGAAGCCGATCTGCTTCGCGCCCTTGCCGCAGATGTCCTCGTAAGACACCAGGTCCTCGACGCCGACGTGCCGGCGCGCGAGATCCTCCAGCCCGTGGTTGCGGTGCGACTCGAACACGTACGACTGCAGCAGCGTGTCGTGCTCGATACCGCCCAGGCGGATGCCGTGGTTGGCCAGCACGTGCGTGTCGTACTTGAGGTTCTGCCCGACCTTCTTGTTCGTCGCGCTTTCCAGCCAGGGCCGGAGCTTCGCGAGGGTCTCGTCGAACGGCAGTTGTGTCGGCGCGGTCGCATCCATCGATCGATGGGTCAGCGGCAGGTAGGCCGCATGACCCGGCTCGACCGAGAACGACATGCCGACGAGACGGGCCTTCATCGGGTCGAGCGACGTGGTCTCGGTATCGAAGGCGGTCAGCGCCGCGGCATCGATGCGCGCGATCCATTCGTCCAGCGCCTCGGGCGTGAGTAGGGTCTCGTAGCGTCGCTCGATGTCGGCACCGGGTCGCACCGCCGGCAGCGTCTCGTCGACGACACCGCTCACCCGCCCGGCACCGGTCTCGCCGGCCGCGTCCACCGCGGCATCCTCCTGCGCGACTTCCTTCAGCCAGGTCTTGAAGCCGTAGCGGTCGAAAAGCTCGAGCAACGCGTTGCGATCCTCGTCGCGCGGGATCAGTGTGCCCGCGATGTCGGGCACCGCTTCGAGCAGGCAATCGGTCTTGACGGTGACCAGCCTGCGTCCCATCGGCAGCCAGTCCAGCGCGCGTCGCAGGTGGTCGCCGACGGCGCCCTTGATCTCCAGGTTGCGCGCGACGATCTCGTCGAGCGAGCCGAACTGTGCGAGCCACTTCGCCGCCGTCTTCGGCCCGACCTTGTCGACGCCGGGCACGTTGTCGACGGTGTCGCCGACGAGGGTCAGGTAATCGACGATGCGATCGGGCGCAACGCCGAACTTGGCCTTGACGCCGTCGATGTCGAGGACTTCGCCGGCGCTGTGCCAGGTCGACGCGGGTCCGCTGATAGGCGGGCGGTTCATCGTGTTGATCAGCGTGACGTGCTCGTCGACCAGTTGCGCCAGATCCTTGTCGCCGGTCGAGACCAGCGTGCGCAATCCGCTGGCGGTCGCCCGCTTCGCCAGCGTGCCGATGACGTCGTCGGCCTCGACGTGGTCGATCATCAGGATGGGCCAGCCGAGAGCCGCCACGACCGCGTGGATCGGGACGATCTGACGCGCCAAGTCTTCGGGCATCGCTGAACGCGTCGCCTTGTAGTCGGGATACCAGTCGTCGCGGAAGGTCTTGCCCGGAGCATCGAAGACCACGGCGCTATACTGCGCGTCGATATCCTGCTTCAGGCGTCGCAGCATGGACACCATGCCGTAGATGGCGCCGGTCGGCTCTCCCGCCTTGTTTCGCAGATCGGGGAGCGCGTGGAAGGCGCGGTACAGATAGCTCGAGCCATCCACCAACAACAGCAAATCCATACTTCGTGTCCCATAAAACTACTGCGGTGGCCTGCTGCGTCGTTGCGACCGGTGTTGCAACAACGTCCCAATCCTCACGTACTTGCGTACGCTCCGGTTGCTCCGCTCCTTGCGCCTAGCATCCGGCCATCCTCGCGACGTTTTCTAGAACACAAAGATGAAAGATCCGAAAGTCGTGCCTACCCTGCGCGAACTCGACGGGACGCGGCGCGGCACGTGGAACCGCGGGAAACGCAATGAATTTGCGACCGGCAAGGCGCCGGCGATGAAGGCACGTGAGTCCTGGCACGTGCTGGGAATTATGTCAGAGTTCATCGAGGCGGCAGAGCGTCTCGCGGACATCCGGCCGGCCATCAGCATCTTCGGTTCGGCCCGCATTCCCGCAGGCACGCCCGACTACATCCTGACCGAACAGATCGCCCGCATGCTGGCCGATTCGGGCTTCGCCGTGATCTCCGGCGGCGGTCCCGGGCTGATGGAAGCCGCGAACAAGGGCGCCTTCGAAGGCAAGGCGCCGTCGGTCGGACTCAACATCGAACTGCCGCACGAACAGAGGGGCAACGACTATCAGGACGTGGTCCTACGATTCCGCCATTTCTTCTCGCGTAAGGTGGCCTTCGTCAAGTACGCGTCGGCCTATGTCGTCATGCCGGGCGGGTTCGGTACCCTGGACGAACTCAGCGAGGCATTGACGCTGATCCAGACGGGCAAGACCCGCGTGATGCCGATCGTGCTGGTCGGATCGCAATTCTGGTCGGGGCTGCTCGACTGGTTCAGGGACCAGCTGGTCACGCGCGGACTGATCCGGCCCGACGACCTGGACCTGATGACCGTGGTGGACGACGCGCAGGCGGTGGTCGACACGATCTTCGAGTTCTACGAGCGGCGCAGCATTTCGCCGACCTCGTCGGAATTCGAACAGATGCTCTATCTGTGAGGTAACGATCATGGCCAACCTGTCTTCCCGCAGCGCATTCCACATCGCCGCCGCGCTCCTCTTCGTGGTCGCCGGCGGTGCGGCATTCGCGCAGTCGTCCCCGAAGGGCCTGGAACCGCTGCCCGACATCCCGCCACCGCCGAAGCTGTCGAACTCGACGGCGCCCGACGATGCCGAGGCTCCGACCATCACCATCCGCCAGGACGGCGGCAGCAAGGTCGAGGAGTTCCGTACCAAGGGCGGCAAGGTCTATGCGATCCGCGTCACGCCGAAGATCGGCAAGCCCTACTTGCTGGTAGACCCCGACGGCAAGGGCACGATGACGAACGCCACCGAGATCGATGGCGGCGTCAAGGCGCCGCAATGGACGATCTTCGAGTTCTGAACCCTTGAACACGATGGACGTCCGTATCGCCCGGACCGGGACCACGCCGCTTGGTCGCCGCTGCGTGTCCCGGTTGCGGCCGGTACGGCCCGGCCTTCGCTAGCGAACGCGATGGCGGTCTACACGGCGCTCGGGCAGGACGCCCTGGTCGAGTGGATCGGACGTCACGACGTCGGCAGCCTCGTCGAGTGGCGCGGCATCGAGTCCGGTATCGAGAACAGCAACTTCTTCGTCACGACCCGCGAGGCCGGGGTCGACCGGCACTTCGTCCTGACGCTCTTCGAGCGTCTCGATGCCGAACACCTGCCTTACTACCTGTCGCTGATGGAGCACCTGTCGGACCGCGGCGTGCCGTGTCCGGCGCCGGTGCCGGATCGCGACGGCGCGCTGCAAGCGCCGCTCGCCGGCAAGCCGGCAGCGCTCGTGACCCGTCTCGACGGCCGTTCGGTCGTGACGCCGCAGCCGGCCCATTGCGCGGCGCTCGGCACGGTGCTCGCGCGCCTGCACAGGGCCGGACGCAGTTTCCCGGACCGGCAACGGAACCCGCGTGGCATCGCGTGGTGGATGGCCACCGCCGGCCACGTGCGCGGCTTCCTCGACGACGGCCAGCGCGCGTTGCTCGATGACGAGGTCGCGCTGCAGGCGGCCGGCTGGACCGCGGCGACGCAGCGCCTGCCGTCGGGCCCGATCCATGCCGACCTGTTCCGGGACAATGCGCTGTTCGTCGACGGCGACGACCGGGTCCCGCTGCTGCGCGGCGTCATCGACTTCTACTTCGCGGGCAACGACGTCTGGCTCCTGGACATCGCCGTCTGCATCAACGACTGGTGCGTCGACCTGGCGACCGGCGCCGTCGACGATGCGCGACGTGCTGCCTTCATCGACGCTTACGAAAGGGAACGACCCTTGATCGACACCGAACACGACGCGCTGCCGCTGGTGCTGCGGGCCGCGGCACTGCGCTTCTGGCTGTCGCGTCTGGACGACCTGCATCGTCCGCGACCCGCGCAGATGCTGACGCCGCACGATCCAGCGCACTTCGAACGCCTGTTGCGCGCACGTCGCGACGACGCGCTGTCGCGACGCGCCCGCTGATCGCATGCAAGCCCTGAAACTCGACGCGCTGTCCGGCTGGCGCTGGGTGACCGGCGGCTGGCGGCTGTTCCGCTCGCAGCCGTTCAGCTTCGTCGTGCTGCTGTTCTTTTCCTGGCTGGTCCTGTTTTCCGCGAGCGCCGCGATCGGGTGGCTGGCGGAGATCGTCGGCACCGCGCTGCCCTTCGTCTCGATCGACTTCCTCTCGTGGGTGGGCGGCCTGCTGGTCGCGCTCTTCGCACCGGCATTGACGGTCGGCTTCCAGCAGGGTTGCCGGGCCGCGGCGGGCGGGCTGCCGGTGCATCCGGCGCTGCTGTTCGCCCCGTTCCGCGCGGGCCGCGCCACGCTGGTGGGCCTGCTCGTCCTCGGTGCCGTCCAGGTCGTCGCCCTCGCGGGCATCGTGTGGCTGGTCAGCGGCAGCGAGGCGTTTCGTCCCGACCCGCCGGCCGCTCCACCCACCACCGCTGCTCCCGCGGCCAACCCGTCGCCTGGCAAGTCGACGACCGCCGCGCCGGCCCCGGCACCCAAGGACACCGGCACCCCGAGAGAGCCGACCGAGGCGGAGCAGCAGGCGACGCTCCGCAGCACGGTCCAGCGCATCAAGCTCGGGCTCGCGTACTCGCCGGTCGCGTTGCTGATGTGGTACGCGCCGCTGCTGGTTGCCTGGCATGGCGTGCCACCGGGCAAGGCACTGTTCTTCAGCGTCGTCGCGGTCTGGCGCAATCGCTTTGCCTTCGTCGTCTACGGACTGTCGTGGCTCGTCATCGCGCTGCTGGTCGGTATCGTCCTCACGACCGTGCTGCTGGGCCTGGGCAGCTTCGGTGCGATCCTCGCGGCGCCGGTCGTCATGCTGCTGTCGACCTGCATGTACTGCTCGGTCTATCCGACCTACACGACGGTGTTCGTCGATCCGTCGACGCTGCCGGCGACTGCGCCGCTATCCAGGACACCGTAGCCGCTCCGGTCGCCGGCCACCGTGCTCGTCACGGTTCCTCGGCCCACGCGGTGACGGCGAAACGTCCGCTGTCGAAGCGCAGCCGGTTGATGACCGCATTCGGAATCGGACAGCTGCGTTCCGCATCCAGCGCGAGGCCGAAGGCGGTGCGATACAACATGTCCAGCACGCCTCCGTGCGTGACGATCAGGATCGCCGCCCGCACGTCGCCCCGCGATGCGGCGCGGCACTCTTCGTCGATCGCGATGACCGATACCGCCTCGACGACGCGGCGATGGAAGGTCTGCTGACTCTCGCCGTCGACCATCGTGTGGGTGGCATCGCGAAGTCGCAGCTGCTCGGCCTCCTCCGGATGTCGTTCGAGTATCTCCGCGAAGGTATTGCCCTCGAGGACGCCGTAGTTGCGTTCGCGCAGCAGACGATCGCGCGTCACCGTCACGCCGAGCGCGTTGGCCACCGGTTCGGCGGTCGCCAGCGCGCGGGCGAGGTCGCTGGAGTGGATCGCGGCGATCGACTCGCCCGCGAGCGCACCCACCAGGCGGGCGGCCTGGGCGATACCGGTCGCGTTGAGCGTGATGTCGGTGTGGCCCTGCAGTCGGCGGATGCGGTTCCAGTCCGTCTCGCCGTGACGGACGACGATCAGCTCGATCACGTCGCGGCGCCACCGCCCTTGACCGACATCGTCGGAAACAGATCGACATTGAGTGCGTACAGCCCGGTGATCGTTGCTTTCGCAACGACATGGTCGGCAAGCGCCGCGCGCACGGCATCACCGGTCACGCGCCTCGCGACGACGAGGCGGTCGACCGACAGCGCATACAGCGTGAAGACGTAGTGATGGACCAGGCTGTCGTTCCACGGCGGGCACGGGCCGTCGTAGCCGTAGTAGTCGCCGGACATGTCGTGGTCGCCGGCGAACCAGTCGGTGTAGCCGTTCAGGCCGTGCAGCGCGCCGTCGACCGGGCTGTGCGCGATCATCGGACCGGCCTTGCCGCGCGGGACCACCTTGCTCGAGAACGCGCCGTCCTCGATGGCCCGCAGGTCGGGTGGCAGGTCGAACAGCACCCAGTGGTCGAAGTCGACGCGCGGCAAATCGGCCGGGATCAGCCGCCCTTCCTGGTTGACGTCGTCGGGCCGGCTCGGCACGTCGTCGTCGTGGAGGATCAGCGCGAACGAGCGGGTCGCATCGGGCACCGCGTCCCACGCGAGATGCGGATTGCGGTTTTCGGACAGCGTTACGTGCGACCGGCGGTCAGGCTTGCCGAATGCATAGGCGGTCGGCATGGCGCCGCCGTCCGCGAACGAATCACTCCACAGCTTCATCTTCGATCCTTCGGTGAGGGGACGACATCCATTGCGCAACGCGTTCGAGACTTCGATGAGATTGTCATCCGGGTCGTGAAAATACACCGACATCAGCGGATGCACGGCACCGGTGCGGCGGACCGGGCCGAGGATCACGTCGACGTCGCACTGCGCGCGGTGATCGACCAATGTGGATCATCGCTCGCTCGCTCAGGACAATGTGACCCGCGCGAAACGGCGCTTGCCCACCTGCACCACGTAGACGCCGGCCGGCAGCTTCAGGCCCTTGTCGCCGATCGAGGCGCCGTCGATCTTCACACCGCCCTGGTCGACGTTGCGCAGCGCCTCGGAGGTCGACGGCACCAGTCCGGCCTGCTTCAGCAGCTGCGCGATGCCCAGCGGTGCGCCGGTCAGCGCGAGCTCGGGGATCGTGTCGGGGATGCCGCCGCGCGCGCGATGCTCGAAGTCGACCAGCGCGTCCTCGGCGGCACGCGCGTCGTGGAAGCGCGCGACGATCTCCTGCGCCAGCACAACCTTCGCGTCGCGCGGGTTACGGCCGCCCGCGGTCTCGGCCTGCAAAGTCGCGATGTCGGACGGCGAGCGCCACGACAGCAGCTCGAAATAGCGCCACATCAGGTCGTCGGAGATCGACATCAGCTTGCCAAACATGTCGGCAGCCCGATCGGTGATGGCCACGTAGTTGTTCTTCGACTTCGACATCTTCTCGACGCCGTCGAGACCTTCGAGCAGCGGCATCGTCAGGATGCATTGCGGCTCCTGGCCGTAGTCGCGCTGCAGTTCGCGGCCCACCAGCAGGTTGAACTTCTGGTCCGTCCCGCCGAGCTCGAGGTCACTGCGGAGAGCGACCGAGTCGTAACCCTGCATCAACGGATAGAGCAGCTCGTGGACCGAGATCGGCGTGCCGTTCTTCAGGCGCTTCGTGAAGTCCTCACGTTCGAGGATGCGTGCGACCGTGTACCGCGCGGACAGCTCGATCATGCCGCGCGCGCCGAGCGGATCGCTCCACTCGCTGTTGTAGCGGATCTCTGTGTGCTCCGCGTCCAGCACGAGACCGGCCTGCGCGAAGTAGGTGCGCGCGTTTTCCTCGATCTGCGCGCGCGTCAACGGCGGACGCGTCGCGTTGCGGCCCGACGGGTCGCCGATCATCGACGTGAAATCGCCGATCAGGAAGATGACGGTATGGCCCAGATCCTGAAGCTGCCTCATCTTGTTCAGCACGACGGTATGGCCGAGGTGCAGGTCGGGCGCCGTGGGATCCAGTCCGAACTTGACGCGCAGCGGGACGCCGGACGCGTGCGACCGCTTCAGCTTGGCCTCGAACTCGGATTCGACGATCAGTTCTTCCACGCCGCGCCTGACCAGCGCGAGCGCGTCCGGGACGGCGACGTCCGGCATCGCGCGTGCGGTCGGGGCTGAAATCGGGGAAAGCGTCTCGAACACTGGGGGATCGGCGATGGCCGAAAAGCGGGGAGGCGCCGATTCTATCGCGGCGTGCCACCGCCCCCGGCGGGCACGTCGCTGTCATCGACGCGTCACGGGTGGATGTCAGGGCTTGCCGCCCCGACGCCCCGTGGTAGACTCACCGCTCTGGAAAAAATGCTCGCTCGCGTGTTGCGCTATCAGCCAAACACCGAATTCGTCGGCTCACCTGCCGTAACCGAAACCGAGTGGAATCGATCTGGTTCCGCACCCGACACGATGGCAGATGCCGCAATTCCGCCTGACCCCGCGAGCCGTTCCCCGCAACACGCCGCCCCCCGCGTTTCCCCGCTAGCCCGATCCCCGCAGTTTTCCGCAGCCGACGCGTCCGCGATCGGCGGCCCTTCGGTATTCCGTCGACATCGCATGGCCTCCCTGGTCGTCGCGTCGGTGGTGTCGCTGGGCGGCGCGGTCGGGGCCTTCGCGGTCGCCGACGACGTGCCGCTGCCGACCGGCCGCCGCATCCTCGAAGAGCTTGCGGCACCCGACACCCACGCGCAGCTCGAGGCGCTGGCCGACCGCACGGACGTCTTCGTCACCGAGGAAAGGATCCGTCGCGGCGACACGCTGGGCACGCTGCTGACCCGCCTCGGCATCGCCGATGCCGACGCAGAGCGCTTCCTGCGCACGTCGCCTTCCGCGAGGGCCCTGCAGCAGCTCAAGCCGGGACGACTGATCCAGGCACGCACCGACGACGAAGGCGCGCTGCAGTCGCTGCGCTACGCCTACAGCCCGTCCGAAGGCAAGGACGCCGTCGCGGCCCAGAGCGGCCGCGCGCTCGTCATCGAACGCAAGGGCGACGACCTGTTCGCCAGCGACGTCTCGGCCGTCAACGAACGACGCGTCGAACTGCGCTCCGGCGAAATCCGGTCGTCGCTGTTCGCGGCCACCGACGAAGCCGGGCTGCCCGACGGCATCGCGACGCAGATCGCCGAGATCTTCTCCGGCGACATCGACTTCTATCGCGACCTGCGGCGCGGCGATCGTTTCCGCGTCGTGTTCGAGAGCTATTACCAGGGTGGCGAATTCGTCCGCGCCGGCCGCATCCTGGCCATCGAGTTGGTGAACGGCGGCAAGTCGCATTCGGCCATGTGGTACGGCGGTCCGGCGACCTCCGATATCGCGATCGCCGGACACTACTACGGCTTCGACGGCCGCAGTCTGCGTCGCGCCTTCCTCCGCACCCCGCTGGAGTTCACGCGCATCAGCTCCGGTTTCGGCGGCCGCCTGCATCCGATCGCCAACGTGTGGCGCCAGCACACGGGCGTCGACTACGCGGCGCCGAGCGGGACGCCCGTTCGCACCACCGCCGATGGTGTCGTCGACTTCGCCGGCGTCAAGAGCGGCTACGGCAACGTGGTCGTCATCCGTCACCAAGGCGTGTATTCGACGCTCTACGGCCACCTGTCCCGTTTCGCCACGGGCATGAAGCGCGGCCAGCGCATCGAGCAGGGCAGCCTGATCGGGTATGTCGGCATGACGGGCTGGGCCACCGGTCCGCACCTGCACTACGAATTCCGCATCGCCGACCATGCGACCAACCCGCTGACCGCAGCGTTGCCGGAAGCACCGCCGATCTCCCGCAACGAGCAGAGCGCGTTCCGTACGGTGGCCGGCAGTTTCGACCGCCAGATCGAATTGCTGCGCGCGAGCGAAGGCGTGATCGAGACCACCACGGCCGCCGTGCGCGGCGGCGGCCTGCGTTCCGTCGCCGCGGCGTCGCCCGGCGCCTGACCGTACCTTCGACCGCGCGGCCGTCGTCGCGCGACGCGATGGACGATCTCTACATCGGCATCATGTCGGGCACCAGCCTCGATGGTGCCGATGTCGTCCTCGCGACCTTCGACGATCGCGGTCGCCCGCGGGTCGTCGCCGCCGCCAGTGCACCGTTCGACGCGACGCTGCGCACCACCCTGCTGGACCTGCAGGCCAGCGGCGCCGACGAACTCCATCGCGCGGCGATCGCCGCGAACCGGCTGGTCGACTTCCAGGCCGTGCTCGTCGCCGAGGTCTGCGCGATCGCCGGCGTGGATCCCGGTTCGGTCAGGGCCATCGGTGCACACGGCCAGACCGTGCGCCACCGGCCGGAACTCGGCTACACGATCCAGCTGAACGCGCCCGCGCGGCTCGCAGAACTGTCGGGCATCACCGTGGTTGCCGATTTCCGCAGCCGCGACGTGGCCGCCGGCGGGCAAGGCGCGCCTCTGGTGCCAGCCTTCCACGCCGCGCTGTACCGGACACCCGAACGTCACCGGGTCGCGCTGAACCTCGGCGGGATGTCGAACGTCACGGACCTGCCGAAGGATCCACAGGCGCCGGTGCGTGGCTGGGATTGCGGGCCGGGCAACGTCCTCCTGGACGGCTGGGGGGCGCGGCACCGGGGCACGCAGTTCGATGCCGACGGCGCGTGGGCATCGTCGGGCACGGTCCACGCCGAACTGCTGGCACGTCTGCGCGATGTGCCGTGGTTCGCGCTGCTGCCGCCGAAGAGCACCGGACGGGACACCTTCGACATGAACTGGCTGGACGCACGCCTCGCCGGCTTCGGCTCCATCGCACCCGCCGACGTGCAGGCGACGCTCGCCGCGCTGACCGCCGCGGTCGTGGTCGATGCGATCGTGACGCAGGTCGGCGCGCCCGACGAGCTGATCGTCTGCGGCGGCGGCGCTTACAACGGGGATCTGCTGCGGCGCCTGACGATGCAGCTTGCCGCGGCGGGGCTGGACGTAGCGCTGTCGACCTCCGCCGCGGACGGCATCGCGCCGGAACACATCGAAGCGCTGGCCTTCGCCTGGCTCGCGATGCGATGCCTGGCGAACGAGCCGGGCAACCTGCCCGCGGTCACCGGCGCGAAAGGCCTGCGGATCCTCGGCGCGATCCACCCGCGCTGACGAACGCGCAGGGAGAAGCGCTGCGGCACAAGAAAAAGGACGCCGCAGCGCCCTCGATCGGGAAGTGGCCGGATCAGGCCGAGAACGACGATCCGCAACCGCAGGTGGACGTGGCGTTCGGGTTCTTGATCACGAACTGCGCGCCTTCGAGGTCGTCCTTGTAGTCGATCTCGGCGCCGACCAGGTATTGGTAGCTCATCGAGTCGATCAACAGCGTGACCCCGTTCTTTTCCATCGCGGTGTCGTCTTCGTTGGTGATCTCGTCGAAGGTGAAGCCGTACTGGAAGCCCGAGCAGCCGCCACCCTGGACGAACACGCGCAGCTTGAG
>JBBRRW010000063.1:0-15936 GCA_038245975.1 Burkholderiales bacterium
CGCACCAGGTCTGCCCGTACTCGAACGCGACGCGCGGCAACATCGACGTCAAGCTCAGCGTCGCCTGAGCGTCAGGGCCGCGGGCCGGTCTCCGTGCCGGCTGCGCCCACCGCATGCGATGGTCGTTGTGCGGTTGTCCACAGGTCGCCAATGCCCGCCTGTCATCCCGGCGAAGGAGCGGCAGCGCATCCGCAACCTCGGCGCGTCGGACCTCGTTCCTCGCGCTCTGCACGCCGCGCTTCCGGCCGTCGAACGACCACGAGCGTGAATGAGGCATCGTGTTCGGTGCTTGTCGAACGGCACCAGCGCACACGCGATGCCGCCGGTCGGCATCAGGTCGCGGCCCACACGGCGTCGAGGTCGAACCAGATCCGTTGCGGAAAGCGCAGGCCGAGCCAGCGGTAAACCAGCCGCGCGATCGTCACGCCGGAGATGACCATCGTCGCGGTGGGCAGGAACGCGGTCGAGATGCTCGACGCGGCCGGCGCGACGGCTGCGATGCCTGCGCCGCCGCACCGGCCGAGCGTGATCGGCACCAGCATCAACCCCGCGCCGTGCGCGGTCGCCGTGAGCAACGACCACCGGACGAGCTGCGTCGGCCGCATGCGGGCGAGCGCGCGCGGATGGCGGCGCTCGATCAGCCGGTACAGGCGTGACCTTCACGAGGCGGCCGTCGCGCCACGTTCCGTCACAGGCACGCCGTCAAACTGACATCCAACGATGTCTCAATGGCGATCCACCCGGACGGCGACCGGCTCGAGTTCGCCAGAAACCACCCGCCGCCCCGCTCGACCAGGAGACCCTCCGATGCCCTCTCGCCCGAATCATCCGTTCAAGCTCGCCGCACTCGCTGCGGCGTTGACCCTGTCGTTCACCGCGCAGGCCGACCTGCCGGCCAACGTAGGCCTGCTGCCGCTGGCGACAGGACAGTTCATCACGCCGACCTTCGTCAACGGCGCGGTACAGCAGTCCCTCAATCCCGGCCTGACCGCGTACCCGGATTTCGTCGCCGGCGAGGCCGTGAAGTCGCAGCTGAGCCCCGACGGCAAGACGCTGGCAATCATCTGCGCGGGTCAGAATTCTCTGATCAGACCGGACGGCAGCACCGACACCGCTGCCTCCACGCAGTTCATCTTCCTGTACGACGCGGCCGGCGCCAACAGCGCGCGACCCGTGCTGACGCAGGTGCTGAAGCAGACCAACGCGCACGTCGGCCTCGCCTTCTCGCCCGACAGCAACACGCTGTATGCCGCGGGCGGTAACGACGATGCGGTTTACGTCTACGCGAAGAGCGGCACGACCTGGGCACAGGCCGCGAAGATCGGGCTTGCACACACCAGTCTCGGGGTCGGCCTGAGGGTGCAGCCGAATGCCGGCGGCCTCGCGGTGTCGGCCGACGGCCGGACGCTGGTCGTCGCGAACAACTACAACGACTCGATCAGCGTGATCGACACGATCACACGGACCGTGCGCTACGAGCACGACCTGCGCCCCTACTTCGCGAACAACGAAGGCACGTCCGGCGGTATCGGCGGCACCTACCCCTTCGCCGTCGTGATGAAAGGCGACGACATCGCTTACGTGTCGTCGGATCGCGATCGCGAAGTGGTCGCGGTCGACGTCTCGTCGCCGACCGCGGGACGGCTGATCGGCCGCATCCGGCTGGATGGCAACGCGCTCGGCATGACGCTCGACGCGACGCAGGCGAAGCTCTACGTGGCGCAGGACAACGCCGACCAGATCGCGGTCATCGAGACGGTCGACAACACCGTCGTCTCGCGGATCGACGCGCGCGCGCCGGCCGGCGTTCTGGCGGGCTCGGCGAATACCGGTGTCGCGACCTACGGGGTCACGCTGTCGCGCGACGGGAACACGCTCTACGCGGTGAACGCGGGCGCCAATTCGATCGCGGTCGTTCCGTTGACCGGCGCTGGCGCCAACACCGTGACCGGCCTGATCCCGACCGCCTACGAGCCGCACGACATCACGTTCAGCGCCGACGGCGCCTACATGTACATCGTCAACGGCAAGAACGCCACGGGCCCGAATCCCGGCCACCTGGCAGGCGCCACGGCAAACCTGACGACGATCACCTATCCGGGCGGAAACGCCGCCGCGGCGGCCGCCGCGAGAGCATCGAACCAGTACCACTTCCAATTGGAGCGCGCGTCGCTCGTCAGCGCGCCGGTGCCCACCGCCGCGGCTCTGCCGGCGCTGACCGCGAAGGTCGCGGAGAACAACCGCTACTCGGCCGTACCGGTCGCGAACGATGCGACCGTCATGAACTTCGTGCGCAGCCGCATCAAGCACGTCATCTACATCGTCAAGGAGAATCGCACCTTCGACCAGGTCCTCGGCGACCTGACGAACGGGGCGAACGGGGACCCGACGCTCACGCAGTTCGGCCGGCGTATCACGCCGAACTTTCACGCGCTCGCCAGCCGCTTCGTCACGCTCGACAACTTCATGGACCCGGGCGACGGCAGCATGGACGGCTGGTCGTGGGCACTGCAGGGCCGCGTCAGCAACACCGAGACCATCACCCAGCAGATCAACTACGCGTCGGTGAACCGCGGCCTATCCTACGATTCGGAGGGGTCGAACCGCAACGTCCCCGTCAACTTCCCGACCGTCGCGCAGCGCGATGCGGCTGCCGGCCCGGCCGACACCACGAACTACAGCGCCGCAGCCGCAACCGTCCCGGGCGGCGTCGCCAACCTGCTGACCGGCACCGGCAATCACGCGTCGACCGACGCGCCGTTCGGCATCCAGAAGGGCTACATCTTCGATGCGGTCCTGAACGCGGGCGGCACGGTCCGCAACTACGGCTTCCTCGTCAACAACATAGGGCCCATCGGCACCATCGCCGCGCCGATCTCCGACCCGTTCGCGGCGAACGCCATCCAGGTCGCTCCGCTCGACCCGGCGCTCGCGTCGCTGACCGACGTCTACTTCCGCGGCTACGACCAGGCCTATCCGGACCTGTGGCGCTACAACGAGTGGAAGCGTGAGTTCGACCAGTACGTCGCCGGCGGCAACCTGCCGACCCTGTCGCTGGTGCGCTTCAGCCACGATCACATGGGCAGCTTCGCGTCGGCGCGCGGCGGCGTGAACACGCCCGAGACGCAGCAGGCCGACAACGACCTGTCGGTGGCCCGGCTCGTCGAGTCCGTGGCACGCAGCCGCTACGCGGCCGACACGCTGATCATCGTCACCGAGGACGATTGCCAGGACGGTCCGGACCACGTCGACTCGCACCGTGCGACCGCCTACGTGGTGGGGCCGTACGTCAAGCAGGGCGCGGTCGTCAGCACGCGCTACAGCCAGGTCAATGCGCTACGCACGATCGAGGACGTTCTCGGCACCCAGCACATCAACCTGAACACGGCCTTCCAGCGTCCGATGGCCGACGTCTTCGATAGCGCGTCGACCGGGGCCTGGACCTACACGGCCACTGCATCGACCGTGCTGAAGACGACGATGCTCGCCGTCGCCGACGGGCCCGATGGCGTGAAGTACGCCCAGGGACCGGACGTCAGGCCGAAGCACAACGCCGCGTACTGGGAGAAGGCGATGGCCGGTTTCGACTTCTCCGCGGCCGACAACGTGCCGACCGCCCGCTTCAACCGCGTGCTGTGGTCGGGCCTGATGGGCCGCAAGCCCTACCCGACGCTGCGCGGCACGACCGTCTCGAAGCGCGACGACGACTGAGCCTTTGCCCCATCACGGGCGCGGCTATCGGCCGCGCCCGTGACCGAACACGAAACCTGAAGCCCGAAACCGAAAGGAACCACCATGAATCTCAAGCATGCCTGGACGCGCCTGATCGGCGTCGCTCTCGTCGCCACCGCCGGTGTCGCACACGCCAGCATCATCGACGCACGGTTCAGCGGCACCGTGAGCGACCAGAACAACACGACCTTCGCGGTGGGCAGCACGATCGCCGGCACATTCGTCTACGACACCGCGATCCGGCGTTACCTGTCGTTCAACATCGGTGGCCAGTCGGTCGCCCCCGGCTACCTGTCGTCGGCGAGCGTAACGCCCGACCTCTACTCGGCGATCTACCAGGCGCAGGTCTCGCCGTTGGCCGGCGGCTCGACCAACAGCACCTTCGCGGTCGATCTGGAGGGCATCAGCCCCTGGCCGTCGAACGACGCGATCCTGGTGTTGCTCAATGCCGCACGGCTCGCGAGCAATCTGGACACGGCGTTGAGCACCTTCGGCTTCTTCACCGGCAACCCGGACGGCACCGGCGTGCGTTCGCTCAACGCCGCCCTCGCCGCGATCCGCGTGACCGCGATCCCCGAGCCGGGTAGCACCGCGCTCGTCCTCATCGGCCTCACTGCGCTCGGCCTGCGCCGCGCGCGTCGCGCCCGAAGCTGACGCCCACGCGATCGGCACCGCCTCGCCCGGTGCCGATCGTCTTTCCCTCGATAGCCCGACGAACGCGCGAGACGGTGTCCGCGCGCCTCGCGCGCCTTACCCACCCCCACCGGCTTTCCATGTCCCTGCGACCCTCCTTCGCCGCCATCCTTGCATGCGGCCTTGCTACGAGCGTGGCCGCGCACGCGCAGTCGAACGGCCCGACCAACCGCGCTCCGACCTCGAAGCTCGATGCCGTGCAGGTCACCGCGACGCGCTTCGGCGAGCCGATCCAGGAAGTGCCGCAATCGATCAGCGTGGTCACCGGCGACGAGCTGCGCGATCGCGGCGCGACCGACCTGCGGACCGCGCTCGCCCTGCTGTCGGGCGTCAGCGTGTCGCCACTGAGCGACGCGGGTCCCGCGGCCCCCGTGCCAAACCTCCTCGGCATTCGCGAGGTCGACGATCTGCTGCTGCTGATCGACGGCATCCCCGCCGGCGGCGCCTACGCACCGCAGACCGCGGCGATCAGCCTCAACAACGTCGAACGCATCGAGGTGCTGCGCGGCGCGGCCCCGGTGTATTTCGGCACGACTGCGTTCGCCGGCACGATCAACGTGATCCACTACGCGGCCGGTCGCGCCGAGAACGCGGTGCACGTGCGCTACGGCAGCTACGGGTCCATCGGCGCCAGCGCATCGGCGGTCCTGTCGACCGGGGACGTGCGGCAATCGATCAGCGCCGAAGCGGACGACGACCGGTTTTCGGACACGCATGCACGCGCGCGACGGATCGAGGGGACCTACCGCGGCAGCACGGATCTCGGTGGCGGGACGTTGCGGATGGACCTGGGCGCGCTGTCGCTGCAGCAGAAGCCCACCAGCCCGGTACCGCTCGACGACGTTCGCGGGCAATTGACGTCGGTGCTGCCGAGCGACTTCAACGCCAATCCGGCCAACGGCAAGATCGACACCGATCGCTACCAGATGGTGGTCGGCTACGAGCGGCCGCTGGGCTTCGGGCAATGGGGAAGCACGGTGGCCTACACGGACACCCACATCGACAGCATCCGTGGCTTCATCGATACCGGCGACACGCCGGCGCCGTTCACGATCCGGACCGTCGCCGACGTCGAAGCGTTCAGCCAGTCGCTACACCGGCGCGACCTGTTCATCGACAGCCACGTCACCACTTCGGTCCTGCCCGCCCTCGACCTGACGACCGGCGTCAACCTGCTGTTCGGTCGCGTGGACGCCGACAGCAACCGCTACAACTTCAAGCTGCCACTCGACGGCACCACGCTGCCGGACCTGTCGGCCGGTGCCGCGCGCGGTACGGTCGCCTTGAACGACGACCGCCGCTTCGTCGGCCTCTACGCCCAGGGTCGCTATCGGCTGACGCCGACCGCGAGCCTGCTCGCCGGACTGCGGTGGAACCAGACGCACGAGACGCTGGATGTGATCCGCGTGAACAGCCGCGGCGTCACGACGTCGACTGACGCATCGCAGGACAACCATCGTCTCAGCGGCACGTTCGGCGCCCAGTGGCGGGTCGTCGCGGCACCGCTTGGAATGATCGACGGCGTGACGCTGCACGCGAGCGGCGGCAGCACCTTCCAGCCCGCGCAGCTGGCCTTCGGCCCCAATCCGGTAGTCCCGCCCGAAGGCGGCGGCCTGCTGAAGCCCGAGACCCAGCGCAGCGTGATCCTGGGTATCCGCGCGGATCTGTTCGGCGGACGCGGCGACTTCGACGTCGACGTCTTCGATGTCGACTTCCGCAACCAACCGGTGCAGGCGACGGTCGGCGGCGTCTCGGTGCTGCGCTCGATCGGTCGCCAGCGCTATCGCGGCGTCGATGTGGAAAGCTCTTTCGTTCCCGCGCCGGCGTGGACCATCAAGGCCAACGCAACCTGGAGCGACGCCCGCTTCCGCGACTTCGTCGATGAAGTCGACGGCGTACCGACGCAACTGTCCGGCAATCGGCAGATCCTCGCCCCGTCGTTCCGTGCCGGCGCGGGCCTGATCTACGCGCCGCCCCGCGGTCTGCGCGGTGCGTTGACCACCAGCTACACGGGTGCGCGCTATCTCGATCGGTCGAACCGCGTTCGCGTCGGCGGCTTCAACGCGATCGATGCGTCGCTCGGGTATCGCTACGATCGTTACACCGTGACCTTCTCGGCCGAAAACCTCACGGACCGTCGCGATCCGGTGCTCGCGAGCGAACTCGGCGAAGGCGCGTTCTATCGCATGACATCACGCCGCTATACCGTGGCGCTGACCTGCGCACTCAAGTAGCGGATCACGGTGGGGATCCGGTCAGGCAGGCGCCGCCGACCGGGCTGTCGCCGCAACGACCACGGCATCGGGACGTTGCGCCTTCACGCGTTGCGCCGCCTGCGACGCGTTGCGCGCGGTGTACCACGCCATGAAGTCGGCCGCGGTTTTCGGACGGCACAGGTAATAGCCCTGCGCCGAGTCGCATCGGCAATCGCCGAGCGCGTTCAGCGCGTCGGGGGTCTCGACCCCTTCGGCAACGACGCTCAGGCCGAGGCTGTGTCCGAGCGCGACGACGCTGTGGACGATGATGGCGTTCGACGGATCGGTCTGCATGGTCAGCACGAACGACTTGTCGACCTTGAGTTCGGTGACCGGCAGGTCCTTCAGCTGGCCGAGGCTCGTGTAGCCCGCGCCGAAGTCGTCGATCGAGAGGCGGACGCCGAGGGCATGCAGCTCGCCGAGGATGCGGCGCGCCCGCTTCGGCTCGAGCATGATCGCCGACTCGGTGACCTCGAGCGCGAGCATCTCGGCGGGAATGCGATGGTGCTCCAGCAGATCGGCGACCTGGCTGACGATCTGGTCGTCGAGCAGGTTGCGCGCCGAGATGTTGACGGCGACCGGGAGGCGGTGCCCGGCATCCAGCCACGCGCGCGATTGCGCCAGAGCCGCGCCAATCACGTACTTCGTGAGCGGTCCGATGAGCGTCGTGTGCTCGGCGAGCGGGATGAAGTCGTCTGGCGAGACCAGTCCGCGCTGCGGATGTTTCCAGCGGACCAGCGCCTCGACGCCGGTGACCAGACCCGTCGCCAGGTTGACCTTCGGCTGGTAGTGCAGAAACAGCTCGTCGCGGTCGATGCCGAGGCGGAGCTGGCCGAGCAGCGCCAGGCGCTCGGGCGAATGGACGTCCGCGCCCGGATCGTAGACCAGCACGCCCTGCCCCTGCATCTTCGCGGCGTACATCGCGACATCGGCCCGTTGCAGCAACGTCACCGGGTCGTCGCCATGGACCCCGGAAACGACCACGCCGATGCTCGCGTCGATCGCGACGTCGATCCCTTCGAGCGAGAAGGCCTCGGTCAGCGCGGCGCGCAGGCGGCGCGCGACGAACAGGGCACCGGTCGGACCGTCGACGCCCGGCAGCAGGACCGCGAACTCGTCACCGCCGAGGCGGGCGATCGTGTCGACTTCGCGCAGCGCGTCGCCGAGGCGTCGGCCGATCTGCACGAGAAGCTGGTCGCCGCTGTGATGCCCGAGTGTGTCGTTGACCTCCTTGAAGCGATCGAGGTCGATCAGTAGCAGGCCCGTCGAGGTCGCCCCCCGCTTGCCGGCCCGCAACGCCTGCTCGAAACGATCGGCGAGCAGCGTCCGGTTGGGCAAACCGGTGAGCGCATCGTGCAGCGAACTATGGGTGGCGCGCTCGCGCTGCTGGGTTAGTTCCCGCTGCGTGCGCCGCAGGACATTCGACAGCAACGCGGCCAGCAACACACCGACGACGAAGACGCCGGGCACGGCCCGCACATTGAAGATCTCGCGATCGCGCAGAACGCGCAGCGCGTCGAGCGCCTTGACGTGATGGTCGTCGGTCGCCTTCTCGACGATCTGCGCGATCCGGTCGAACTTCGGGTCGACCTCGTCGCCGTCGATCCGCAGCACCTCTGCGGTGTCGCCGCGATCGACCGCGTCGAACATCCTGTCGATGCTGACCAGGTACGGCGCGTGCGCCTCCATGACCTCGTCGACGAGCAGCCGGTCTTCCGCGGCGCCGTCACGCGAGACCTTCGCCAGTGCAGCCTGCAAATCGGCTGCAGCCTGCGCGTAGCGGCTACGCACCTCCGCGCCGGGCTCGAGCCGATACTTCCGTTCGAGCGATTCCTCGGTGGCCACGGCGGTCGCGGCCAAAGCGTAGTGATCCGACAGAACGCTCGACACGATGGCCTCGGCACCCAGACGTCCGGTCGATATCGACGACCAGACGGCGAAGGCGCCGACGGTGATCAGCACGACGATCAAGCCGTTGGTGGCGAGGTCTTCGAGGCGGAAGCGGCGCGATGAGGGAGACGGCAGATGCGCGGGAGGGACGACGGTGGTGCAGACGGGATCGGTCACAACGGGTCTTTCGAAACTTTGGCCTCCGAGCGAGGGGTCTTCAAGATGTCGGCGTCACCGACGAAATCATGAGGCCGCCACGTCCCGGCACAGCGCGCCGCATTGCGTGCGCCGACCCGAAAAAAAGGCCCGGCAATGCCGGGCCTCGTACCGTCCGCGGACGATCAGGCACCCGCCCCCAGCAGCGCATTGATCCGCTTCACGAACGCGGCCGGGTTCTCGAGCTGCCCGCCTTCGGCCAGCGTCGCCTGATCGAGAAGGACGTGCGACCAGTCGTCGAAGCGCGTGCTGTCCGCGGCCTCTTCCTTCAGCTTCATCACGAGCCCGTGATGCGGGTTGATCTCGAGGATGGGCTTGGACTCCGGCGCCTTCTGCCCTGCCGCCTTCAGCATGCGCGCGAGGTTCGCGCTCATCTCGCCATCGTCCGCCACCAGGCACGACGGCGAGTCGGTCAGGCGCATCGTGACGCGCACGTCCTTCACGGCATCGCCTAAGGAAGCCTTCATGCGAATGAGCACGTCGGCGAACTCGCCCTGCTCCTTCTCCTGTTCCTTCTTCTCGGCTTCGTCTTCGAGCGAGCCGAGGTCGAGGCCGCCCTTCGCGACGCTGACCACTTCCTTGCCTTCGAACTCGGTCAGGAAGTTGAGTGCCCATTCGTCGACGCGGTCGGACAGGATCAGCACTTCGACACCCTTCTTGCGGAAGATCTCGAGGTGCGGGCTGTTCTTCGCGGCCGTGAAGGACTCGCCGGTCACGTAGTAGATCTTGGTCTGGCCTTCCTTCATGCGCCCGACGTAGTCGGCCAGCGACACGGTCTGCTCCTCGGTGTCGGCCAGCGTGCTCGCGAAGCGGACCAGCTTGGCGATGCGGTCCTTGTTCGCGTGATCTTCGCCGAGGCCTTCCTTGAGCACCTGGCCGAACGACTTCCAGAACTTGGCGAAATCTTCCGGCTTGTTGGCGGCCAGATCCTCGATCATGCCGAGCACCTTCTTCGTGCTGCCTTCGCGAATCGCCTTGACGTCGCGGCTCTCCTGCAGGATCTCGCGCGACACGTTGAGCGGCAGGTCGTTGGAATCGATCACCCCCTTCACGAAGCGCAGGTATACCGGCAACAGCTGCTCGGCGTCGTCCATGATGAAGACGCGCTTGACGTACAGCTTGATGCCGGCGCGGCGCTCGCGGTCCCACAGGTCGAACGGCGGTTCCTTCGGGATGAACAGCAGCTGCGTGTATTCGCTGCGGCCCTCGACGCGGCTGTGCGTCCACGCCAGCGGCTCGGCGAAGTCGTGACTGACGTGCTTGTAGAACGCCTGGTACTGCTCGTCGGTGATCTCGCTCTTCGGCCGCGTCCATAGCGCGCTGGCCTGGTTGATGGTCTCGACCTCGTCCTTCGTGACGTATTCGCTCTTCTCGGCGTCCCACTCCTCCTGCCGCATGCGGATCGGCAGCGAGATGTGATCCGAATACTTCTTCAGCACCGACTTCAGCCGGTACGCCGACAGGAAGTCGTCTTCGTCGGCGCGCAGGTGCAGCGTGATCGCAGTGCCGCGCTTCGCTTTGTCGAGCTCCTCGACGCTGAACTCGCCCGAGCCGTCGCTCTCCCAGCGCACGCCTTCGTTGGCGGGCAACCCGGCGCGACGCGAGTCGACCGTGACCTTGTCCGCGACGATGAACGCCGAATAGAAGCCGACGCCGAACTGGCCGATCAGCTGGCCGACCGCGGCCGTGTCCTTCTGCTGGTCGGTCGACAGCCTCGAGAAAAACTCACGCGTGCCCGACTTGGCGATGGTGCCGAGGTGTTCGACCGCTTCGGCGCGGCTCATGCCGATGCCGTTGTCGGCGATCGTGATGGTGCGGGCCGCCTTGTCGAACGACACGTCGATGGCGAGATCGGTGTCGCCCTCGAACAGCCCGGGCTGGTCGATCGCCTCGAAGCGCAGCTTGTCGGCGGCGTCGGACGCGTTGGAGATCAGTTCGCGGAGAAAGATCTCCTTGTTGCTGTACAGCGAGTGGATCATCAGCTGCAGCAGCTGCTTCACCTCGGCCTGGAAGGCGCGGGTTTCCTTGACGGGCTCGGTCATCGTGGTCATCGGAGTCTTTTATGGAATGGCGGTTAAGGATTGAAGACGTGCGCCGGGCGTCTCGTGCACCGCGCGGAACATCGGGGCGTTGCGCCGGGGATCAAGAGGCGTGGCAGCGGGGAGGGGACGAGGCGTGGGACCGCTACGGCGCCGGGCGCTGCTGCTGCGGAAGGCAGGGCGTCGTCGGGCGACGGCAGCCGGCGGTCAAGACATCGTCTGAAGCGCGCGCGTCAGTGCATCGAGCATGCCCGGGTTGGAGGACGTCGCGATGTTGAATCGCAACATGGAGCTGGGTCGCTGGGACGGGGAGAACAGGGTTCCCGGCGCCAGAAGATAGCCCCGATCGAACAATCGGGCCGCCAGCGCGTTGGTATCGATGCCGGTGCCGTCCTCGGGACTGCCCGCCCTGGCCCAGATGAACATCCCGGCCGCGGGCTGGTGATCGACCACGAGGCCGACGCGCTCGATGCCGCGCAGTGCGCGGTCGCGCGCCGCGTCGAAGCGACCGCGCAGGCGTTCGACGTGCCTGCGGTAGTGCCCGTCGGACAGGATGCGGCAGACCATGCGCTCGCCGATCTCGGGCGTCGTCAGGGCCGCCAGCATCTTGTGATCGGCGAAACGCTCGGCGAGACCCGCGTCGCAGGCCAGGAAGCCGACGCGCAGATTCGCCGCGAGGGTCTTCGAGAAGCTGCCCACATACACGACCCGGTGCAACTGGTCGAGGCTGGCGATGCGGATCGCGGGGCCCGGGCTGATCGACCCGCGACCGCCCGCCGAGCCGGGATGCAGGTCCGCGTACACGTCGTCCTCGACCAGCATGAAGTCGTGCTGCTCCGCGAGCCTGAGGATCTGGAAGGCCTTGGCCGAAGACAGCGAGGTCGACGTCGGGTTGTGCAGCACCGAGTTGATGACGTAGAAGCGCGGCTTGTGCTCGACCACCAGGCGCTCGAGCGCCGCCATGTCGGGGCCGTCGTGCAGGCGCGGCACGCCGACCACACGCGCGCCGTGCGCCTCGAACAGCCCGAACATCAGGAACCACGCGGGATCGTCGACCAGCACCGTGTCGCCGGGCGCGATGAACTGGCGGGCGATCAGGTCGAACGCCTGTGTCGCGCCGCTGGTGGTCACGATCTGCGCCGGATCGGCCTCGATCGCGAAGCCGGCCAGCTTGCGCTGCAACTGCTCGCGCAGCGGCAGGAAGCCCTGGGGACGGCCGTAGTCGAGCATGCCGGCCGCGTGGCCGTCACCGACGTCGAGACGACCCTGCCCCATCGCACGGCCGAGCGAGCGGAGCGCGACCGCGAGCAGTTCGCGATCCATCCATCCGGGCGGCGGCAGGCCCGAACCGGGCATGTGGTGCGGCGGCAGGTCGCGGAACATGTTGCGGACCAGCCATTGCGCATCGATGCGCGTCGCGTCGGTCGGTCTCGCGCGATCGGCGGGGTTCGATCCCGCGCGCGGTGCTTTGGCCTTGATCCGCGGGGTCCTGCCGTCGACCCGGTCGCGCACGTAGAAGCCGGACCCGCGTCGCGACTCGAGATAGCCATGGGCCACCAGGCGCTCGTAGGCCTCGACAACGGTGAAGCGACTGATGCGGCGCTCGAGCGCCAGCGCGCGGATCGACTGCACGCGCGAACCCGGGCGGCAGACGCGGTCGTCGATGCGCTGGCGCATCCAGTCGACGGTCTGGGTCACGAGCGATCGGTCATCGCCGCGCAACGACCGGCTCGCGGGATTTGCGGCCTGCGGGAAAGGCTGGCGAGGCATCGCAATTCCTTCTCGTCGATGGGTGGGGCGTACCGGATCGGTAACCAGGCCACCTCAACCGGATGTCCTAGCAAGTGTACCGGTTCCGTACCGGCACGATCCATAGACTGCGCCTTCCGTATCCGTACGGCTACCCCGGACCGACACCAAGGAATTGTCATGCACGACTACCCCTGGCCCGCGCTCGCGCTCTTCGCGTTCGTGTCGTCGATCACGCCGGGCCCGAACAACCTGCTGGCCACCGCGTCCGGGGCGCGCTTCGGCCTGCGCCGCACGCTGCCGCAGATCGCCGGCGTGACCGCGGGCTTCACGGTCCTGCTGTGGCTGGCCGCATCGGGCGTCGCCGCGCTGATCGTCACGCATCCCGCGATCGGTCTGCTGTTCGCCGTGGCCGGCTACGGCTACCTGGTGTGGCTGTCGGGCGTGCTGCTGTACACGGCATGGAAGCCACGCTCGATCGCCAGGGAGAAGATCGCAGCGCTGCGACCGATGACCTTCGTGCAGTCGGCGCTGTTCCAGTTCGCCAATCCGAAGGCGTGGATGATGGCGCTCTCGGGCGCGTCGAGCTTCCTCACCGGCCACGGCCCATCGGTCGCGGCGATCGTGGCGCTGTGCGCCCTCTTCGCCGTCATCAACTTTCCCTGTGTCGGCGCCTGGGCTGCGATGGGCGCGCATCTGCAGCGCTGGCTGCATAGCCCGGTCGCGACCTGGCGCCTGCGGGCCTTCAATGCCTCGATGGGCGCGACGATGCTGGCTACGACCGGGTGGATGATCGCGACGCACTGAGCTGTGAACGAATCCCTCACGCCGGGGAATCAGTCGCGTTCCCAACGTCCGCGCCGGAAGCCGTAGCGATCGCCGTCCTGGCGCCACTCGGGTGCCGCGTAGTGATAGCCGCGCCGCACGCGCACCCAGCGCCCGTCGATCCACACGTGGCGATGGCCGTTCCAGTTCCAGTAGCCCGGGGCCCACACGAAGCCGCGGCGCGGCGGCGGCAGCACGATGACGCGCGGCGGCGGCGGCGGCGTGCCGATTCGCAGATCGAACGACGCCTGGGCCTGCGCGGCCTGCGGCGAAAGCGCCATCAGCAACGGCGATGCGATCAATGCGGCCAGCAACATCTTTCTTCCGTTCATGGTCTCTCCTCGAATGAATCTTCCTGTGCGACGCGCCTTTGCCACGAAAGTTTGCGGGTCCGAGTCACCGAACCGGCGCCATCGTGATCGGATGTAACGGGCCGCGCCTCTTCAGCGAGCATCCTGCGAAACGCGTGCGCTCGGCATGACGATCGAAACGCGTCATCATGACGCCCTGCGCGCCGAGGCCACGTGATCAATGCGGTCGATGCCGGGTCCGATGACTTCGACCGAACCGGCGCAGCCACCCTCGACAAAGGACGATTCATGAACCACACGTGTCTACGCATCGCCGGCTCTGCCGTCATCGCCTTCGCAGTCGCCGGTGCCGCGCATGCGGCCGTCAAGATCCCGATGAGCACCGTCAACGCCGAGGGCATCGACAAGCCCATCGGCAGCGTCACCGCCGTCGACACGCCGGCCGGCCTTCGCCTCACGCCCGCCCTGCGCGGACTGCCCCCCGGCGAGCACGGCTTCCACGTGCATGCCAACCCGAGTTGCGAAGCGGCACCCGATGCCGACAAGGGCGGCGCGATGACCCCCGCGCTCGGCGCCGGCGGCCACCTGGACCCGGACAAGACCGGCAAGCATGCAGGCCCGGACGGCATGGGACACAAGGGCGACCTGCCGAGCCTCACGGTCGCCGCGAACGGCAAGGCGACGAAGGCCGTGGTGGCACCGCACCTCAAGCTCGCCGACATCAAGGGTCATGCCGCGATGATCCATGCGGGCGGCGACAACTACGCGGACGAACCGGCCAAGCTCGGCGGCGGTGGCGCACGCATCGCCTGCGGCGTGGCGCCCTGAGGCCTCGCGACGACGCTCGAAGAAAGAGCCCGCGAGGGTTTTTTTTTTGCGCGCGCGAACCGGCCGACGGCGACTCGTGGGACGGCCGATCCCGTCGACGCAGCGACCCTCAGCCGAGCGCGCGTCGCAGTTCGGCGGCGCACAGCGCGACCGCGGTGTTCGCTTCGTCGAGCACCTTGCCCATCGTGATAAAGCCGTGGATCTGCCGCTCGAAGCAGACGTAGCTGACGTGGTTGCCCGCGTCGCTCAGGGCCTGCGCGTAGTCGAGCCCCTCGTCGCGTAGCGGGTCGTAGCCGGCCGTGACGACCAGCGCGGGCGGCAGGCCCTTCAGGTCGGCGTGCAGCAACGGTGACGCCCGCCAGTCGAGGTCGTGCCGCGCATCGTCGATGTAGTGGTCGTGGAACCACGCGATGGTCGCGCTCGTCAGCAGGTAGCCCTTGCCGTTGGCGGCGTGCGACGCATGCTCGCGCCGCATGTCGGTCGCCGGGTAGATCAGCAGCTGGTAGGCGATCGGCAGCGTCCCGCTCGCGCCGTCCCGCGCGGCCAGGCACACGACCGCCGCGAGATTGCCGCCGGCGCTGTCGCCACCGACCGCCAGCCGCTGCGGGTCGAGGCCGAGCGCAGCGGCGTGGTCGTGGACCCACTGCGTGGCCGCGAGCGCATCGTCGTAGGCCGCGGGGAAGCGATGTTCGGGCGCGAGCCGGTAGTCGACCGCCACGACGACCACGCCCGACGCGTTCGCCAGCTCGCGGCACAGCGTGTCGTGGGTGTCGAGGTCGCCGATCACCCAGCCACCGCCGTGGTAGTAGACCAGCACCGGCGAAGGCCGGCCCGCTTCGGCCGCCTTCGGCCGATAGAGCCGCAACGGGATCGCACCGTGCGGACCGTCGACCGACAGGGCCTTCACTTCCGCCACGTCCTGCGGCAGGGGCTGCAGCACCCCGCGACGATCACGGTAGGCGCTGCGCGCTTCGAGGTGCGGCAACGATTCGGTCGGCGGAATGCCGCGTGCGATCAGCAAGTCGAGCAGGCCACGGGCTTGGGGATGCAGCATTTTTTTCTCCTTGGTTCATCGACTGCCGTTCGGGCTTTCGAGCGGCGGGTTCACGACGGCGGTGCCGTTCTTTTCGAGCACGCGCATCGCGCCGTGGCGGAATGCGACGAACGCATCGGGCGCCAGGCGCGGGCGCTCGACGGCGATGGCGACCGGCGGTCGGCGCCGAGCGGCACGACGAACAGCGGCGAGCCGCCTGCCTAGTGCGCTGGCGCGTCGACGCTGGCGCCGTCGAGAGGGTCGTCGTGGTTGTGCGAGATCAGCACGACGTCGACAGGCGGTCCTTCGGCGATCGTGAACGGCACGTGGACCTTGCGTTCCGGTCCGAAGAAGCCGAACGGCGA
>JBBRRW010000064.1:0-15879 GCA_038245975.1 Burkholderiales bacterium
CCGTGCGCGAGCGCATCGATGGCGTCCTTGATGGCCGCGTGGTCGCTGCCGTCGCCCACGCTGCGGACCGCCTCGATCGCGCAGCGGATGCGCGCGACCTGCGGGCCATCGAGCAGCGCCGCATCGGCCGCGAGCGCCGACTCGGTGGCCGCGACGATGCGCTGCGCCTCGACCTGCTGCTCGCGCAGCGCGCGGGCCCGCATGTCGCTGTCGGCGGCGCCGAAGCTGTCCTGCAGCATGCGCGCGACCTGTTCGTCGCCGAGGCCGTACGACGGCTTCACCGCGATGTGCGCCTCGACGTTCGACGTGATCTCGCGCGCCGACACCGACAGCAGGCCATCGGCATCGACCTGGTAGGTCACGCGGATGCGCGCGGCACCGGCCGTCATCGGCGGAATGCCGCGGAGCTCGAAGCGCGCCAGCGAACGGCAGTCGGAAACCAGTTCGCGTTCGCCTTGCACGACGTGGATGGCCATCGCCGTCTGGCCGTCCTTGAAGGTCGTGAATTCCTGGGCGCGCGCGACGGGAATGGTCGAATTGCGCGCGATGATCTTCTCGGCCAGGCCGCCCATCGTCTCGACGCCGAGCGACAGCGGGATGACGTCGAGCAGCAGCCACTCGTCGCCGTCGGCGGCCCGATTGCCGGCCAGCGCATGCGCCTGCATCGCGGCGCCCAGCGCGACGACGCGATCGGGATCGAGGTCGATCAGCGGCGGCTTGCCGAAATAGCGCGCGACGGCCGCACGGACCTGCGGCATCCGCGTCGCGCCGCCGACCATCACCACGCCCGCGATGTCGGCGACGTCGAGTTTCGCATCGCGCAGGCCGCGCCGCGCCGCATCGAGGGTGCGTTCGACCAGATCGGCCGTCGCCGCGGCGAACGCGTCGCGCGAGATCGCCGCGTGGCGATGCACGCCGGCCGCGTCGAACGCCAGATCGACGATCAGCGCGTCGCTGAGTTCTTCCTTCACGGCGCGCGCATCCGCGGCGAGCCGCGCGTGCTCCGCGTCGGACAGCAGGTCGGCCGTCACGCCAGCCGCCTGCATCGCGAGCGCCGTCAGCCGCGCATCGAAGTCGTCGCCGCCGAGCGCCGTGTCGCCGCCGGTCGCGAGCACCTCGAACACGCCCCGCGTGAGCCGCAGGATCGACAGGTCGAAGGTCCCGCCGCCGAGGTCGTACACGGCGTAGGTGCCTTCGATGCCATGGTCGAGGCCGTAGGCGACCGCCGCCGCCGTCGGCTCGTTCAGCAGC
Organism: Burkholderiales bacterium; assembly: GCA_038245975.1. Taxonomy (GTDB): domain Bacteria; phylum Pseudomonadota; class Gammaproteobacteria; order Burkholderiales; family Burkholderiaceae_D; genus CAHJXF01. The sequence goes on from JBBRRW010000064.1 coordinate 1,252, forward strand.
CGCAGCACGTTGATGCCGGCCAGTTGCGCCGCGTCCTTCGTGGCCTGGCGCTGCGCATCGTCGAAGTAGGCCGGGACCGTGATCACCGCGCCCACCAGGTCGTCGCCCAGCGTGTCCTCGGCGCGTTGGCGCAGCGTCGCGAGGATCTCCGCGGAGACTTCGACCGGCGTCTTGACGCCGGCCGCCGTCGACAGGCGGACCAGGTTGCCGCCCGGGTGCTCGGCGACCGCGTCGACGAGGTCGTAGCGCAAGGCGGTCGCCCCGGTGACATCGATCTCGTCACGGCCGCGGCCCATCAGGCGCTTGACCGACACGATCGTGTTGCGCGGGTCGGACGCCCGCTGCGCGAGTGCGTCGTGACCGATGCTGGCCGTGCCGTCGCTGCGGTAGCGGACGGCCGATGGCAAGAGCACGCGACCCTCCTCGTCGGGCAGCACTTCGGCCACGCCGTTGCGGACCGTGGCGACCAGCGAGTTGGTGGTGCCGAGGTCGATGCCCACGGCCAGGCGGCGGTGGTGCGGCGCCGGGGCCATGCCGGGCTCGGAGATCTGCAGCAGCGCCATCAATGCACGCCCGCGCGCTGCATCGCCGACCGCACGTCTTCGCCGAAGCGTTCGACGAACATCCACTGGCGGACGCGCTCGGTCGCGAGCGCCGGGTCGTCGTCGCAGTCGAGCGCTTGTTCGACCTCGTCGCGCAGCTTCGTGCGCGTCGCATCGAGCTGTCCGCGCAGCGCGTCGATCGCCGAGTCGCCGACGCTGCCGCGCGCCTCGTCGAGGGCTTCGCGCCATTCGAGCTGCTGGATCAGGAAGGTCTGCGGCATCGTCGTGTTGCGTTCGTCCACCGGGTCATGGCCGCGCAGCACGCACAGGTAGACCGCGCGCTGCAGCGGATCGCGCAGCACGCGGTACGCCTCGTTGGCGCGCGTCGCCCATTGCAGGGCGACGCGCTGCTCGGTCGCGCCCTGGCCGGCGAAGCGGTCCGGATGAACCTGCGTCTGCACGTCGCGATACGCGCGATCGAGCGCGGGCGCATCGATGGCGAAGCGCTCGGGCAGGCCGAAGAATGCGAAGTGGTTGTCTTGAATGTCCATCGGCAGTGGCTCGTGGCCGACCCTCAAAAAACAAGGCGGCCGCGCCGCCTTGTGTCGAGCGCGGTGGAGCCTGCGCTCAGATGCGGAAGCTTTCGCCGCAGCCGCACTCGTCCTTGACGTTCGGGTTTCTGAACTTGAAGCCTTCGTTCAGTCCTTCGCGCGCGAAGTCGAGCTCGGTGCCGTCGATGTACGGCAGGCTCTTGGGGTCGACGTAGACCTTGACGCCGTGGCTCTCGAAGACCTGGTCCTCGGCGACCGGCTCGTCGACGTACTCGAGCTTGTACGCGAGACCCGAGCAACCCGTGGTGCGGACACCGACGCGCAGCCCGTGCCCCTTGCCGCGGCGCTCGATGTAGCGCGCGACGTGACGTGCGGCCTTCTCGGTCAGCGCGACGCCCGACACCGGCACGAACGCGCTGGTGTCGACCGATGCGTAGGCAGGAGCGACCGTATCCATCGCCGTCATCACGCGGCCTGCTTCTCGACCTTCCGGCCGGCCCCGGCGTCGGCCGACGCCGCGTTCACGTGCTTCGCGCGGTAGTCCTGCACCGCGGCCTTGATCGCGTCTTCCGCGAGGATCGAGCAGTGGATCTTGACCGGCGGCAGCGCCAGTTCTTCGGCGATGGCGGTGTTGCGGATGCTCATCGCTTCGTCGAGCGTCTTGCCCTTGACCCATTCGGTCACGAGCGACGACGACGCGATGGCCGAGCCGCAGCCGTAGGTCTTGAACTTGGCGTCCTCGATGCGACCGTCGGCGCCGACGCGGATCTGCAGCTTCATCACGTCGCCGCAAGCCGGTGCACCGACCATGCCGGTGCCGACTTCGTCGTCGCTGCTCTGGAACGACCCGACGTTGCGCGGGTTTTCGTAGTGGTCGAGGACTTTTTCGCTGTATGCCATGTTGTTCTCCTGAAGCGCGTGTCGCTGCGCGTGATCGCGCAACGGCCATTCAATGCGATCGACGTCGTGCCGTCAGTGGGCGGACCACTGGATCGATTCCATGTCGACACCGTCCTTGTACATATCCCACAGCGGCGACAGGTCACGCAGCTTGGCGATCTTCGACTTCAGCAGGTTGATCGCGAAGTCGACGTCCTGCTCGGTGGTGAAGCGACCGATCGTGAAACGGATCGACGAGTGCGCCAGCTCGTCGCTGCGACCGAGCGCGCGCAGCACATAGCTGGGCTCGAGGCTGGCCGACGTGCACGCCGAACCCGACGACACCGCAAGTTCCTTGATGCCCATGATCAGCGACTCGCCCTCGACGAAGTTGAAGCTGACGTTGAGGTTGTGCGGCACGCGCTGCTCGGCGTCGCCGTTGAGGTAGACCTCTTCGATGTCCGACAGGCCGTTCCACAGGCGGTCGTGCAGCATCCGCACGCGCTCGTTCTCGGTGTTCATCTCCAGCCGCGCGAGCCGGAAGGCCTCGCCCATGCCGACGATCTGGTGCGTGGCCAGCGTGCCCGAGCGCATGCCGCGCTCGTGACCGCCGCCGTGCATCTGTGCTTCGAGGCGCACCCGCGGCTTGCGACGCACGTACAGCGCGCCGATGCCCTTCGGACCGTAGGTCTTGTGCGCGGTGAAGGTCATCAGGTCGACCTTCCAGTTCGTCAGGTCGATCGCGACCTTGCCGGTGGCCTGCGCGGCGTCGACGTGGAAGATGATCCCGCGCTCGCGGCACAGTTCGCCGATGGCCGGAATGTCCTGGATGACGCCGATCTCGTTGTTGACCAGCATGACCGACAGCAGCACGGTGTCGTCGCGCATCGCGGCGCGCAACTGGTCGAGCGTGATCAGCCCGTTCGGCTGCGGCTGTAGATAAGTGACCTCGAAGCCTTCCCGCTCGAGCTCGCGGCAGGTGTCGAGCACCGCCTTGTGTTCGGTCTTGACCGTGATGACGTGCTTGCCCTTTTCCTTGTAGAAATGGGCCGCGCCCTTGATGGCGAGGTTGTTGCCTTCCGTTGCGCCGGAGGTCCAGACGATCTCTCGCGGGTCGCAGTTGACCAGCTTCGCGACTTCCTCGCGGGCGGTCTCGACGGCCGCTTCCGCATCCCAGCCATAGGGATGGCTGCGCGACGCGGGATTGCCGAACTGCGACGTCAGGTAAGGGATCATCTTCTCGGCGACGCGTGGGTCCACGGGCGTCGTGGCCGAGTAGTCCATGTAGATCGGAAGCGGGGATTGCATTGAAGGTTCCTAGTTAATCAGGGCGTCTGCGGTCTTCTCACATGGTGGGCGACGATCGCGCAGCACATGCACTTGTGGCGACTTCTCGCACCGGACGAGCCGGTCGCGCTGCTCGACGACGAGGTCTTCGAGCGAGACCCCATCGAGATACTCGACCATGTGGGTGTTGAGATTGGCCCAGAGATCGTGCGTCAGGCAGCGACGGTCGTCGAGGCAGTTTTCCTTGCCCTTGCATTGCGTCGAGTCGACCGCCTCGTCGACGGCGTCGATAATCTCGGCGACGGAAATGTTCGCAGCCGCGCGACCGAGCCGATATCCGCCGCCTGGACCGCGAATGCTCTCGACCAGCGCGTTGCGTCGCAGCTTCCCGAACAGCTGTTCGAGGTAGGACAGCGAAATAACCTGCCGACCGCTGATGCCGGCGAGCGCCACCGGCCCCGCGTGCTCGCGCAGCGCGAGATCGATCATCGCGGTAACGGCAAATCGGCCTTTGGTGGTGAGACGCATCGCTTTGAAAGAGGTAAGGGTTTCGATTTGCGGACGCACTCAGAATCGTCGTCCTCTGAATCGGCCAGCCCTCGCAGCGGCTGGATCCGAACGCGCAATATACTATTCCCGACTAAATTAGTCAAGTATTGACCGGCACGGCCAACAATGCGCAAGCACCAATGACAGACGACCCCGAAGGGTCGTCGATCGTCCGGGTGCGGAGGCGACCCGGGGGGGTCGCCGCCTCAGGCCGCGGCCTTCTGCGCCATCCGGCGACGGACGAAGTCGACGAGGTTGATGCAGGCGTCCTCGACGTAGTCGAGTACGACTTCGAACCCGTCGGCGCCGCCGTAGTACGGATCGGGGATGACGGCGGATTCGTGTTCGGTCGCGAAGCTCATCAGCAGCTTGATCTTGTGTTGGTACTGGCGCGGCGCGAGCTGCTGGAGCATCGCGTGGTTCTCCCAGTCCATCGCGAGGATCAGGTCGAAATGCGCGAAGTCCTCCTTGGTGACCTGGCGGGCGACCAGCGTTTCCATGTCGTAGCCCCGCTTCTTCGCCGCACGCGTCGAACGCGTGTCGGGCGCCTCACCGGCGTGGAAGCCGTGAGTGCCCGCGGAGTCGACGGTGACGTGCTTTTCCAGGCCAGCATCACAAACCTTCTGGCGGAAGACCGCTTCGGCCGTCGGCGACCGGCAGATATTGCCCATGCAGACGATCAGAATCTTGAACGCTTCGTACTTCAGCATAGTTCGTCACCTTCTCCGGTGCATAAAGACAAATTGGTCAGCGGGTCAACGCGACCCATTACGATTGCTGCAACGGCTGCCCGAATCAAGCAGCCCTATTCCCATTCCCGAGTGGGAGTAAGTTGGTATCTCCCGAGGCGCCGAAGACCTGCTGCTTCAACTGAGCAAGCTGGTCCCTAGATCGAGCCGCCTCTTCGAATTCCAAGTTGCGAGCGTGGTCGAGCATGGCCTTTTCGAGGCGCTTGATTTCTCGTGCGATGTGCTTCTCGTCCATCGATTCGTAGCGGGCCTTCTCCTGCGCCGCCTTGAGTTCCGTCCGGGCCGACGTCGAGTCGTAGACGCCGTCGATCATCTCGCGCACCTGCTTGATCACCCCCTTCGGCTCGATCCCGTGCTCGAGGTTGTGCGCGACCTGCTTCGCACGACGTCGATCGGTCTCGTAGATCGCCCGACGCATCGACTCGGTCATCGAGTCGCCGTAGAGGATCGCGGTTCCGTTGATGTTCCGGGCCGCCCGTCCGATCGTCTGGATCAGCGAACGTTCCGCGCGCAGGAAACCTTCCTTGTCCGCATCCAGGATCGCCACCAGCGACACCTCCGGAATGTCCAGACCCTCGCGCAGCAGATTGATTCCCACGAGCACGTCGAAGACGCCGAGACGCAGGTCACGGATGATCTCGGCCCGCTCGACCGTCTCGATGTCCGAGTGCAGGTAGCGCACCTTGACGCCGTGCTCGCCGAGGTAGTCGGTGAGCTGCTCCGCCATCCGCTTCGTCAGCGTGGTGACCAGCACGCGATCGCCGACCGCGACCCGTTTGTTGATCTCCGACAGCACGTCATCGACCTGCGTGCTCGCCGGCCGCACCTCGATGCGCGGATCGATCAGTCCGGTCGGCCGCACCAGCTGCTCGACGACCTGGCCGGCATGCGTGTTCTCGTAGTCGGCCGGCGTCGCCGAGACGAAGATACCCTGGCGCACCTTGCTTTCGAACTCTTCGAACTTCAGCGGACGATTGTCGAGCGCCGACGGCAGCCGGAAGCCGTAGTCGACGAGGTTCTGCTTGCGCGCGCGGTCGCCGCGGAACATGCCGTTCAGCTGACCGATCAGCGCATGGCTCTCGTCGAAGAAGATCAGCGAGTCGTCCGGCAGATAGTCGATCAGCGTCGACGGCGGCTCGCCGGGCGCGGCGCCCGACAGATGCCGCGAGTAATTCTCGATGCCCTTGCAGTGCCCGACCTCGGTCATCATCTCGAGATCGAAGCGCGTCCGCTGTTCGAGGCGCTGCGCTTCGACGAGGCGGTTCTCCTTGTAGAACCAGTCGAGCCGCTCGCGCAGTTCGACCTTGATCGTCTCGATCGCGTTGACCACCGTGCCGCGCTGCGTGACGTAGTGCGAGCCCGGATAGATCGTGAAGCGCGGGATCTTCTGGCGCACGCGGCCGGTAAGCGGATCGAAGAGCTGCATGCTCTCGACCTCGTCGTCGAACAGTTCGATGCGCACCGCGAGTTCGGCGTGCTCGGCGGGGAACACGTCGATGACGTCGCCGCGGACGCGGAAGGTGCCGCGGCCGAAGTCGACCTCGTTGCGCTGGTACTGCATCTGGATCAGCCGCTGGATGATGTCGCGCTGGCTGAGCTTGTCCTTGACGCGCAGCGTCAAGATCATCTTGTGGTACTCGCTCGGGTTGCCGATGCCGTAGATCGTCGAGACCGTGCCCACGATCACCACGTCGCGGCGCTCCATCAGCGACTTGGTCGCCGACAGGCGCATCTGCTCGATGTGCTCGTTGATCGACGAGTCCTTCTCGATGAACAGGTCGCGCTGCGGCACGTAGGCCTCGGGCTGGTAGTAGTCGTAGTAGCTCACGAAGTACTCGACCGCGTTGTTCGGGAAGAACTCGCGGAATTCCGAGTACAACTGCGCGGCGAGCGTCTTGTTCGGCGCCAGCACCAGTGCGGGCCGTCCGGCGCGCGCGATGACGTTGGCCATCGTGAAGGTCTTGCCCGACCCGGTCACGCCCAGCAGCGTCTGGAACGCAAGGCCGTCGTCCAACCCCTCGACGAGCTTGTCGATCGCCTGCGGCTGATCCCCAGCGGGTGCGAACGGCTGGAAAAGCTGAAACGGACTACCCGCGAAGGACACAAGATCAGCGTCGTTCGACTGGGGGGCGAGAGTGGCGGCCATGCTAGGATTTGTGCGGTTACAGTGCGCTTTGCAGCACCGCAAGAAGCGCGCGACGCGCCCCTCGAACATCGTTGGTGCGCTGCGCCATTGGGGCTGCGATTATCGCGCCGATCGGGTGCACGAATCCAGTCTTTTTTGGAAATCGTTCCAGATCAATCGGTTGCAAAATACTACGACTCCCCAGTGTTGTCGTGAATTGCTAATATTTCCCGGACATGACTGCCTCGCCATTCCAGAGTGTCGAACTCGCGCCGAAAGACCCGATCCTCGGGATGACCGAGGCATTCAACGCGGACGACCGTCCGTTCAAGATCAATCTGGGTGTCGGTGTGTACACCGATGCCGACGGCAAGGTGCCGGTCCTCGCCGCGGTCCGCGAGGCCGAAAGCCTGCGGAACACGAAGCCGCTGGCCCGCAGCTACCTGCCGATCGACGGCATCGCGCCGTACAACGTGTTGACGCAGAAGCTGCTGTTCGGCGACGGCGCCCAGGTCCTGGCCAATGGCCGGGTCGTCACCGCGCAGGCCCTCGGCGGCACCGGCGCATTGAAGATCGGCGCCGACTTCCTGTACCAGCTCGACCCCGAGGCCGAGGTCCTGATCAGCGACCCGAGCTGGGAGAACCACCTCGCGCTGTTCACGCAGGCCGGCTTCGCGGTGCGCAGCTATCCGTACTACGACGCGACGACCCGCGGCGTCGATTTCGAAGCAATGATGGCCACGCTCGAGTCGGCGAAGGCCGGCACGATCGTCGTGTTGCACGCCTGCTGCCACAACCCCACCGGCGCGGATCTCGACAGGGCGCAATGGGCACGGGTCATCGAGACCACCGCGGCCCGCGGGCTGATGCCATTCCTCGACATCGCCTACCAGGGCTTCGGCGACGGCGTCGAAGCCGATGCCTTCGTCGTCCGTGCGTTTGCCGATTCGGGCATGGAGTTCTTCGTGTCCAGCTCGTTCTCCAAGTCCTTCTCGCTGTACGGCGAGCGGATCGGTGCGCTGTCGATCGTCACCGCCGACCGCGGCGAATCGGCGCGGGTCCTGAGCCAGCTGAAGCGCGTGATCCGCACCAACTATTCCAGCCCGCCCACGCACGGCGGCGCGACCGTCGCCGTCGTGCTGAGCGACCCGCGACTGCGCGCGATGTGGGAAGAGGAACTCGGCGGCATGCGCGACCGCATCAAGGCCATGCGTGTGGGACTCGTCGAACGGCTGCGACAGCGGATGCCGACGGTCAGCTTCGATCACATCGCGAAGCAACGCGGCATGTTCTCGTACTCGGGCCTGACGCCCGGGCAGGTCGCGCGCCTGCGCGATGAGTTCGCGATCTACGCGCTCAACACCGGCCGCATGTGCGTTGCGTCGCTGAACGAAAACAACATCGACACGGTCGCCGACGCGATTGCCGCAGTCCAGTAGTCGGGCGGCCAGCTACGGCTTGATCAGGACGTTGAGGCCCGGTTCGAGCTCGGCCTCGTCGATGTAGCCGATCGCGCCCGGCGTCACCTTGACGTAGTTGATGATCGCGTTGCTGCTTGCCAGTTCACGGGGCGGCGCCCCCAGTCCGGCATACCGCCTCTTGATCCAGTACGCGACGTACTTGTCGTCGTCTTCGTTGAGATACGACTGCAGGAAGCGATTGCGCAACGCGCTGCCGCTCGTCGAGTTGACCGCGGTCACCGACACGCCGTCGACCTGGATGGCCTTGCCCGTGTAGATCCTCTGCAGCGTCGCCGTGTCCAGGTTCGCGACGTTCGAATTGCCGATCACGACGATGCCCCCTGCCCCATGACATTCCCCCGCCAGGCAGGCGAGGGTCAGCGCGAGGAGGGACGGATTGAACTTGATCACGGCTTGGCTACTGGAACACGACGCTGTACGACAGCGACCAGGTGTTGATCGTCTTGTTGCGTGGCGTGTCGCCGGGCGCGACATCCAGCAACTGCGAAACGGAACGGACGCGCGTGCGCAGGAACTCGCCCTTGAACTTGCTGGTCGGCGTCAGCGAATACGACGCGCCGGCAGCCCATGACGACTGGTTGAACGCGATGTTCTGGTCGGCCCCGACCCGCTGCGACGCGTTGATCGCCGCGGCGCCCGGAATGAACGGTGGGACCATGTTGTCGTTGACGGCCGTGTAGAGATCGCGCTGCCCGTGCGGCGACTTCAGGAATGCGTAGTGGACGTAAGGCGTCCATCGATCGATGGGCCGCAACAGGGCCGCGTAGCCCCGATTGCCGCGCGGCGACAGTCGCGTTGTTCCCTTCGAGACGACCCGCGCGAACTCGCCGATCGCAGTGACTTGGCCAGGCAGCGCCACGCTGGCCCCCAAGGTGAACAGCGTGGTCGTCACACTCTTCGAAGTCGCGATGCCCGGTCCCGGGAAAGCGTTCGACACTTGGTAGTAACCGGTTCCCGTCGCCACGTTCACGAACGGAAAGTCGGCTGGCAATTGCGAATGATCGGCCGGGCTGATGGTCGCCCGCAGCACGCCCAGGCGTAGCAACCGGTCCTCGTGCTTGTAGGTCAGAACGAGACCTCCCCCCTTGAAAGTCAGGCGCAGGAACTGCGCGCCCGGATTCTGGACCCCCGGAATCGGATCTCTTGCCCACTGGCGGAAATCGTTGTTGGAGCGGCCATAAAGGCCGTCCAGCGTGAGCTCGGTGTCCTGCAGGTGCCAGGTGTGCTGGAACGAAACGCCTACGAGATCGTTGCTCGGCGCCAGTGAATACATCTCGATCGGCAGCCGCGCGAAGTCGTAGCTCGCGCCGACATCGAACGATTCCGAAAAGAGGTAGTACGGGATCCGCTGCTTGCCGAAACGCAACAGCGAATCGTTGATGGGGCGCCACGACACGAAGGCCCAGGGCACGGAGACCTCGTAGCGACTGTCCTTGTTCGTGGCGGGCGCGCCCTTGACCTGGACGGTCACGCCGAAGTCGTCGAAGGCCTTGGCGTCGATCTGCATGCCGACGACGGAATCCCGCATGAAGGTCCCGCGATCGTTGATATAACGATCGTAGGTTTCGGGCCGGTTGGACGTCGCGTACCCCACCGTTCCGAAGCCGGAGAGGGCGTAGTCGAACTGCGCCAGAGACGGCTGCGAACCGCACAGCGCGACCGCGGCGAGCACCGATCGGGAAAGATGCTTCGCTTTCATCGACCGGTCACTCACGGATCTCGAACGCACGGTCGACCGCCGAAGTCGTCGCGCTCGACACGAGCCGCAACGCGAGATCGAAGTCGAACTGGTCGAGAGCGACCGAGATGCGCTGGACGCTTTGCAGCGGCATCACGTCCAGGACCTCGGCGCGCTTCGCTTCCCAGAGAGCCTTCGCCTCGACATCCGAGCGGGCCAGCAGATCGCGGAAGCGATCGATCCATTGCGGCAGTTTCGTGAAGTCGATCTCGGTCCGGATGAATGTACCGTCGGACGCGAGACGCGGATGCGCGCGTCGTTCGACGACGAAATGCGTGCGCAACGCATCGATCAGCAGCGTCAGTCGGGCGCCGACAGCGGCCAGCCGGGCGATCGCGACGGACTCGTCCCGGATGCGAAGCGCCTGTTCGAGCGTCACGGCCAGCGGTTGCACCTCGGACGCCCCGAGGCTGCCCGCGATGCCCTTCAAGGTATGCGCCTCGCGGGCCGCGTCTTCCCAGGCCGACCGGGCGATCAGCTGTTCGACCCGGCTCGCGAATGCCGCGTAGTCCCGGGCGAAGCGCTGCAGCAGCTGGATATACAGCGCATTCCGGCCGCCTGCGTGATAGAGCCCGGACTTCGTGTCCAGCCCGGCAATGGCCGGCAGGCTGCGCACCTCGTCGCTCCGGCCGGAGTTCGACAGCACCGACGTCGTCGGTCCCGGACGGACCGACGATTTGCTCGCACCGATGCCGGCCAGCGTCGAGAACAGCAGTTCGGGTTCGATCGGCTTGCTGATGTGCGCGTTCATGCCGAGCACGCGACAGCGCTCGAGTTCGTCGGCCATGGCATGCGCCGACACGGCGATGATCGGCAACCCCACGAAACGCGGATCGAGCCGCAGCCGCCTCGTCGCCTCGTAGCCGTCCATGACCGGCATCTGCAGGTCCATCAGCACGGCCGAGAAATGCGCCGGTGGACGCGACATGATGACGTCGACCGCCTCCTTGCCGTTCGATGCGACGACGACTTGGGCGCCCTTGCTTTCCATCAACTCCTGCGCGAGCTGCTGATTGATCGGGTTGTCTTCGACCAGCATCACGCGGAGCCCGGATAGATCGAGGTCGGATTCGCGGACCGTATCGGCATCCTTCCGCGTCGGCGCCTCGCCGGCCAGACATCGCACCAGTTCGCGCAGCGATTCCGGCAGCACCGGCTTCGCCACGAAATGCCGGGCGCCGAGATCTTCTGCGGTGCGATGGATGATCTCCGAGTCGTAAGCCGAGACGACGACCGGCAACGGACCCTGCTTGCCGTTGCGCGCCTGCAGCGCGCGCAACACGCCGGCGCCGTCGAGGTTCGGCATGACCCAGTCGATCAGCAGCAGATCGAAGGGCCGGCCCTTGCGCTCCGCATCGTCGATCATGCGCAGCGCGGATTCGCCGTCGTTCGCGCATTCGACCCCGTTCGTTCGTGCAGCACCGACGCCCAGCGCACCGAGCAGATCGGCCAGCGCCAGGCTGGCATCGGGCTGATCGTCGACGACCAGCACCCGCATCGCATCGGCGCTCGGCAATGGTGCCGAGGGTGGCGCCGGCGGCGAGGTCAACGGGAACGAAGCCGTGAAGATGAAGCTCGAGCCGAACCCCGGCATGCTCTCGACCCAGATCTTTCCGTCCATAAGTTCAACGATCTTCTTAGCGATCGTCAGGCCGAGGCCGGTGCCGCCGTACTGGCGCGTCGTCGACCCGTCGGCCTGGGTGAATTCATGGAACAACCGGCCGATCTGTTCCTGGGACAGGCCGATGCCGGTGTCGCGCACCGTGAACCGCAGCGTCTCGCGGACATCGGTACGCTCCTCGACGCTGATCAGCAACTTCACGTAGCCGCTGTGCGTAAACTTGACCGCGTTGGACAGCAGGTTGTTCAACACCTGGCCGAGTCGCAACGCATCGCCCATCAGGGCGCCGCCCTCGCCGAGCAGATGCGGCTCCGTGACGTCGAACAGCAGTTCGATGTCCTTCTCGTGCGCGCGCTGGCGCAGCAGGGACAACGCGCTGCCGGCCACGTCCTCGACACGGAAGCGACCGACGTCGAGCTCAAGCCGGCCCGCCTCGACCTTCGAGAAGTCGAGGATGTCGTTGATGATGCCGAGCAGCGAGCGCGCCGCGTCGTGGATCTTGCCGACGTAGTCGCGTTGCCGCGGGTCGAGGTCGCTCTTCAGCGCCAGGTAGGCCATCCCCAGGATCGCGTTCATCGGCGTGCGGATCTCGTGGCTCATGTTCGCCAGGAACATCGACTTGGCCTGCGTCGCGTCGACCGCCTGCTTGCGCGCCGCCTCGAGCTCGTGCTGGATGACGTGGCGGCGGCCGATGTCGTCCTCGATCGCGCGGGCCATCGAGTCGAGCGTGCCCGCGAGGATCGACAGCTCCTCGACGCTGGCCTGGTCCTCGATGCGCGTGGCGTAGTCGCCTTGCGCGAGGCGATTCGCGCTGGTGCCGAGGCGATGGATCGGCACCAGCACCCGCTGCTTGATGACCCGCAGCGCCAGGAAGACCATCACGATCGTCGCGGCCATGCTGACGATCGACAACAGGATCCATCGCTCGAGCGACGACTCCGCCCGCCGGACGTCCGCGTTCGTGCGCGTGTCGGTCAGCGTGACCAGGTCGTTCGCGGCTGTCGACAGGTTGGCTTTCAGCAGGCTGTACTCGGCGCTGTTGACCAGCTTCGACGCGAATTCGAGTTGCGGCGGTCCGTCGTTGACGAACTGCCGCGTCGTGGGGTCGTACAGCCCCGCGGTCGCGGCGAAGGCGATCTTCTCGATGCGATTCATGTCGCTGGTCGCATCGATCACGCGCTTGAGCGCGGCCAGCTCCTCCTGGCTGAAGCCCTGCTCCTTCATCAGGTCGGCGATCGAGCGCTTCGGCCCTTCGACCGGCAACGCGTGCCGGGTTTTACCGGCGATCACGTTGTCCCAGTACGCCTGCGGGTCCACGATCTTCGGCGCCGGACGCTCCCCCATCCGCACGCCGAGGATGTCGTCGTAGTAGATGAGGTAGCGCGCCTCGCCGGTGGCCGTGTACGAACGGACCAGGCTCGTCAGCCGTTCGGTTTCCTGCTGCAGGTCGTTGACGATGTCGAGAGAGGCCTGACGATGGCTCTGCGCGTCGATCACGCTGTGATACGACGAGCGGATCAGCAGCAGGAACATGGTGTTGGCCGCCAGCGACAGGATCACGCAGGCGAAGAACCACGCGGAGATCTGCCTGAGCCGCATCGGACGCGCGCTCAAGGCACCGACGCCGACAGGGCTTGCGACAGGCCAACGACCCGGTAGGCCATCATCGGCTTGTGGAAGCCCTTGAGCGTGAGCTCGCCCACGGACTCCGCGGTCGCGACGTCGGAGATCGACGCAAAGACGCGTTGCGAGATGAGGATCTGGCCGCCCGCGGCCTCCGCGCACAGGCGCGCAGCGAGATTGGTCACGTTGCCGATGACACCGTAGTCGCGGCGGCCTTCGAAGCCGATGGCGCCGATCGTCGCGTAACCCTGCGCGACGCCGATGCCCATCGCCAGCTTGTAGCCGCGCTTCGACCAGGCGCGATCGCAGATTGCGAAGCAATCCTGCATGCGGATCGCCATCCGCACTGCGACCTCGGCCGGGTTTTCGATCTCCACGGGATCGTTGAAGAAGATCATCATCCCGTCGCCCGCGAAGTGTTCCAGCGTCCCGCTGAACTCCATCACGAGGCGACCCATCGCCTCGTGATACTCGGCGATCACGGTCATCACTTCTTCGGGGTCGGACGTCTCGGTGAACGCCGTGAAGCCGCGCAAGTCGAGGAACACGGCGGCGATCTCGCGACGATGGCTCTTCAGCGGATCGTCTGTGTCGCCCGACAGCATCAGGTCCACGACCGACGGGGAGAAGAAGCGCTTCAGGCGTCCCAGCAGCTCGACCTTGCCGACTTCGTGCGTCACGCGCTCCTCGAGCGTGCGGTTCAGTTGCTGCAGCTCGGCTGCCTGCGCTTCGAGCCGGCCGACCATCGCAGCGAGCTGGCGGGCCTGGCGCGACAGCGCGACGTGCGCCTTCAGTCGCGCCTTGACGATCGCCGGGCTGATCGGCTTGGTGACGTAGTCGACCCCGCCTAGCTCCAGCCCACGGGTCTCGTCCTCGACCTCGCTCATCGCCGTCACGAAGATGACCGGGATGTCGCGCGTCGCCGCCTGTGCCTTGAGCTGGCGACAGACCTCGTAGCCGTCCATCCCCGGCATCATCACGTCGAGCAGGATCACTTCCGGCGGTTCGGCGGACCGCGCGATGGCCAACGACTTCTCGCCGTCGACGGCCACGCGAATGCGGTAGTCGTCCTTGAGCACGTCGCTCAACAGATTCAGGTTCGACGGCGTGTCGTCGACGATGAGGACGGAAGGCTTGTCGTGAAACACGATCTACTTCCCCATGCAGAGTCGGAGACGACAGCGTGAGCGGGTGAAGCGGCAACGTGAACGAGAACCTGAAACGACCTGCGCAGACGCACTCGCGGGGCATCCGCGTGAACCGGCGGGAAACGCGTTTTTTCCGGTGTTGCGGGCGAAGGGAGCGTCGATGGACCGGATACATAGCCCCACGTCGCTCGATCGCAGACCAACGCAATTTGCGATTTCGCAACAGCCGACATGTCTTCGTTTGCCTGTCGCCTCGGACGGACAAGCGCCAGAGCCGCCTCCAAGAAAGAGCTTCTCGCGGTCATCGCCGAACGTTCCGTGCCACCCGGCGCGGC
>JBBRRW010000065.1:0-15610 GCA_038245975.1 Burkholderiales bacterium
GGCACGCCCGGCCAGGAACCACATGTGCTCCTCCTCGTGGGTGTGCCAGTGCAACGGCACGGACTGCCGGTGCGGCGGCAGTTCTTCGATCAGGACGCCGACCCGCGAACCGCCGGCGAGCGAACCGAGCGGCTTGACGCGGCCACCGAAGCGGACGCCTTCGGACCACTCTTCCCAAGGCACGTCGTCGACCGCGAACGGCAGCACGGGCGGCGGATGGAGCGGGTCTTCGGGCTGGCTCACGCTGTTTCTCCCACGCGTCGATCGAACATCACTTCCCCAAAGAAAAAGCGCACCCGAAGGTGCGCTTTTCCGAATCAGACTGCCGATCCTGAGATCGTGTCGCCAGAAGCGTGATGCTTACAGCGGCGTGATCTTCGAAGCCTGCAGGCCCTTGGGGCCCTTGGTCACTTCGAACGAGACCTTCTGGTTCTCTTGCAGCGACTTGAAGCCACTACCTTGGATTTCGGAGAAGTGCGCGAACAGATCGCCACTGCCTTCGTCCGGGGTGATGAAGCCGAAGCCCTTAGCGTCGTTGAACCACTTTACGGTACCGGTTGCCATATTACTTTCCTTGCAAAGAAATAAATTGCGCGAGTGATCGCGCGAGTGGGTGCAGAACTATCAAGGGAAGAAATGGACAACCGACGAACCACGGAACAGCGACCGCGTTGACGAACGACCAACAGACTTGACTTGAAAATTTTGCCGCGCCTTTATACTCCATCCACGGTTTTAAAGCAAGGACGCTGCCCGAGGGTCAAAAAAAGCCATGTCGAAACGCAGGCCCGAATACCAGCCGGAAAGCTTCCGCGCACGGCAGGCCGGAACGCTCCCGGGCACGCTCGGAATCACCGTCGACGCGATCGCCGACGGCTCCATCGACCTGTCGATGGCGGTTGAGCCGCGCCACCTCGCACCCAATGGCTTTCTGCACGCGGCGAGCGTCGTGGCGCTGGCCGATACCGCGGCCGGCTACGGCTGCATGGCGCATCTGCCCGACGGTGCGAACGGTTTCACCACAATCGAGCTGAAGAGCAATTTTCTCGGCACCGCGCTCGAAGGCCGCATCGTCGCGCATGCGACCCTCGTGCACGGCGGTCGCAGCACCCAGCTTTGGGACGCGACCGTCACCGATTCCAAAGGCGAGATCATCGCGCTGTTCCGCTGCACGCAGATGGTCTTGTGGCCCAGGGCCTGAAGCGCGCCGTCAGTAGCGCGTGGCCAGCGACAGCGTCGTGACGCGCCCGGCCGTGTTGTAGCCGTCGACCAGTGCGTAACGGCGATCGAACGCGTTGGTGACCGCGACGCCGACGGTCGTTCCCCGCACAACCCGATAGCGCACGCCGAAGTTGGCGACGCCGTAGCCGGCCAGTCCGGTCCGCGAGAAGGTGTTGATGTCCGAATCGAAGCGCGCGCCGGCGATCTGCCCGTCGGCGGTCAGGCGCCACGCACCGTAGCTCTTCGCGATGGCGAAGCCGATGTTGCGTGTCGCCCTGCGCAGCAGCACCTGCCTCGTATCCTCGTCGACCGGCCGCGCGAAGGTCAGGTTGGCGGCGAGGCTCCATCCGTCGATGATCGTGCGACCCGTGAGTTCGAGGCCAGCCACCTTCGCCCTGGCGATGTTGTTCGCGAGGAAGGTATTCGGATCGAAGACGATCAGGTCGTCGGTCCGGGTCCGGAACAGCGCGGCGCGCACGAGGCTGGCGTCCTGCGCGTACTGCAGGCCCAGTTCGACGCTGCGGGCGCGTTCCGCTTTCAACGCGGGGTTGCCGAAGAACGGGAAGTAGAGTTCGTTGAACGTCGGCGCCTTGAACGCCGTGGAGGCTTGGACGACGGCCTTCCAGCCGGTCGCGAACTTCAGGCCGTAGGCGAGCAGTCCGGTCGTCGCATTGCCGAAGTCCGAATAGCGATCGCGACGTGCGTTGAACTGGAATTCGTTCCAGTTCGCCGGCAGGAACAGCGGTCCCGTGTACCCCGCCATCACGCTGTCGACCTTGCGCGAAAACGTAGCGCCCTCGACGCCGTCGCCGTAAGACGTCGAAAACCCGGTCTGGTCGAGATGTTCGTAGCCCAGCGTGGCCGCGTGCTCGCCGAAACTCAGCGTGTTGCCGATCCGGTACTGGCGATCGGTGCTGGTCGTCGAGCCGGTCACGAACGAGAACGGATTCGACGACGTGTTCGCGCTCAGGTCGCGCGACTGACCGGCGAGCAGGTCGACGGTCCAGAACGAGTTCGCTTTGATCCGGCCGTACAGCGATGCGTCGGTCTGACGCGAGCGCTCGTCGTGGGTCTGGATGCGGCCGTTGTAGGCAGGGTCGATGAAACGGTAGTCGCTCGATTCATCGAATTGCAGACGACCATGGCTTTCGAAGTAGCGCGCGCCGAACTCGTGATCGCCGAGATGCTGCGTCACGGTGGCGGACACCGAGCGATTGCGATAACCGTCGTAGTCCGGGTTCGCCGTGGTCACCCGGGCGGCATCGATCGCGGAAAAACCCTTGGCCGATCGGTACGACGCGGAGACGCCGATGCGCGTGCGCGCATCGCTCGGACCGAACGCCTGCGCGGCGTCGACCGACGCCGCGCGCGTGCGTTCGCTGCCGTAGGTCACGCCGGCCCCGCCGCTGGTCTGCGCGCCCGAGTCGGCCCCGCCGCGCGTGAAGATCTGGATCACGCCGCCGATGGCCTCGGAGCCGTACAGGCTCGAGACGTTTCCGCGCACGATCTCGACGTGATCGATCTGGTCGATCATCAGGTGTGCCACCGACGCGGCACCGCTGCCGACCGCGTTGACCCGCAGCCCGTCGATCAGGACCAGCACCTGGTTGGAGTTGGAGCCGCGCAGGAACAGCGAAGTCTGCGAGCCAACGCCGCCCGACTGCGCGACGTCGAAGCCCGCCTGGCCGCGCAGCAGCGTCGCCAGGTCCGGCGCGTGGCTGTCCTCGATATCGGCGCGCGTGATGACGCTGGTCGCGGGCAGCGCGTCGCTGAGCCGCTGTGCGGTACGCGACGCGGTCACGACAACCGGATCGAGCGGCGCTGCCGGCAGCACGTCGGCCGCCTGGGCGAGCGCGCTGCTTGAAAGCACGAGCAGGGCCGCGCCGCAGACGAGCGGCACCAGTTTGAAACCACGATTGAAGCAATGACGCATGTGAACGCTCCCGATTCCCCGCATCCCCGCGGGGTGATGGCAACAAGGGAACGTCACGGCCCAAATAGGCGCAGGCGATGGAGCCAGGACGCGACCAGGCCCGACGGTCTGCCGATGGAAGGCGCGGCCGGACATCGCCCACCGCGACATTCCCGACGATTGCTTGGCCGGTATCCGGGCTGGCAGGACCGCCGCGTCCACCTTCCCATGCACGAAGCACAGTGGTGATCGACGCGACTGCATCGTCGAATCGACGATGCGCCTGCTGACCGTTGCGGGGGCAGCACAGGTTGCGATCGGCTTCTGCCGTTCGACCCTGTTTCCCGTTTCTCTGGATGAAGAACGCTTCACCCGAGCACCAAGCGGGCGCAAGTCTAGGGGCCGACATGGGCTCCGTCAAACGTCATCGACCTGGGCTGAGCTGTTGCACGCACGTCGTCGCACCGGACTGCGCCCAGCTTCGCCTTGACGCTGCATGAGCATCGCTCCTAGCATCGCGACATGTCTCAAGCGCTCGTCACCGAACTCGACCGCATTGCCGAACGCGTCGCCGCGCTCGCGCGCATCGTGACCACGTTGCGCGATGAGAACCAGGCATTGCGCATCGCGATCGACCAGCGCGACGGCGAGAACCAGCTGTTACGGGATCGCCTCGACAGCGCCCGCGACCGGGTCGAGTCGCTGATCGCACGCATGCCTGCCGACTCCTGAAAGCCCTTGCAGCAATGGACCATCTGACGGTACAGATCCTCGGACGCGACTATCGCCTCTCGTGCGAGCCGGGCGAGCGCGATACGCTGCTCGCGGCGGTAGCCCATGTCGACACCAACATGCAGGCCATCCGCGACCAGGGAAAGATCGCCGGGACCGAAAGGATCGCGGTGTTCGCGGCACTCAACATCGCCGGCGAACTGCTGTCGCACGCCGCTGCCGATACGCCTGCGAAGCCGCGGCCCGCGGACCAGAGCGACGCGGTTGCAACGACCTCAGTTGCCGACCCCGAGATTCTGCGTAGAATGCAATCCATCAACGCACTGCTCGATACCGCTCTGGCCAACCAGGAGCGGTTGTTCTGAACACCGAACCGACCGACGTTGAACGCAACGCGTAGCATCAGTCTGCATCACCAGTTCGATTACCCTGCTGTGTTCGCTTTAGGCCAATTTTCCTGTACCAACTTGTGTTACTTGGTTGTGGAACATCGCGGTGCTGTTGTGATCATCCCTCGTTGGATGAACCTAAGGTACCGTTGACTGCGACCCCCTGGACCTACCGGTTCAGGAAGACGGCCTGGCGGCATCGGCGGGGCCCTATGTCAGCGGCCGACGAGTCTCTCGTCGGCCGTTCTTTTTCGTGTCGCGCGACGATGCCGGACAGCCGGTTCGTCGCCTGCGGTCGAGGTCGATGCTTCCGATGAGACACTGGTTGATGAAGTCCGAGCCGGGTGAAGTCTCGGTCGACGACGTGCTCGCGATGCCGAACGCCACGGTCGCCTGGTTCGGCGTGCGCAACTACCTGGCGCGCAACTACATGCGCGACCTGATGAAGGTCGGCGATCCGGTGCTGTTCTATCACTCGAGCTGCCCGGAGCCGGGCATCGCGGGCATCGCCGAAGTGGCGAGCACGGCCTACCCGGACGACACGCAATTCGCTGCCAAGGGCAAGTACTTCGACCCCAAGGCCACGCAGGAGACGCCGCGCTGGATGCTGGTCGACGTGCGCGTGACGCGCAAGACCCGGCTGATCCCGCTCGCCGAACTGCGCGAGCAGAAGGCCCTTGCGAACATGGTGGTGCTTCAACGCGGCAATCGCTTGTCGATCACGCCGGTGACGGCCGCCGAATACCAGGCAGTCCTCAAGCTCGCGGCCTGATCCGCGGCATCTCGACCCATGAGCGATGCGACGATCGAGGTCACCCGGATCGAGACCTCGCCGATCGACGCATGGCACGACCAGCCGCCCGCCGCGGCGCTGCAGGCGGTCATCGAGCGCGGCGGCGTCGTGGCCTGCCCTTCCCTGTCCTTCGCGGTCTCGCAGGAAGAACGTGCGCTGTTCGACGCGTCGCTGGCGGACGCGGCGCGCAAGAGCATCTACATCCGGGCCGGCCGCACGGGCATCACCGGCACGACGGCCGAAGGCACGACCCGCGACGCGGTCGCGTCGATGATCGAACGCTACGCCGCGGAGAGCCACGCACTGATCGACGGCCTCTTCCCGGCCTATCGCGCGCGATCACATGCGACCGGCACCAGCTTCAGGCCGCGCGCCATCGGCGATACGTCGTCGGGCAAGGCGCTGTCGTGGCGCAAGGACGACACGCGTCTGCACGTCGATGCCTTCCCGTCCAACCCGACGCACGGCGAACGCATCCTGCGCGTCTTCACCAACGTGCATCCGCAGACGCTGCCGCGTGGCTGGCGGGTCGGCGAACCGTTCGCATCGATGGCTGAGCGCTTCCTTCCGCGTACGCGCAGCCTGCCGCCGGGCGGCGCGTGGCTGTTGAACAAGCTCGGCATCACGAAGCGGCCCCGCTCCGCCTACGACCACCTGATGCTGCAGCTACACGATCTCGCGAAGGCCGACCTCGACTACCAGCGCACCTGTCCGCAACGCGCCATCGACTTCATGCCGGGCACCACGTGGATCTGCTTCTCGGACCAGGTGATGCATGCGGCGATGTCCGGGCAGTTCATGTTCGAACAGACTTATCGTCTGCCTCTTTCGTGCATCGCAGACGTCGATGCGTCGCCGCTGCGCACGCTCGAACGCCTGACCGGCCAACCCCTGGCCTGACGCGCGCACGCAACGGGCTCCAGCGATGTTGCCGTCGTCGCGGGGCACGGCACTGATAATGCCGCCTTCGATCCAAGGCCTCGCACGATGACCGTTCTGACCGACTACCCCGCCCAGCCCGCCACCGCGCTGCCGGACCGCCATCCGAAAGCGCTGCCGATGCTGTTTCTCACCGAAATGTGGGAACGCTTCAGCTACTACGGCATGCGGGCGCTGCTGGTGCTCTACCTGGTCAACGCGCTGCACTACGAACGCAAGGACGCGCTCGCCCTCTACGGCACCTACACCGCGCTGGTCTACCTGACGCCGATCGTCGGCGGCTACCTGGCCGACCGCTACCTCGGTCGCCGCAAGGCCATCCTGATCGGCGGACTGACGATGGCGCTCGGTCACTTCGCGATGGCCTTCGAGCCGCTTCTGTATCTCGCGCTCGGCCTGATCATCATCGGCAACGGCTTCTTCAAGCCGAACATCTCGACGCTGCTCGGGTCGCTCTACCAAGCCCACGACCCGCGTCGCGACGGTGGCTTCACGATCTTCTACATGGGCGTGAACCTCGGTGCGTTCCTCGCGCCGCTGGTCGCCGGTACCCTCGGCGAGAAGGTCGGCTGGCACTACGGTTTCGCGGCCGCCGGGGTCGGCATGCTCGTGGGCCTCATCCAGTTCACGCTCGGACAGAAGAACCTCGGCAACCAGGGCCTGCCGCCCGGCAAGTCGCGGCTCGAGACGATCGACTGGATCCATATCGGTCTGTTCGCCGCCTGCATGATCCCGCTGGTCTATTTCTTCCTCGCCGCGTGGGACACGTTGAGTCCTTACTGGCGGGCACTCGACGGCCGCATGCAGTTGCTGCTGGTCGTCGCCGTGATCGGCGCGCTGTGGTTCGGCGCCAGCCGCCGCGGGCCCAAGGAGGGCGTGGAGCCGCTGACGCGCGAAGAGATCCTGCGCATCGTCGCCATCTTCATCATGGGCCTGTTCGTCGTGTTCTTCTGGATGGGCTTCGAGCAGGCCGGCGGCACGATGAGCCTGTTCGCCGACCAGCAGACCGATCGGGTCGTGTTCGGCTGGGAGATCCCGGCTTCGTATTTCCAGGCCATCAATCCGCTCGCAATCGTGGCCCTCGGTCCGCTGCTGTCGATGATGTGGACGCGCATCGATTCGTCGCGCTTCGCGATTCCCACACCGGCCAAGATGGGCCTCGGCATGATCATCCTCGGCCTCGGCTTCATCGTGCTGGCGATCGCCGCCTCGCGCGCTCAGGCGGTCGGCAAGGTCGGCCCCGAATGGCTGGTGATGGTGTTCGTCATCCACACCGTCGGCGAGCTCTTCCTCTCGCCGATCGGCCTGTCGATGGTGACCAAACTCGCCCCGATGCGCCTGGCCGCGATGTTGATGGGCATGTGGTACATGGCCAACTTCGTCGCCAACTACCTGGCCGGCTCGCTCGAGGAGATGCTGACGACGACGCAGATCCCGCTCTACTGGTTCCTGGTCGGCAGCTCGATCGGCGCCGGCATCGTGCTGCTGCTGATCACGCCGTTGCTGAAGAAGCTGATGGGCGGACGCGGCTGACGTCGCGCCCGGCTCAGAACCGTAACACCTTGAAGTCGAACACCCGCTCGGCGAACCACACCGACGCGATTCCGATCGCCAGCACCGAGACCGGGACCAGCACCCGGCTTCGGTACCAGGGCTTGCGGCGCAGCAGGTAGAGCGGGACCAGCGCGACCGACACGATCAGCAGCTGGCCCGCTTCGACACCGAGGTTGAAGCGCAGCAGCGCCCAGACGAACTGACCGAGCGGCAGGTCGAGCTCGTGCAGCACGTCCGCGAAGCCGAAGCCGTGCACGAGACCGAACGCGAACGGCATCGCCGCGCTCTCGCGAAAGCGGTTCGTGCGGATGTTGCCGAGCGCCGTGAAGATGATCGTCACCGCGATCGCCGGCTCGATCAGCCGCGGCGACAGCTCGATGATGCGCAGTCCCGCGAGCGCCAG
Source organism: Burkholderiales bacterium (assembly GCA_038245975.1). Taxonomy (GTDB): domain Bacteria; phylum Pseudomonadota; class Gammaproteobacteria; order Burkholderiales; family Burkholderiaceae_D; genus CAHJXF01. Next base: position 7,944 of record JBBRRW010000065.1, read on the forward strand.
CGTGATCGTGTGGGCGATCGTGAACGCCGTCACGGTGACGAGCACGTAACGTGTCGCTTCGCTCCATCGATCGACCGCCACCCATCGACCGTTGCGATGGACCAGCACGGCCGGCAGCAGCAGGCAGATCAGGAACAGGACGTGGTCGTAGCCGATCAGGATGTGATGCACGCCGGCGGGGAAGAAGCCCTGCGCGAACGGGCTGTCGTTGCCGGCCGCGCCCGCCGCTACCGGACCTTCGAGCGTCACCGGGCCGCTCGCCGGATCGAGCACGACGAGCAGCGGTGCCGCCGCGCCGAACGCGACCTTCGCGATCCCGCGATGGGTCGGATCCATCTCGGTGAACAGCGTATAGCCGATCTTCAGGTGGTCGACCGTCTTGCAGGCCGCCGTCAGGCGCAGCACGAGATACGCGCCGTCGCTGTGGCGATCGAGCGCGTGGTCGACGATCTTCGGCACGCAGCGGCCGTCGTCGATGGTCAGCCTGGACAACGCATACCGGTCGATCTCGTCGAAGTGCGCCTTGACCTCACCCCAGGTCAGCTCGCGATTGCCATCGGCGTCGAGGTCGAAGCCGGCATCGAGGTCGCGCAGCGCGATGTCCCAGCGTATGTCGATCGACGCGTCGCCGGTCGTGATGAACAGGTAGGCGTCGCTGGGCTTGTGGGCGTAGGCGCCGCCGGAGACGACAGCGAGCATCACGCCGACGACGAACAGCGCGCGCCGGGTCCAGGCGACGATCGATCCGCCGAGCGCGCTCATGGCCCGACGATCGCCGCGAGCCTTCGATCGACCAGGCCAACCGCCCTTGCCTGCGCCGCCACTTCGCGCAACGCTTCGCGGTCGTCGGCCGCGCGCGCCGCCTCGGCCATCACGAGGAAGTCGGCGGGCTCCTTCTGGATGCGCAGGTTGTCGCGCGCGACCGCCACGGCGCCCTTCGCATCGTTCTGTACCGCGAACAGCGCGCGGGCGAGTTCGCGGCCATGGATCGAGATCGCGTCGCCGCGTTCTTTCGCGGCCTCGAAGCGATCGCGCAGCTCGTCGGCCGACGCCTTCGCATCGGCTTCCTTCGCGCCCTTCTGCACGATGGCCAGCCGCAGCAGAACGCCGTCACCATACGGTCGGGGCTCCGCGACCAGCAGTCGTTCGGCCTCCGGATAGCGCCGGTGCCCGATCAGGAAGTCCACGTAGTCGAGCGTCAGGTAGCTGTCGCGACCCAATGCGAGCGCCTGGCGATACGCGGCTTCGGCCGCGGCGTCGTTGCCGGCCCGCTCCTCGAGTTCGGCCAGCGTCGTGGTCAGCCACTGCCGCAGCGAGGCCCCGGCCAGCGACCGGACTTGGGGCAGTGCCATCAGCACCGCGATCTGCCGGCGGCCTTCGTCGACCTGTCCGCGCAGCGCCATGTTCTCGGCCAGACACGCGGCCCGATAAACGGGCACCGCGACTTCGCGGCACCGCAGATCGGAATCGGCATACCGTCCCTGGACCCGGGCGATGGTCGCGAGCGTCAGCGTGGCCTGCGGGTTGCCGGGCTCCCGTGCGAGCACGGCCTCGAGCATCCGGCGGGAGCCGTCGAAGTCGTGCTGGTACTGCGCCAGCGTCGCGGCGAGGATGGCGATCGATGCCGGCGCGTTCGCATCGTTGCGCCACGGCGCGATCGTGGCCAGCGCATAGCCGGCATAGCGGGGGTCGCCGCGATCGCGGGCTTCGTTCAGCAGCGCGAGTCCGCGCGCCGCGGCCTGCCCGGGATCGGAGCGCGCGGTCGCGGCCGCATCGGTGTTCGACTTGCCGGCGACATCGCGCAGCAGGCGCGTCATGCCGGTCAATCGCGCGGGCAGATGTTCGACGACCTCGGTATCGCTGGCAGGCACGCTCGGAGCCGCCATAGCAATGCCGGCTGTAGCGATCAGCAGCCAGCATCCAATCATCGACCGGGCACTGACCTGCAGGAAGAATGGTGCGCAGGAACGCATGGGGTCCACATCAAAGGAACGGCGCCCGACCACAGGCCGGGCGCCGCACAGTAACTCTTCATTCACCGGCCCGACCATGGACCGGCGCCGAAGCGACTCAGATGGTCGTGTCGAAAGGACCCGTATCGTCCGTCGGCGCCACGAACGTCGCGACGTCGAGCGGCTCGGTGGTCTCAGGCATCGTGACGACGAGCGTCTTCAGGTAGGCGATGAAGCCGCCCACGCTGGCCGATGCCGAAGCCGGTGGCGTGTTGGACACCGGCGTGACGGGAGCAGGCCCCCCGTCGTCGTTACCGCCGCCGCAGGACGCCAGCGTGGTCACGATCACCAGCCCCGCGATTCCCAGACCGACACGACGCAATGTGCTCAGAGCTTGCATGGTCATTTTCCTTTTCGGACGATCACGGCGAACCGGGGATCGGCGTGTTGAGGTACGGGAACGCATTCAGGAACATGCTCGCGTTCTGCGGCACCCCGTCGGTCAGCGGCGCAGCGCCGGCCGGTGCATCGGACGGCTTGCAACCGACACCCAGCGCATCCGCAGTACCGGTTGCCACGCACAGTGCACCCATCGCGACACGCAACGACGCGTCGACGACGTCGTCACCCGGACGGCGACCGTTCGGGAAGCCTGCCGAGTCACCCGCCAGAACGCCCAGCGTGTTCTGCGTTGCCATCGGCGTGACCGCCGTGCCGGTGTTCAGACGCAACATCTCGGCCGTCGCGCCACCGGTCACCTTGTTGACGCCGGTGATACCCGTCAGGAACGCCGCCACCAGGTCGGTACGCGGGAAGTTGGTCGGGGCCGGAGCGCTCGGGAACAGGATCTGGATCAAGGCCGGCAGCGTCGGGTTCGTCACGTAGTCGGCGAACTGCGTGTCGGCACTCGGCTTCGAGCTGTTGAACTTGTCCTTGTCCTTCAGGCCGATCACGACTTCGTTGACCAGCGGCATGCCGAGACGCGAGACCTGGACCCAGGCGCCGCCGTTCTTCGGAACGTTCGCGTAGCCCGATGCCGGATTGCCGGACAGCAGACGACCCTGGCGCATGCTGGCCGTGGTCCAGCCGCCGATGATCGGGCTCGTGCCGACGATGCACGAAGTCGGTAGTTCGAGGATCAGCGACGTCACGTTCTTCTGTGCGAGGTAGTCGCGGTTGCCGCTGGTCGGGCCCAGCGGATTCAGGTTGATCAGGTCGAACACCTGACCGAGCGCGAGCGCGAACGGGTCCTTGCGCTGACCGACGAACATCCGCCCGGCCGTGGTGCAGCCCGGGACGTTGATGGCGTAGGTGTGCGCGGCCGCGTAGGCGGCATAGCCGGTCGCGCTGCCGAAGGTCTTGTCGCCGATGTTGTCGACGGGTTTCTCGAACGCGACCGAACCGTCGGCCGCCGTCACGGAAGAGCGCGCGCCGGTGCGGCGATCGCCCTTCACCATCGTGACCGTGTAGGTCTCGCGAACGTTGAGGTTCGCGGGGTTCTGACCGGAGATGGCACCAGCCTGCACCAGCGGGATCGACACGCTCTTGCCGCCGATGGGCAGCGTGATGTCCTTCAGCGTGTTGGTGAAGCGGAACTGGAACGTAATGTCTTCGGTGGCGTGGCCGTCCTGCGCGAGGTGGATCTCGTACAGGGCATCCTGGTCCATCGTGTAGTAGTTCGGACCATCACCCGGATTCTGCAGCGGCTGGTAATCGGCGATCACCGTGGTGAACGCGGAGCGCCCCGGCTCGTAGCTGCGGAACATGTAGAAGTCCGTGCCGTCGACTTTCGGTTGCGACGTGATGAAGGGTGCTTCGCGGTGGCTGGAGGCCTGTGCGGCGGGGATGGCGAACATCGATGCGACGAGCGTGCCGGCCATTACGGCAAGCGGGCGCTTCGCACATCGAAGCAGATCGGGTGCACTCACGTTGTATCTCCTGGAAATGGTTGACCGGACTTTTTTTTAGCGGCTCCACAGCGGAATCGCCCTGGAACCCGAGCCGAGTTGCTGGTGGCTGCGGGTATTACGAGGCTTCGTCCACGGCGGATTCAGGAATCGCTACAAATCATTCAAAAGATCACGGCACCCGCTGAGCAGCCGGTCCAAACCGCAAGACCCGACCGGTCGTTTCGAAGTTTTCAAGCGAACGGTTGACGACGCGAAATGCGGCTGCTATCGTTTGGTGAACGATCGTTCACCCAAGGCGAACTCGTCTTGCGCAGCCTTCGTTTCCGTCCTCGTTCTCCCTGCCTTCACCTTTTTCGATCGTCTTTTCCCATGCCCAGACCGCGCTCGAATCTATCCGGCCACCTCGGTGCACTACAAGACTACTTCGTCCTAAACGGGGTCATTCCTTCACTGACAGAGCTCGGCAAGTTATGGAACATCGCCGGTCGCGCATGGACCCATCGCATCGTCCTCCGGCTCAAGGAAGAAGGCTTCCTCGAAGAGGCCGCCGGCAAGCGGCTCAAGCCCGGTGCGCGTTTCTTCGAACGCACGGTCGCCGACACCGTGCGCGCCGGCATGCCGCAACCGGCCAACGACAGCGGCCGTGACGCGATGGGCATCGACCACTACCTGATCGACAAGCCGTCCGAGACCGAGCTGTTCCATGTCCGCGGCGACTCGATGGTCGATGCCGGCATCCATGAAGGCGACTTCGTGATCATCGAGAAGACCCGTTCGGCAACGCCCGGCGACGTGGTGCTCGCCTTCGTCGACGGCGAGTTCACGCTCAAGACGCTGGCACGCGACAAGCGAGGCTTCTATCTCGAAGCAGCCAATCCTTCCTACAGCCCCATCCGGCCCGAACAGGATCTCGAGATCCACGGCGTGATGGTCGGTCTGTTCCGCAAGACCGTCTCGCCGCGCATCGGTCACACCCGGCCCCGGCGTTGATGCCCGGTCCTTCGCGTTCAACCGTGGCGTCCATGGCTTCCCTCCCTCTCTTCGGCTCTTCGTTCATGCCGCCAGGCACCGCGTCGTTCGCCCCTTCCCGGCTTGCGGGCGGCGGACCTTCGCTCCATCCGGCCTCCCCGCCTTCCGAACGCGCGACCCCGGCTTCGATCGAGTCGCCCCTCGCCCGCACCGAAGCCGCGCTGCGCGAGGCCGGCCTGGCCGGTCGCTTCTGGCGCGGCGATGCGTTGTCCACATCGCCGCTACCGTCGACGCCGAGCGGCTTCCGGCTGCTCGACGAACAGTTGCCGGGGGGTGGCTGGCCGGCGCGTTGCCTGACCGAACTGTTGCTCGCGCATCCGGGGGTGGGCGAGATCCGTTTCCTGGCATCGACACTCGCGTCCCTGACGCAGGCCGGCCGCGAGATCGTGCTGCTGGCCCCCCCCCACATCCCCGATCCGACCGGATGGGAACAGATGGGGATCGACATGCGACGCGTGCTGGTCGTCCGCACGCCGCGTCCTGCCGATCGCCTGTGGGCCATCGAAGAAAGCCTCAAGAGTTCTGCGTTCGGCGCTCTGGTCGCATGGCTTCCCGAAGAAAAAACGCTGGCCCGTCACGATGCGCTGCGTCGCCTGCAATCGGTCGCGGCTTCGGCCAACGGCCTGACCTTCCTGATGCGTCCATCGGCTGCGGGGCAACACGCGTCTCCTGCACCGCTTCGGCTCAAGCTGACGGTCGGCGAGCCCGACGGGCATCGCCGGACGCTGTCGGTGCGGCTGCTGAAACGCCGCGGTCCGGTGCTGGCCAGACCGCTGACGCTGATGCTTCCCGAGATCCATCGCGGGATGAAAGCCTTCAGCCCGGGCTCGCGACAGACGCCGGTACTTCCCGGTCCCGGGCAGTCGACTCCCAGGTTACCCGTCACCCCCAACCTCTCTTCGATTCCATCGCATGCTCTGGCTGGCCCTCTACTGTCCGACGCTGCCGCTTGACTGCATCCTGCGACGCTGGCCCGATGGACTCGAACCGGCGCTGGCCGTCACGGAGCTCGACGGTACCAAACGGCTGATCGCGGTTGCGACGCGCAAGGCGCAGGCGTGCGGCGTGTTCGCAGGACAAAGCATTGCCACCGCCCTTTCGCTGTTGCCGGATCTGGTCCTGATCGCCCGCAAGCTCGAAGACGAGCGCGTCGCATTGACCGAAGCCGCGCTCGCCGCCTTGCGATTCACGCCGATCGTCTCGTTGCGCGCGTCGGGACTGGTCATGGAGATCTCGGCGAGTCTCAAGCTCTTCGGCGGTCGCGGCCTGTTGAAGAAGAGCATCGCGACCGCGATGCGCGTGCAAGGGCTGACCATCGCCGCGGCCGAGGCGCCCACGCCCCATGGCGCGTGGCTGCTGGCGCAGGAGAACGCGCAGCGCCGACTGCGGGCGCAGCGCCGGCCGCTGCCCGCGCGCGGCGCCGGGACCCAGCCTCCGCGGGACTTCATGGCCGCGCTGGACGCATTGCCGATCGTCCATCTCGAATCCACGCGCTCGTCCCTGAACCGGCTCGACGGCATCGGCGTCCACACCTTCGCCGACCTGCGGCGGCTTCCGGTCAAGGGACTCGCGCGCCGCTTCAGCCCGAACCTCATCGACGAGCTCGCGCGCGCCGCGGGCGACAAGCCCGATCCGCAGGTCCTGTTCGAGGCGCCCTCCCGATTCGACACGCGCATCGAGCTGATGGCCCGCGTCGAGAATGCCGAGGCCCTGGTCTTCGCGAGTCAGCGTCTGCTCGCGCAGATGGCCGGGTGGCTGACGGCGCGACGGGCCGCGGTGCGTCGCTTCACGCTGATGCTGCATCACGATCGATGGACTCGCGACGCCATCGAGCCCACGTCGGTCACGATCGCACTCGCGACGCCGAGCAGCGATCTCGCGCGCCTCGGCACGCTGGTTCGCGAGCGTCTGTCCCGTCTCGAACTCAAGGCGCCGGTGCTCGAACTGGCGCTCGAGGCCCCGGTCATCGTCGAGGAGCAGGAAGCTCACGGCACGCTCTTCCCCGAACGCGACGGCGCCGACGAGACCCTGGCGCGACTGCTCGAGAAACTCACGGCCCGCCTGGGTTCCGAAGCGATGTCCCGACTGGAGCGCGTGGCCGATTACCGCCCCGAGCGCGCATGGCGCGAGGTCGGCGGCGATGTGCTCGAAGCCCGCGTGGCCGTCGCATCGTCCGTCCGCACGCGCGCGCTCAAGGGTCCGGCGAAGTCACGCGGCGACGCAGCGGCGGTCGTCGCATGCGAGACCGACGAGACCGCGCACCGTCGCGAGATCAAGGGCGGTTCCCGGGTCTCCGCATCGGCTTGTGCATCCGGGCCGCGTCCCGCGTGGCTGCTGGCGGAACCGCGGCAGCTCGAGGTTCGTGCGCATCGCCCCCTCTTCGAATCGTTGCCGGTCGAACTCGTGGCCGGTCCCGAACGCATCGAGACCGGGTGGTGGGACGATGCTCCAGCCACGCGCGACTACTTCATCGGCGAAAATACGGCCGGACGACTCGTGTGGATCTACCGCGAACGGCTAGCGGTCCCCGGCAAGGCCCTCTGGTATCTGCAAGGCCTGTTCGGATAGTGCCGGCCACCGGCGACGCGCGCCGCTTCGTCCTCCGGGTCGATGCCCTCTAACCCGTCGCTGTTTCCGAGCCGCTTCCTTTCCGCTCTGTCGCGCCGTCTTTCTTCCCTTTCCTCATGCGCCTGGCCTTCGTCGATCTCGAAACCACCGGAGGCTCGCCGGTCGAGGACCGCATCACCGAGGTCGGCATCATCGAGGTCGATCTCGA
>JBBRRW010000066.1:0-15445 GCA_038245975.1 Burkholderiales bacterium
CGCGATCCTCCGCAGTGCGCCGCCGTCGACGCTCGACGATGTGATCGACCGTGCGCCGAGTGAATGGCGCGCCGCGCTGCGCGACCTCGCGGATCGCGGCTCGCGCATCGATGCGCGCTTCCATGTCTACGGCTCGCTCGCATGGCAGGCGATCTCCGGCGAATCCTATGTGTTCGCGACGTCCGATGTCGACCTGCTGTGGACCGCCGACGGCATCGAACAGTTGAACCGCGTGCTGGGGCTGCTGTCGTCATGGGAGTCCGACAGCGGCCTGCGGCCCGACGGCGAGCTGCTGCTGCCGGACGGCGACGGCATCGCCTGGCGCGAACTGGCCGGCGCGCCGGACCGCGTCCTCGTCAAGCATCGGGACCGCGTGTCGCTGGCGCCGTGGCCCGGCTGCTGGCACGCCCGGTACGCGGATCTGCGCGCTCGCCGGGAAGCGGCGTGAAGGCGGCGCTCGAACGCGAGGATGCGGCGACGGCATCGCGCAGCGACGCACAGACCATCGCCCGTCACGCGGTCGCGAGCCTGCATGCCGAACTCGTGCTGTCGCCGAAGCCCGGACTGGTCTGCCCCGGCGACGGCGGCAGCCACGACGACATGGACGCGACGACGATGCTGCGCAGCCTCTTCGCGCTGCGCCACGGCTTCGCGGCGCTGGCGTCGGCGGCCGCATCGGGCGCGGCCTTCGATCGCCTGCAGGCCATCGGCAGCGACGCCGAACGCGCGATGCGGCGGGCGACCGGCGACGTCAACACGCATCGCGGCGCGCTCTTCACGCTCGGCCTCCTCGCGGCATCGGCCGCGCATTGCAGGGCCCGCGGCGTCGTCGTCACGGCCGCCAGCCTCCGCGCGACGCTGCGCGAGCGCTGGGGAGGTTCGCTGCGGATGCGACCGGTGACCGACGTCACGCACGGTCGCGAGATGGCGATGCGACACGGCGCCGGCGGTGCGCGCCGAGAAGCGGCCGACGGCTTTCCGTCTCTCTTCGAGGTGGTGTGGCCCGCGTTGGTCGAAGCGCGCCGCGCCGGCCTCGACGAACGCGACGCGCGCCTGCACGCGCTGATGACGTCGATCGCGACGATCGAGGACACCAACCTGCTCTATCGCGGCGGACGCGAAGGGCTGGCGTACGCGCGGGCGACCGCACGGGACTTTCTCGCGACCGGCGGGGTCCGCCGCGCCGATCGCCACGTCGCGCTGCGGTGCATCGGTCGCGCGTTCGTCGTGCGTCGCCTCAGCCCCGGCGGCAGCGCCGACCTGCTCGCTGCCGCGCTGTTCGTCGGTCGTGAATGCGACGCCGTGAGGTCGTCGCGTTGAGCCTCGCCGTCCTGTGCTCGGGGCAGGGAGGGCAGAACCCGTCGATGTTCGACATCGTCGAGGCGGAACCCGATGCGGGTCCGCTGATCGCGCAGGCGAGCGCCTGTGCAGGGTTCGACGTGGTCGCGGCAACCAAGCGGACCGACGCCGGGCCGTCGATGTTCGACAACGCGATCGCGCAGCCGCTGATCTGCGCGTTCCAGGACATCGTCTGGTCGCTGCTCGCGCCGCGGCTCACCGCGGCCGGCGTGTCGATGTCGCTGTGCGCCGGCTACAGCGTCGGCGAACTCGCGAGCCACGCGTGCGCGGGCAGCCTGTCGTCGGCCGACACCATCGCGCTGGCCAGGCTGCGCGCCGCCGTCATGGACGATGCGAGCGGCACCGACGACGGACTGGCCGCGGTGCGCGGGCTGTCGCGACGCGAACTCGACGCGTTGGTCGCGAGCAGCGGTGCCTTCGTCGCGATCGTCAACGGCGACGATCATTTCGTCGTGGGCGGCGTCGCGAGCGCGCTCGATGCGCTGGTGCATTCGGTGGACGCGCGCGGCGGTACCGCGCAGCGCCTGCCGGTCCGTGTCGCCGCGCACACACCGCTGCTGCGTACGGCAGTCGATCCGTTCCGCGCCGGTCTCGAGCGCAGGACCTGGATGGCCCCGACCGTTCCCGTCGTGGCGGGGATCGACGGCGCGATGGTGCGCGACCGCGCCCTGGCGATCGATGCGCTGGCCAGGCAGATCGCCGAGCCCGTCCGCTGGGCCGACTGCATGGACGGCCTCGTCGAGCGCGGTGCGACCACCTGCCTCGAACTCGGTCCGGGCAACGCGCTGGCGAGGATGATCCGCGACCGGCATCCGCAACTCGCGGCCCGCTCGGTCGCGGACTTCCGCAGTCTCGGCGCGGTGATCGCCTGGGTCGCGCGCGCCGACCGCTGACTACAGGTCTGCCGCCCGTCGGATCAGCGTGAACACCCGCGTGTTGTCGATGGTTCCGCGGAAGCTCGCCGCGCCGACGCCGCTGGCGCGCAACACGACGTCGCCGCCGCCGTTGGTGGTGCTGGCCGTCCTGATCGCGGCCTCCTGCTGGTAGTCCTTCTGCAGCACGGTCGGCGAGTCGAGCAGCGGGCGCCGGTCGGGCCGGTTCGACCCGGTCCCGAATACCAGCGACGTGTACGGCGCGCCGCCGGTGTCGACGTCGGGCTTGCCGGTCACCGCGTTCAGGTGCAGTCCGAGCACGTCGCTGCCGCGACGGCCGCCGCCGATCAGCGTCATCGACGTGTCGTGGTCGCCGGTCACGACCACCAGCGTGCGGTTGAGGTCGCTCTTCTCGAGCGCGACCTTGACCGCGTCGTCGAACGCGATCGTGTCGACCAGCGCGCGCCGCGCGTTGCTCGCATGCAGCGCGTGATCGATGCGCCCGGCCTGGACCACCAGCACGTAGCCGTTGGCATGGGTGGACAGGATGTCGATGGCCTTCGACGTCATCGCGGCCAGGCTGGGCTCGCGATGCGGATCGCGGTCGAGGTCGTAGGACATCGCGTTCTGGTCCTCCGCGAAATCGAAGAGGCCGATCAGGCGCGAACCGGCGACGATGGGCGCGGCGTTCATCGCCGTCAGGTCCGACACGAACGTGTAGCCGAGCGTCTGCATCTCGCCGACCAGTTCGCGCGCGTCGGGCCGACCCTTCGTGCGTTTCGCGGCATCGAAGGGCCGCCACATGCTGCTGATGCCGCCCAGCAGCACGTCGATGCCGCGCCCGAGCGCGGGGTTGAAGCCGGCGCCGTTCGGCACGGCCTGGCGCGCGACCTCGAACTCGGCGTCGCGATGGCAGATGTGCGCATACGCGGCCGCGGCCGGGCCGCTCGTCAGGCGGCCGGTCGTCACGATGCCGGTGGCCTTGCTCTTCGCGATCGCGAGTTCCAGCAGCGTGCTCGACGGACCGCCGTTGCCCGAGGCCGGGCAGTGGTTCTCGGCGTTGGCGACGTTGCGGATCGGATCCTTGCCCGGCGCGAAGCGGCCGGCGCGCGTCAGGCTGTCCATCGCGACCACGTCGTTGCGCACCTTGACGCCGGTCAGCAGCGCGGTGACCGCCGCCGCGCTGTCGCTGGTCTGGGCGTCGAGCGCCCAGGTGCGGACCCGGGCGAGGTTGGGCATCGTGTCGACGGTCAGCGAGCCGTCTTCCTTGTAGCGCATCAAGCGCGCCGCCGTCGTGGTCGCGGGGCCGAGCCCGTTGCCGATGAGGACGATGACGTTCTGTGCGATCTTCGGCGCCTGCGCACCGGCGGCCGCCGTGACGGCGAGCAGCGCCAGCGCCGCGAGACCGTGGGCTGCCGCGCGTGTTGGCCACCGCAGCGACGGACGCCCGGTCATAGGCCCATCGCCTCGCGCATCAGCGTGAAGACCTGCGTGTTGTCGAGCGTGCCGTGGAAGCGGCCCGCATTGGCGCCGATGGCGCCGAGCAGCACGTCGGTGCCGCCGCTCGCGTCGGGCGCCTCGATCGCCGCCTCGTAGCGGCTGTTGCGGTCGGCGAGCGCGAGGTCGTTCAGCGCCGGTACCTGCGAGCGTGGTCCCTTGACGCGCTTCTCGCCGGTGCCGAACACCAGCGTGGTGTACGGCCTGCCGGTCGCATCGGTCGCGGGCTGCGTCGCGTCGTTGTAGCCGCGCACGACGCCGAGGATGCCGGGTCGGCCCTCGATCGTGCGCTCGGCCAGCATCGCGTTGCCGTTCATCACGAGCGTGTGATCGTGGTTGGCCGTGACGACGATGGTGGTGTTGCGCAGGTCGGGGTCGACCGACCTGAGCCGGTCGAGCGCGGTACCGATCGCGTCGTCGAAGGCGCGCCCGTCCTGCAGGGCCTTCCGCGCGAGCGACGCATCGAGCGCGTTGCCGATGCGGCCACCTTCGACGATCAGCAGGTAACCCGTCGCGTTGCGCTGGAGCAGATCGATGGACCGGCCGGTCATCTCGGCCAGGCTGGGCTCGGTCGTCCCGGCGCGGTCGATGTCGTAGCCCATCTGCGAGCGGCTGAAGAGGCCGATCAGCTTGCCGATCGGCTGCGCGCCCGGCTGCGCCAGCGCGGCCAGTTCGCTCTGCCGGCCGACGACGGCATAGCCCTTGGCCCGCATCTCGGCGAACAGGTCGCGCGTGTCGTTGCGGATCGAGCCGCGCGGATCGTCCTTCGGCAGGAAGTTCTGCCAGCCGCCGCCGAGGATGACGTCGACGCCCTCGCCGAGCCGCGGGTTGGCACCGGGGCCGCCAGGCACGAGTTGCGTCGCGATCGTGTTCTCGCCGTCGCGCTGGCACAGGTGCGCGTAGCTGGCCGCGGTGACGGCCTGCGTGACGCGGGCGCTGGTGACGATGCCGGTGGAACGGCCCGAGGACTTCGCCAGTTCGAGCAGCGTCGCCACGCGCTTGCCGTTGCCGACGGTCGGGCAGGTCGTCTCGCCGTGCGCGGCCTGCGGCCGCCCCGACTCGTCGTAGGGCCGCGTGTCGGCGCTCTGCGACAGCACCTCGTTGTCGACCTTGACGCCGGTCATGTAGGCGGTCATCGCGGCCGCGCTGTCGGCGCTCTGCGCGTTGCGCGAGGGGGTCCGCACCAGCGCCGTCTCGGGCAGCTTGTCGATCGCCAGCTCGCCGTCCTCGCCGGCCGCGTAGATGCGGGTGGCCGTCATCGGCACGATGCCGTAGCCGTTGCCGACGAAGAGGATCAGGTTCCGGGTGGCTGACGGCGCGACGGCCTTGCTGGCCGCGCGAGGCGCGTTGTCGCCGGCGGCCGCCTCCCCCGCGCTACCGCCCGTCACGAACATCGTCTCGTCCTGGTGACGATCGATGAGGATGCGTGTCCAGAAGAAGACGCCGATGCCCAGTGCCAGCAGCACCAGGTAGGCGATCTGCTTCTTGCGTGCGCGTCTGCGGCTTCGCCGGCGCCGGAGGCGCTGCGTTTCCATGGTCGATCCTCGTCTGCCCGGGGATGCGCGGCGCCGCCCTGCGATGGGGGCGCGCCTGCTGCAAGTGAACGCGGATTCTAAAGGCGCACGCGCCGGCTGCGGACAATCATCGTGTCCGGCGCCACAGCTTGTTGCGGCATTTTTTCAGCCCAGCAGGCGCTCGGCGGCGCGCCATCCCCACCACGCCGCCTCCTCGAAGACCGAGTAACCGGACAGGTCGGCATGCGCATGGAGGATGCGGCCGTCGCTTTCGCGCAGCGCCCGCAGGCCCTCGTTGGCCAGCGTGCCGGGCGCCGGCGATGCCATCGCGTGGCCGCGCAGCGTGATGTCGACGCGGTCCACGCACGGCGCGAGGCGCCAGCCGTAGACCGCGCGCAGTTCTTCCGCGGCGACGCTGCCGATCTCGGCGGCCGACGCCGTATCCATCCAGCGGCGAGCGGCATCGGGCGACGCGTGCGTCGCGACGTCGGCCACCGCGCGGAAGGCCGTGAAGACGGTCGACGGCGACGGCGCGACGCGGATCTCCTGGTGGGTCGAGACGACGTAGCCCAGGCCGCGGCTGCCGAACAGCACGTTGTCCCACGCCAGCGCAGCACCCGCTTCTTCGTCGGGGAAGCGGTTCATCACGAAGTTGGCGACCAGCCACGGCGTGACCGGTGGCGCATGCCGCGCGGGGTCGTAGCCGTCGCTCTTCAGCGACGCGACGACCTGCTTGGCGACGAACAGCGGCATCGCGCTGATCGCCCGTTTCGCGTGGACGACACAGGTCGACAGCCCGCGTCCGTCGAAGGTGGCGCACAGTACGTCGACGCCGTTGCGCGTGTCGCGCATCGACAGGGCCGTCGCTTCGAGGCGTCGGGGCAGCGGCAGCCCCGGCCGCGGCTGGAACGCGCCGGCCTCGAGGCGCGTCGCCATCGCGTCGAGGCCTTCGGGCCAGGTCAGCACCGCGCCGCGGTCCGCGTTGCGGGCCTGGCCGTTGCGCGCGGCGAAGTACGCGAGGCCGGCCCATGCCGAGACGCCGGCGGTGTCCGCACCGTAGTCGTCGCGGCAGCAGTAGTCGAGATACCAGAGCAGCGCCGGATCGTCGTGGTGCTCGCGCCGCAGCCACGCGGCGAACGTCATCGCATCGAGCGCGGTCCAGCGCGGGTCGGCCGATGCGAAGACGATCGGGATCGCGAAGACCTTGCGGCCGTCGGCGCCGCGCGCCTTGCGCAGCCCGTCGACGGTGCGGAAGAAGCGATCGATCGCCGAGCCCTCGGCCACCGGCACGCGCTTCGGCGGCAGGCCGGTCGACGGGGGCGGGTCTTCGCGGTCGGCGTCGCCGGGTACCAGCCCCTCCTGCCAGCGCCCGTCGCGATAGAGCCGCTCGTCGGGCGCATGGACGAGCACCCGCTCGTCGTAGGTCGGCGCGGCCGTCGCCGCGCCGTCGAGCAGTACGCCGAAGTCCGAGAGCATCGTCCGCACGTGCATCGACTCCAGCGACGGCAGCGGCAGATAGTGCGCCCCGGTCGGGTAGCGCAGCCGCTCGCCGCCGACCGTGGTCGTGCAGGACGCGGCGTTGCCGTGCGGCTCGGGCCCGGTGACGAGCAGGAAGCGGGTGTGCCCTTCGCGCGCGAGCCGCCACGCGGCCGTGAGGCCCGCGACGCCGGAGCCGACGATCGCGACGTCGGTCGTGTACTCTGCCGACGGCGCCGGCCAGTCGGACGGTTTCATCGCGCGCAGTCGATGACCGATGTCGCGGCCGGGGTAGCGCAGGCGCGGCGCGATCTCCTGCCAGCGCCAGTAGCCGGCGCCACTGGCGATCGCGGTACCTGCGATGCCTGAGCCGAGAAGGAAGCTGCGTCGCTTCATCGCACTGGGTCGGCGTCGGATCTCAGAAGGCGGCCTCAGCGAATGTACTGATGCCAGTCCTCGTCGAAGTAGCGCACCAGCGACTGGTTGTTCAGCCGGTTGGCTTCGACCTGCGGATGCGGCATGTCGGCCGCGAAGCGGAACATCTCGCGCGTGGTCTCCGCGTCGAGGAAGCGCATCGTCAGACGATAGCGTTCGGGCGGCGTGAAGATCGCGTCCTGTGACGCGAGCACGAAGCCCCATTCGCCGAACGACGGCACGTACGCGTGATACGGCCACGTGTGGAAGCCGGCCTCCTTCAGCGTGGCGTCGATCGACCAGTAGGCGCGCGGCGCGAAGTACGGCGACGTCGACTGCACGACCACCATGCCGCGCGCGGCCACGTGGCGCAGCAGCCCGCGATAGAACGGCACCGAGTAGAGCTTGCCGAGCGAGAAGCTGGACGGATCGGGGAAGTCGACGATGACGGCGTCGAACAGGGCGTCGCCCGACGCTTCCAGCCACAGCGCCGCGTCCTGGTTGACGACCGTGACCCGCGGGTCCGAGAACGAGCCCTGGTTCAACGCGACCAGCGGCTCGGAGGTCCTGAACAGGTCGGTGACGCGCCGGTCGAGGTCGACCAGCGTGACCGTCTGCACGTTCGGGTAGCGCAGCACCTCGCGCAGCGCGAGGCCGTCGCCGCCGCCGAGCACCAGCACGTGGCGGGCCCACGGCAGCGACTCCATCATCGGATGGACCAGCGCCTCGTGATAGCGATGCTCGTCGCGCGACGAGAACTGCAGGTTGCCGTTGATGTACAGGCGCAGGTCGTCCTTCCAGCGCGTGATGACGAGGCGCTGGTACGGCGTGGTGATCGCGTGCACGATCTCGTCGCCGTACATGCCGCGCTCGGACCAGTGCGTCAGCGTGTCGGCGAAGAAGAAGCCCGCGACCAGTACGACCATCACCAGCGACGCGCGCAGCACCCGGCCGCCGGCGTCCTTGAGCCGATCCCGAAAGCGATGGATGGTCCAGAACGCGATGGCCACGTTGGCGATGCCGAACAGCAGCGCGGTCCGCGACAGACCGAGGCGCGGCGCGAGCAGCAGCGGGAACAGCAGCGAGACTGCGAGCGCGCCCAGGTAGTCGAAGGTCAGCACGCGGCTGACGAGTTCCGAGAACTTCGTGTTGCCGTCGTGCAGCGCCCGCATCACCAGCGGGATCTCCATGCCGACCAGCACGCCGATCGCGAACACCAGCGCATAGAGCACGGCGCGGAACGGCGCCGACAGCCACGCGAAGACGACGAACAGCAGCATCGCCGACAGCCCGCCGAGCAGGCCGACCAGCAGTTCGATGTCGACGAAGCGCGCCAGCACGTCGTCGTCCTCGACGTAGCGCGACAGGTGCGAGCCCACGCCCATCGCGAACAGGTAGCAGCCGATGATGGTCGAGAACTGCAGGATCGAATCGCCGAGCAGGTAGCTCGACAAGGCGCCTGCGATCAGCTCGTACGCGAGGCCGCACGAAGCGACGACGAAGACGGCGAGGATCAGCAGGCGGTCAGGCATGGACCGGCCATCGCCCGCAACGACACGAAGCCATCAGCGCCGCGACATCAGCTGCGTTTGCGACGCGCGCGCTTCGCGGGCGGGGACGTGGGCGACGCCGTGTCCGCGGGCGGCGCCGCTTCGGCGGTGGGCTCCACGTCCACCGCCGGCCGCCTTCCCCGGCCGCCCCGTGCCGCACGCGCCGGAGCGGCCACCACCGCCTTCGGCTTCAACCGCACCATCAGCAACGGCCCGTTCGGCCCCTCGGTCGCATCGACCTCGATGAACGGCTGCTTGCGCAGCATGTCGCTGAGCTTGCGATGGCCGTAGAGCCGCGTGTCGAACGACGGGTTGTTCTTCGCCATGTACGACCCGACCGACGAGACCGTCGCCCAGCCGTTGTCGCGCGACACCGCGTCGAAGGCCTGGCGCAGCGAGGTCTCGAGATCCGGGACGTCGGTGATCGCATCGGCTTCGGTGGGCGCGGTGTCGACCGTCGCGCCGCCGCGCTTGAGCACCTCGAAGAACACGAAGCGGTCGCAGGCTGCCCGGAACGCCTCGGGCGTCTTGCGCTCGCCGAGCCCGTAGACCACCTTGCGCGATTCGCGCAGCCGGGTTGCGAGCCGCGTGAAGTCGCTGTCGGACGACACGAGGCAGAAGCCGTCGACGTTGTCGGCGTACAGCAGGTCCATCGCGTCGATGATCAGCGACGCGTCGGTGGAGTTCTTGCCCTTGGTGTACGCGAACTGCTGGATCGGCTGGATCGCGTGGCGATTCAGGTGTTCCTTCCAGCCGACCAGATGCTGGCTGGTCCAGTCGCCGTAGGCCCGCTTGATCGTCGCGGTGCCGAACTTCGCGACCTCCTCGAGCAGTTCCTTCACGAGGGACGACGACGCGTTGTCCGCGTCGATCAGGACGGCCAGCTTGGGATTGTCGATAGCGCTCATTGGATGGCGGATTGATCCGCGGTGGGATAGGAGTGGGCGCGGGGTCGCGCAGGATCGCATGCGCGTTGCGCGGACCTGACGCCGGAGAATACAGCCGTGTTCGCCTAGACTTCCGCTTCCGCAATCACCGGTCCTGCGCATGATCGAAACCCACGTCGACCTCCCGACCGCCAACGGTGCGATGAACACCTTCGTCGTGCATCCCGAAGAGGGCGGTCCGTTTCCAGTTGTGCTCTTCTACATGGACGCGCCAGGAAAGCGCGAGGAATTGCACGACATGGCGCGGCGCATCGCCGCGGTCGGCTACTTCGTCGTGCTGCCGAACCTTTACTACCGCGCGGCGCGCGACTATCAACTGACCGTACGCAACGAACAGGGCTACGCGGAGATGTTCGCGCTCATGGCCACGCTGGGCCGCGCAACGACGGTCGTCGACACGCAGGCCATGCTCGACTTCGTCGACGCGACGCCCGCGGCTGCGGGTTCGCACTTGAGTGCCGTGGGCTACTGCATGAGCGGACCGCTGGTCATGTGGGCCGCAGCGGCTTTCGGTGATCGACTCGCGTCGATCGCGTCGATCCACGGCGCGAACATGGCGACCGACGCGCCCGACTCGCCGCACACGATGGCGCCGCTGATCCGTTGCGAGAGCTATTTCGCATGTGCCGAGACCGACCGCTGGGCGTCGCCTGCGGACATCGCCGTCCTCGAAGCGGCCTTGGTCGCTGCAGGCACGCCGTATCGCATCGAGTGGTATCCCGGCGTCGAACACGGCTTCGTTTTTCCGGGGCGCACCGGCATCTTCGATCGACCGGCTGCGGAGCGGCACTGGGAACGGCTATTCGCGTTGTTCGACCGCACGCTGCGTGCGAGTCGAGTGAGGGAGGCGTCGGCCCTCGCAGCCCGGTGATAGAGTCACGGCCTCACCCGTCCTTCCGGTCGGAGACCCATGCTGCCCGCCCTCGTCAACTACGCGATCTACCTCATCGCCTCGGGCATCCTGCTCGGCGTCTTCTTCTTCATCTACACCAAGGTCACGCCGTTCGACGAACTGGCGCTGATCCAAGCCGGCAAGGGCGCGGCCGCGTTGTCGCTCGGCGGTGCGCTGATCGGCTTCTCGCTGACGCTGGGCTCCGCCATCGTGCACAACGCCACATTGATCGAAGTGCTGATGTGGGCGATCGCGGCGATGATCGTGCAGATCATCGTCTTCGCCGTCGCCAGCCGTCTGCTGCACGCCGTCCGCACCGAGATCGAGGCCGGCAACGTGGCGATGGGCGGATTCATGGGCAGCGTGTCGCTGGTCGCCGGCATCGTCAATGCGGCCTGCCTGTCCTGAACCCCTTGCCGCGTCCGTCGATCCCGTCGCCATTCCATGCGTGCTTTCGGTCGATTCGTCGCGCCGACCTCGAGCCGCCGCGGCTTCGCGGCGCATGCTTGCGCGCCGCGCATCGCCCTGAATCATCCTGATGTCGTCCTCAAGGAGTCAGCCATGAGTCTTGCCTCGTTCATCAAGAAACAGTTCATCGACATCCTCCAGTGGACGGAGGACACCGAGGGCGTGCTGTCCTGGCGTTACCCGATGGACGGCATGGAGATCCAGAACGGCGGCACGCTGGTCGTGCGCGAGTCGCAGGTCGCGGTGTTCGTCAACGAAGGCCAGGTCGCCGACGTCTTCGTACCGGGCACCTACCAGTTGACCACGCAGACGCTGCCGGTGCTGACCTACCTGAAGAACTGGGACAAGCTGTTCCAGTCGCCCTTCAAGTCCGACGTGTACTTCTTCTCGACGCGCATCCAGACCGGTCGCCGCTGGGGCACGCAGCAACCGATCACGATCCGCGATGCCGACTTCGGCATGGTGCGGCTGCGCGCGTTCGGCCTTTACTCGTATCGCGTCGCCGACGCCAAGGTCTTTCACAAGGAGTTGTCCGGCACGCGCGAGATCTACACGCGCGACGACGTCGAGGAGCAGTTGCGCGGCATCATCCTTGCGACGATGGCCAACTCGATCGGTGCGTCGAAGGTCAACTTCCTCGACATGGCGGCCAACCAGACGCTGATGGCCGGCCAGGTCAAGGGCGACCTCGCGACCGCGCTCGGCAAGTACGGGCTGTCGCTCGACGAGTTCAACGTCGCCAGCGTGTCGCTGCCCGAAGAACTCCAGGCCGCGCTCGACAGACGCATCTCGATGGGAATGGCCGGCGACCTCAACAAGTTCACGCAGTTCCAGACTGCGACCGCGATCCCGATCGCGGCGGCCAACGAAGGCGGCATCGCGGGCATCGGCGCGGGGCTCGCGTCGGGCATGGCGATCGGCCAGCAGATGGCGCAGGGCATGGCCAGCGGCCTGAACGCGGCGCAGAACGCGTCGACCAATGCCGTCACCGGCCAGCACAACGCGGCCGGCGCGGCCCCGGCGGCGGCCGCCGAAGATCCGGCCGCGCGTCTCGAGACGCTGAAGGGCCTGCTCGTCAAGAACCTGATCTCGCAGGCCGAGTTCGACGCAGCGAAGGCGGAGGTGCTCAAGCGGCTGGTGGGCTGATGGCGGCTCGACCATGACGACGAAGGACGAGACGCCGTTCGACGAGGCGGCCGCGCACACGCATTTCTCGAAGGCCTGCTTCAACAGCGCCTGGGACCTGATCGAGAAGGCCGGGCGCAGCGCTGCCGAGAACGAGGAGATGATCCGATTGAATCAGGCGTCGCTGTGGCACTGGACGCAGCGGCCCGATTGCACCGATCGCAATCTCGTGGTCGGCTACTGGCAGGCCTCGCGCATTCGCGCGATCGTGGGTCATGCGGACGAGGCGCAGCGCTACGCGGAGCTGTGCGAACGGCACAGCCGTGCGCTGATGCCGTTCTATCAGGCGAGCGCGCAGGAGGCGTTGGCCCGCGCCGCGTGGGCGCGGGCCGATGCTGCGGCATCGAAAGCGCATGCGACGCAGGCGCGTGTTCTCGCGCAGGCGATCGTCGACGCCGACGAGCGCGAACTCATCCTCGCCGACCTCGAGACGCTCGGCGGCGACTTTTGAAGATCGATCGTTGAACACGATCTCCTGCCCCAACTGCGGCGCACCGGTCACGTTCCGCTCGGCCGCTTCGGTGATGGCGGTCTGCGGCTTCTGCAATTCGACGCTGATCAAGGGCGCCGACGCGGTCCGCAACATCGGCAAGATGTCCGAGGTCCTCGAGGACTTCTCGCCGATCCAGATCAACGCGTCGGGCACGATCGACGGTCGCAGCTTCACCGTCGTCGGCCGCATCCAGCTGCGCTACGCCGCGGGCTTCTGGAACGAGTGGTACGTGCTCGACGACCACGGCGACGGCGCGTGGCTGTCCGACGGATCGGGGCAGTACACGTTCACCCGCACTGCCGACCCTGCGAGCCTGCACAATCTGGCGTTGCCCGCGTTCGACGCGCTGGCACCCGGTGCCCGGCTCGATCTCGGCCGGGCGCCCGACGGCAGCACGCTGCTGTTCATCGCGGGCGACGTGCGCAGCGCGCAATGCACCGGCGGCCAGGGCGAGTTGCCGTTCGTGGTCGGTCCCGGCTATGCGGCGAGGGTCGCCGACTTCCGGCGCGGCGGCGAGTTCCTGACGCTCGATTACTCGGACGTCGGGGTGCTTCCTCCTCCCCTGGGGGAGGGCCGGGGAGGGGGTGAGCGCAGCGAGCGACCAGTCGTGGCTGAAAACCTGAGCGGCCTTCGGCCGCCCCCTCCCCAACCCTCCACCAGGGGGGGAGGGAGTCAGACCAAGCCGACCGTCTATCGCGGTCGCTCGGTCACGCTCGACGAACTGAAGCCGCAACTGCTGCGCGACCCCGAGACCATCACCGACAGCGCCGGCCGCGTGAAGGGCAAGGTGTCGAACCTCGAATGCCCGTCGTGCGGCGCGTCGATCGCGTTCTCGCCGGGTGCGACGTCGCACCTGCTGTGCCAGACCTGCCATGCGTCGCTCGACGTCGCGGGGCCGGTGGCCGAGGTGATCGCGGCGGCGAAGCGCATCGAGTCCGTCCGCACGACGCTGCCGCTCGGCGCCAGGGCCACCATCGCCGCCACCGCCTACACGGTCATCGGCCTGATGCGTCGCGCGGAGATCAGCGAGGAGGCCGGCGAGTGGACCGAGTACCTGCTGTATGCGCCGCAGAAGGGCTTCCTGTGGCTGGTCGAGACCGACCAGGGCTGGGAGCGGTCGACGGTGCTCGCTGCGTGGCCGTTCTGGATCTCGAACGACCGCGCCCTGCTCGACGGCAACAGCTACGCGAAGCTCTACGACTACCAGGCGGTGGTGCGCTACGCGGCGGGCGCGTTCAACGGGCGGGTCGAGGTGGGCGACGTCAGCCAGATCACCGACTTCCAGTTCGCCAACGCCAAGCTGTCCGCCGAGTCCGACGACGCCGAACTGACCTGGTCGCGGTCGACGCCGGTCTCGTCGGCCGACCTCGCGTCCTGGTTCGGCAACCAGGTCGATGCGGTCGGGCTGCCGGCGGGGCCGCCGTCGCTGCTCGAACGCCCCGCCGGCGGCTATCGCCAGGTCGCGAAGTGGCTGACCATCCTGTTGCTCGCGGTCAACGCGATTCCCATCCTGTTCTCACCGGGTCGCGCGCTGCTGATCGTGATCCTGGCGACCGTCGGGCTGTACTTTCCGGCATGGCTGATGGACAAGGCGGCGACGCAGAAGACGGGATGACGGTGAAGACCAGACGATCCGTGGGGACTGCTGAATCGCGCCGCAAGGCGCATCGCCGTGGGTAAGTTCATCCTCTACGGCCTGCTGGTCGTCGGCGCCTCGTCGCTGATGAACTGGGTGTCGCTCGGCAAGAGCGCCGGCTCGGGCTACGGCGGCTACGGTTCGCGCGGCGGCGGCTGGATCGGCGCGCCGATCGGCGGCTGGAGTTCGTCGGGCAGCGGCCACAAGTAGGGACCGCGATGCGTCGTCCGATGGACATGAAGGACCACGCGATCGTCGCGCAGGGGCGCCATGCGGCGCGCGGGACGCATTGGCTGATCGATTGCCACGGCGTCGCGCCGGTCCTGCTGACGGATGCCGCGTTCCTCGAAGCGATGCTGTGCAACGCGGCCACCGATGCGGGCGCGCGCCGCCTGTTCCAGCACTTCCACCGTTTCGCGGCGGACACCGGTGCGCAGGCCGACGCGGGCGTGACCGGCGTCGTGCTGCTCGCCGAGTCGCACATCACGATCCACACGTGGCCCGAGCACCGCTTCGCCGCGGTCGACCTGTTCCTGTGCGGCGGGACGCGACCGGCACTGGCGCTGGCGCGGATCGATCGGGAGCTCGCGCCGGAACGCATCGTGACGGTCCGGCAGGAGCGCGGCGAAGCTGCCCAACCCCCGTCACCGAGCGAACCGATGCCCGAGATACGGCGGTCGACGCGCTGACCCGGCGGGCCGAACAGGATGCGCAGTCGCGAGGACCAGCGATCTGCCTCGCGCAATTCCTTGCCCATCACGCGCCATTCGCCGAACGCGATGCGCAATGGATTCAGCTCGGGCGCGCTCCCGGCCAGGCCATAGCGCAGCGGCTCGTCGGCGGGCGCCTCGGCATACGTGCCGAACAGGTGATCGAAGACCGACAGCACGCCGCCGTCGTTGCGGTCGATGCAGCGCGCGTTCGATGCGTGGTGCACGCGAAATGCGTGGCCCACAGCCAGCGGATGCGATGCGACGCGCGGTGGTGCCAGTAGTAGACGAACTCGGTGGCGACGGACAGCGTCGCGATCGCGAGTGCGCCCCGCGTGTCGAAGTCGAACAGCCGTTGGGCGTGGACGTAGGCGAACGGGATCGCGATCGCTCCCGCCTCGAGGATGCGGATCAGCGACTGTCCGGCCGCGA
>JBBRRW010000067.1:0-15415 GCA_038245975.1 Burkholderiales bacterium
AAAGTAGCGAGAATTTGCCTCAAGGACTTTATCTATGTCTTTCATCTTGAACACCTTTCGTGCGTCCATTACACTGGCTCCACTTTATGGATAAGGAGCTCGGAATGCGTGCGGAAGCCAGGAAGCGATTCACGAGGCCCATTTCCGCACTCTTTCTTGCCACGTTGACCATCGCCCTGGCGGTTCCCGGCGTCGCGCTGGCGTCCCGCACGACGAAGGCCGCGACCCCGCGCATCAAGACCGCCGCCGTCGCGAGCCGCGTCAAGGTCGTGATCCCGGCGCGCGGCCACGCGATGCGTGCCGGCGGTGAAGTCGGCCTCCATCGCGCGGTGCTGGTCCAGAGCGCCCGCGGCGCTCACGGCGTCAAGCTCCGGAAGGTGTATGCGCTGATCCCGGCGCGTCCGTCGCTCGCGGCGACGCAAGGCCTGCGCCTCAATCCCGACTCGATCGCCGGCGACATCGAAGACACTCTTGCGGTCAAGTCCAGCGTCGCGCTCGTGATGGAAGAGGGCACGCACGACATCCTCTTTTCGCGCAACACCAAGATCGCTCTGCCGATCGCATCGATCACCAAGCTGATGACCGCGCTCGTCGTGCTGGACGCCCATCCGGCGATGGACGAGATGATCACGGTGACCAGCGACGACCTCGATACCGAGAAGTTCTCGAGCTCGCGCCTGGCCGTCGGCACCACGCTGTCGCGCCGCGACATGATGCATCTGGCGCTGATGTCCTCCGAGAATCGCGCGGCGCATGCGTTGGCGCGCAACTATCCGGGCGGACTCGACGCCGCGATCGCCGCAATGAACGCCAAGTCGCGCGCGCTCGGCATGACCAGCGCCGAGTTCCACGACCCCACCGGTCTCACGAGTCGCAATGTCTCGAGCGCCGAAGACCTCGTGAAGCTCGTCAACGCCGCATCGGCGAACCCGACGATCCGCGAGTTCTCGACCGACCCCAACTACAGCGTGCCGGTCGGCCGCCGGACGCTGGCCTTCCACAACACGAATTCGCTGGTCGCCAATCCGGCCTGGGACATCGTCGTCCAGAAGACCGGCTACATCAGCGAAGCCGGCAAGTGCCTCGTGATGAAGGCGGTGATCGAAGGACGCTCGGTCGTCATCGTCCTGCTCGACTCGTTCGGCAAGTTCACGCGCCTCGGCGATGCCAATCGCATCCGGCAGTGGATGGAAAGCCAGTCGGCCGCGAACGATCCGATCGCGCGGCTCGTCAAGAAGACCTCCTGACCGGCTGACCTGCCTTCGCGCGCGCGTCGGTCCACGGGTAAAGCGTCGGCGTCCTACGTGCCGCCGCTGTCCCGTCCTGCAATCGCGAGCAGCACGCCTGTTCATCATGGTCGCTTCGTCGTCATTTCACGAGGCACACCATGTCCTCTGCATCGAATTGTCTTTCGCGTGCGGCCCCAGCCGCGGGATTCGCGCTCGCGGCCATGGTCGTCGCCGTCTCGGGATGCTCCACGGCCAGGACCGATCTCGAATGGTCGTCGCCCGACCTCGGCGCCCGATCCGGCCTGCTGCGAGGCTCCAACGTCCTGATCGCCTGCGAGGCGCCCGACGTGGCGATCCGCAACGTCTGCCAGGATCAGCTCGCGGGCGAAGTCGCCAAGCGGGGCGGCAAGCCGGTCTTCGTTGCCGAGGGCACGCGATTGACCACCGATCGGTCGCTCGACGAACAGCTTTTGCCGTCTGCGCGGACCGGTAACGCCAGAGCCATCCTAGTCGTCGCGTTGCGGCCCGCCGTCTCCGAAGCGTCCGGTTCGGGCCTGTCGCTCGGCATCGGCGGCTTCGGTTTCGGACGCAACAGCGCGCTTGGCGTCGGTGTCGGCGGGCCGGTGGGTGGCACGCGCGTGGAGACGGGTTTCGCCGCGAGCGGCCGCGTCACCGACGTTTCGACCGGCCGTCTTGTCTGGACCGCCAACGCGTCGGCACCGCCGTCCGACGATCTGCGCGCGCAGTTCTCGGACCTTGCGGTCGCGGTCCTCAATTCGGCGGAACGGGCTGGCCTGTTCTGACCCCTGCAGGCTGATGCGTCGGCGCTGCTGCGCCTTCCCCGTCGGCCACTCCCGCTAGGCGCGCGGCGCGAAGCTGTCGGCGCGCGCCATCGGCCAGAAGATCTCGAACACCTTGTGTTCGTAGCGCCCTTCGGCGAGGCTGCCGGGCCGGATGAACTGCGCCACCAGCGACAGCAACCGCACCTCGTTCTGCGCCACGCGCCGCACGATGTGCTGCGGTCCGAGTTCGATCGGGTGGTGCAGCCCTGCGGCGGCCACCAGTTCGGCCAGCGCCTTCAAGGTCTCGTCGTGGAAGGTTTGCACGCGGGTCGACTTGTCCGGCACGACCAGCGCGCGCTGCCGGATCGGATCCTGCGTGGCGACGCCGCTCGGACACCGATCGGTGTGGCACGACAGCGACTGGATGCAGCCCAGCGCGAACATGAAGCCGCGCGCCGAGTTGCACCAGTCGGCGCCGAGCGCCATCGTGCGGACGATGTCGAACGCGGTAACGATGCGGCCCGAAGCGCCGATGCGGATCTGGTCGCGCAGGTTCAGCCCGACCAGCGTGTTGTGGACCAGCTGCAAGCCTTCGAGCAGCGGCGCGCCGACGTGGTCGGCGAACTCCACCGGCGCCGCGCCGGTCCCGCCTTCGCCGCCGTCGACCACGATGAAGTCCGGCGTGATGCCGGTCTCGACCATCGCCTTCGCGATGCCGAAGAACTCCCACGGATGCCCGATGCACAGCTTGAAGCCCGTGGGCTTGCCGCCCGACAGGCGACGCAGTTTGTCGACGAACTGCAGCAGCTCGATCGGCGTCGAGAACGCCGGATGTGCAGCGGGCGACACGCAGTCGACGCCTTGCGGGACGCCGCGCGCGAGCGCGATCTCGATCGACACCTTCGCGCCCGGCAGCACGCCGCCGTGTCCGGGCTTCGCACCCTGCGACAGCTTGACCTCGATCATCCTGACCTGATCGATCGTTGCGTTCGCAACGAATTTTTCGTCGGAGAACGAACCGTCTTCGTTGCGGCAGCCAAAGTAGCCGGAGCCGATCTCCCAGATCAGGTCGCCGCCGAACTCGCGGTGGTAGCGCGAGATCGATCCCTCGCCGGTGTCGTGCGCGAAACCGCCGCGCTTCGCGCCCTGGTTCAGCGCACGGATCGCGTTGGCCGACAGCGCGCCGAAGCTCATCGCCGAGATGTTGAAGACCGACGCGGCATAGGACTTCAGCACGCCCGGCTTGTTGACGAAGCCGTCGGCCTCGTTGGCGTTCGCGACCCGGCCCACCTGCACACGGAAGTCGTGATGCTGGATCGGCGCCGGAGCGATCGAATGGTTGATCCATTCGTAGCCGACCGCGTAGACGTCGAGCTGCGTGCCGAAGGGACGCTTGTCGAGTTCGAGCTTGGCGCGCTGGTAGACGATCGATCGCTGGCTGCGCGAGAACGGCGTGGCCACCGTGTCGTCCTCGAACAGGTATTGCCGCAGCTCGGGCCGGATCGCTTCGATGAGGAAGCGGAAGTGGCCGATCACCGGGTAGTTGCGGCGGATCGAGTGCCGGGTCTGCGCCAGGTCGACCAGCCCGACGATCGTGAGCAGGCCGAACACCACGGCGAACGGCCAGAACCAGGCGGACCACATCGTGGCGAACACGCCGACGGCGAAGATCCCACTGATCAGCGCGAAGGTGAAGAAGCGCGAATGGTTCAACGTGTAGTCCCCTTTGATGTGTTCGACGCCGCCGCATTGTGCGGCCGACCGAGCTCGTTGGTCGCAGGAATGAGCGGGCGGATTACGGTCCTTTTCGGTTCCGGTGGCGGATCGATCGCGTCTGGTTCATTGCGTCGGCAGGCATCGCTGAGATCTTGAGCCCCCGAACTGCCCGCCACCCGGAAGAGTCCATGTTGAACGAGACAGGAAGGATGCTGGCGCGCGCGGGGCCGACGGGCTTGCTGGCCGGCCTGGCCAGGCGTGGCGGCGCTGGTCGACCTTCGACGCCTGCTCACGCCGCGCACGCATCGCCTGCACCATTCTGTCGGCCCGGCGGGTCGGACGCCTGGGCGAAGATCCGATTCAGGCGGCGCGCAGCGCGTCGACGATCTTCATCCGCGCCGCACGCCAGGCCGGCAGGAAACCGCCGACGAAGCCCATGAACAGCGCGAAGAACGCGACCTGGGCCACGATCGGGCCGGTGATGCGGAAGCGGAAGGTCAGTTCCGAGAAGGTCTGGAAGTTGGTGGTCGACAGGCTCACGAGCTGCATCGCCGACGCGGCGGCCAGGCCGACGACGCCGCCCACCAGCCCCAGCACCAGCGCCTCGACGAGGAACGCGATCAGGATCGACGAGCGGGGGAAACCGAGTGCGCGCAACGTGCCGATCTCGCCGGTCCGCGCCGCCACGCTCGCGTACATCGTGATCATTGCGCCGACGATGGCGCCGATCGAAAAGATGATCGACAGCATCGTGCCCAGGTAGCCGATGAACTTGGCGAGCGACTCGGACTGCTCCGCGTAGAACTGCTTCTCGGGCTTGGCTTCGATGGTCAGTCGGGGGTCGCCTTCCAGTCGCGTCTTGACCGATTCGAACTGGGACGGATCGGCCAGCCGGAAGATGACCGACGAGAATGACTGCCGGCGGAAGCCCTGCATCAGCTGCTCGGCGTCGCCCCACACCTCGGAGTCGAACGCGCTGCCGCCGGCGTCGAAGATGCCGACCACCGTCCACTGCCGTTGCGCGAAGCGCAGGCTCTCGCCGAGGCCCGCGCCCGCGAAGCCGCGGGAGATGCTGCGCCCCGCGATGATCTCGGAGGTCCCCGGCTGGAACATGCGGCCCTCGACGATGTGGACCTGGGGCCGCAGCTGCAGGCCCGCCGCGGTGGTGCCGCGCACGACGATGTTCGATGGCTTGTCGGGGTCGTCCGGGTTCGACTTGCGCTTCGGCATGTTGATCACCGCGACCGGTTCCTTCGAGATCAGCTTGGCGCCGTTGCCGTCGGTGGCGATCTCGGGGCTGCTGTCGATCACCTGGGCCTGGTCGCGGCCGATGCCGCTCTGGACCTCCGAGGCCGAGGACTTGCGGATCACCATCACGTTGTCCGGCTGGCCCGTGGCGACGAGCGTCGCGCGGATGCCCTCCGTCATCATCAGCACGCTGGCGAAGACGAACACCACCAGCGCCATGCCGCTCGCCGTGAGCAGCGTCGTCACCTTGCGCGCGTAGACGTTGCGCGCGATGTACGAGAACGGAATCGCCTTCATCGCGGGCGCGTGGTCGATACCGTCACGCCACGTGGCGCAGGCCGTCGACGATGCGGATGCGGCCCGCGCTCCACGCCGGCCACGCCGCCGCGACGAGGCCGATGATCGCGGCCGCCGCGAACTGGAAGAGCACCGTCTCGCGCGACACGAAGAAGATCGGGAAGAGGGTGCCCATCGTGCGCGCGAACGCGCCGGCGATCGGGAACGTCACGGCCACCGCGATGGCACCGCCGACCAGCGCGATGAACAGCGACTCGCCGACGATCAGCCAGCCGATGAAGGCCGGGCTGAAACCCAGTGCCTTCAGCGTCGCGTATTCGGCGGTTCGCTCGCGCGCGGTCATCGCGATGGTGTTGGCCATCACCGCCATGATGATCAGGATGACGACGAAGGACACGACCTGGATCGCGACGAGGATCAGTTCGGTCATCGAGATGAAGCCGAGCTGGAAGGCCTTCTCGGTCTCGGTCAGCGTCTCGGCCAGCGAATTGCGGAAGAGGCTGTCGAGCTGCTTCGAGACCGGCGCCGCGTCGTCGGGGTTGGCCAGGCGTTCGATGTAGAAGCCGACCTGGTCGCCCTTGCGCCCGTACTTCTTCTTGACCGTCTCGTTCAGGTATTGCCAGTGGAACAGGAACTGCGACTCGTCGGTCTTGGCATCGACGCCGTCGTAGATGGCGCGGACGGTAAAGGTCCACGTGCCGGGATAGATGGTGCCGCGCAACGGCACCTGGTCGCCGAGCTTCCAGCCGTACAGTTCGGCCAGCTTGTGGCCGACGACGACACCCTGGCGATCGGCGAGGAAGGCCTTGAGCTCGGCGGGCCGCACCACGTATTCGGGATACAGGTCGAGATAGGTCGCGCCGTCGATGGCGAACTGCGGAAAGAAGTTGCGCTCGTTGATGTAGACGCCGCCGAACCAGTTGCCCCACGAGACGCCGGTGACGCCGTCGATCTGCCGCATCCGCTGCGCGTAGTTGAGCGGCAGCGGGAACACGAGCGAGATCGAGTTGCGCGTGACGAGCCGGGCCGACGACGTGCCCTCGACCCCGGCGTACCAGGCATCGACGATGGTCCGCAGGAGACCGAACGCGCAGATGGCGACGATCAGGCCGACCATCGTCAGGCTGATCCGCAGCTTCTGCCGCATCGCGTTGCGCGTGAGGAGCTTGAAGACGAAGTACATGGGCTAGAGGGATTCCCGGGACGAGTACCGCATCGCGAGCTTACGTTCAGACACGCTTGGGCTCGATGAAATCCCATCGATTCCCGTAGAGATCCTCGAACACGACCACCTTGCCGTAGACCTCGTCGCGCGGCGCTTCCACGAAGTGCACGCCGTTCGCGCGCATTGCCGCGTAGTCGCGATCGAAGTCGTCGGTGTGCAGGAACAGGAAGACGCGGCCGCCGGCCTGGTTGCCGATCGCGGCGGCCTGCGCGTCGCCGGTCGCGAGCGCCAGCAGCAGCACGGTGCCGCCGGATCCGCGCGGCGCCACCCGCACCCAGCGCTTGCCGCCACCCATCGCGGTGTCCTCGAGCAGTTCGAAGCCGAGCACGCCGCTGTACCAGGCGATCGCCTCGTCGTAGTCGCGAACGACGAGGGCCAGTGCGGCGATCGATTGCTTCATCCGGGCTCCGTCAATGCGCCGCGTGCATCGCGGCCAGCAGTTCGGCCTGGTATTCCGCATCGCTGACCAGCACGCCCTTCTCGAGATGCACCATGCGCCGCGCGCGCCCGGCGGCACGCGGGTCGTGCGTGACCATCACGATGGTCTTGCCGAGTTCGGTGTTGAGCTGTTCCATCAAGTTCAGGATCTCCCCGCCGGTGTGCCGGTCGAGGTCGCCGGTCGGCTCGTCCGCGACGATCAGCGTGGGGTCCGCGATCAGCGCGCGCGCGATCGCGACACGCTGCTGCTGGCCGCCCGACAGCTCGTTGGGATAGTGGTCGGCGCGATCGGCCAGGCCCACCATCTCGAGCGCGGCCTCGACGTGCTCCTTGCGGTCGCGACGCGACAGGCTGGTGAGCAGCAGCGGCAGCTCGATGTTCTCGAACGCGTTCAGCACCGGCATCAGGTTGTAGAACTGGAAGATGAAGCCGACGTTCGTCGCCCGCCATGCCGCGAGGTCCGCATCGCCCAGGTGCGCGATGTCGACGCCGTCGACGACGATGCTGCCGCCGGTGGGCTTGTCGATGCCCGCGACGAGGTTCAGCAGCGTGCTCTTGCCGGAGCCCGACGGCCCCATCAGCGACACGAAGTCGCCGCGCGGGATGTCGAGGTCGAGCCCGAGCAGCACCGGCACCGCCTGCTCGCCGCGGATGTAGATCTTCTGCAGGTCGCGGATCGCGACCAGCGGTAACGCGTCGTCGCCAGCGGCGGCTTCGGTCACTTGGCGGTCAGCGCGACCGGCGTGCCGTTGCCGATCTTGTCGCCGGGCTTGACGATCAGTTTCTCGCCGGACTTGAGGTTGCCCGACGTGATCTCGACGGCATCGGGATAGCTGACACCGGTGGTCACGACGACGGCCTCGGCCGTGGTCCTGTCGCCGTCGGTCTTCAGGCGATAGACCGTGGGCTTGCCGTCGCGCGTGACGACCGCATCGTTCGAGACCGCGATGGTCGGCTTGTTCGCGGCCTGATCGACCTTGCTCGACAGGAAGCTGACCTTTGCGCTCATGTCCGGCAGGATGCGGTCGTCGAGCTTGTCGAAGCGGACCTTGGTCGTGACCGTTGCCTTGGCCCGGTCCACGGTCGGCACCATCCGGCTGACCGTGCCCGAGAAGCGCGCGTCGGGCAGCGCGTCGAGCAGGATCTCGCACGGCTGCCCAATGAAGATCTTCGACAGGCTGGACTCGGACACGTCGGCCTCGACCTCGAGCGTCGACAGGTCGGCCATGTTGACCACCGCGCCCTTCGAATCGACGGCCGACGAGAACGGCGTGACGATGTCGCCGACGTTGGCGCTCTTGGTCACGATCACGCCGTCGAACGGCGCGCGGATCTCGGTGAAGTCGACCGCGACCTTCGCGTTGTTGGCGTTCGCCAGCGCGGCCTGCAGTCCGGCGCGCGCACTGTTGATCGCTGCCGTCGCGCGCTCGTCGCGGGCGGCGGCCGCGTCGAGCGTCGAGGCCGACACGAAGCCCCGCGACACCAGGTCGCGGCTGCGCTTGAGTTCGATGGCCGAATTGCGCTGGTCGGCTTCGGCCGAAGCGATGGCCGCCCGCGACACGCCGACGTTGGCCTGGGCTGCGGCGAGCTGGGCCTGGACGTCGCGCGCATCGATCCGCGCGAGCAGGTCGCCCTTTTTGACGCGGCTGCCTTCCTGCACGTTGAGTTGCTCGAGACGCCCGGTGCCCTTGGTCGCGACGGCCGCCTTGCGCTGCGCGACGACGTAGCCCGACGCGGTCAGCACCGTGACCTGCTGGGCCGGATAGCGGGTCACCACCGATGCGCTCTGCACCGCGACCGGGCGCGGCACCAGGGCCACCGCGGCCGCGCCGACCACGACGAGCGCCGCGATGACCCACCACACGCGGATGCGTCGTCGCTTCTTCGGCGCAAGATTGCCCCGGTCGATCTTCAGCTTGCCGATGTCGGGTGCGGCCATACGGAGCGGCGCGATGCGCGCGGGTCAGGGGATCGGAAGGTCGGCCGATCATCGCGAAGATCGGCCGTGAATGCCCGAGCGAGGTCGGGCGCCGCGATCATACCGTCGTCTGCCTACCCCGTGATCGACGCCGGAATCGGTACACTGCAGTTCCGGTCGGCAGTTCACCCAGGCGTTGCCGCGCGGCCAGTCCCCACTGCGCCGCGCGCTAAACCTGCCGCGTTCCACGGTGTCCTTCGACGACTCTGCGCGCTCTTCGCGGCAGCGGCTCGGACCCGGCAGGTCGGCAACCACCGGCATCGGCGCGTGCGCGATGCCCTCCGAGCAGCTGCCCGTGCCGAGGAGCCTGCCATGCCCCGTCAAGCCACCCCGCTGGTCCTGTCGGACCTGTCCACGTTCGCGCGCAACCTCGGTCGCGCCTGGAACGCGCGCCATGCTGCCGCCAGCGCGCCACCCGGTCACGTCGAACTGCAGAACCTGATCGCCCGCGCCGCCGGGTACAAGAACCTCCAGGCCCTGAAGGGCGCACCGCCCGCCAGGCGATCCGTGCGCGAGCCGCTGCCGCTGTCCGACCACGCACGCCGCACGCCGATGCAGTTCGACGCCGACGGTCGACTCGTCCGCTGGCCCGCCAAGTACACGACCCAGCGTATGGCGATGTGGGTGCTGTGGACGCGCTTCGACGGCAAACGGCCGTACACCGAACGCGAGGTCAACACGATCCTGAGGGCAGCCCATGCCTTCGGCGATCACGCCACGCTGCGCCGCGAGCTCGTCAACCATCGGCTGCTCGCCCGCAAGAGCGACTGCTCCGAGTATCGGAAGTTGCCGGCGCGGCCCGACGACGAGGTGCGCGTGCTGCTGACCGCATGGCGCGCCCGCTCGCCCATGGGCGCAGAGGGAGAGACCCCGCCTGCCGCCAGCGCCGCTGGTGGGGATCAGCGGGCGGCGACGAGGAGCGGTGCGTCCCGGGCCGTGGTCCCGGCGCCCGCCTCGGCCGACGCGATGATGCCGCCGCCCAGGCACACGTCGCCGTCGTAGGCCACCGCGGACTGTCCCGGGGTGACGGCCCGTTGCGGCCGGTCGAAGCGCAGCGTGAAGCGGTCGCCTTCCGCGACCAGCCCGCAGGCCTCGTCGGCCTGGCGGTAGCGGGTCTTGGCGCTCAGGGTCGCGATGTGGGGCGCATGGCCCGCGATCCAGCTCGCCTGGCCGACCTCGACCCGGGTCGCGAGCAGCCACGGATGATCGTGACCGCGGACGACCCACAGCGTGTTGTCGGCCATGTCCTTCCGCGCGACGAACCACGCGCCTTCCTCGGCCGCACCGTCGTCCGCGTCACCCTTGACGCCGCCGATGCCGATGCCCTTGCGTTGCCCGAGCGTGTAGAAGGCCAGTCCCACGTGCGTGCCGATGACCCGCCCGCCGCGGCGGCCGTCGGGCGTGCGGATCGGCCCCGGCGTCGTCGGCAGGTAGCGGTTCAGGAATTCGCGGAACGGTCGTTCGCCGATGAAGCAGATGCCGGTCGAGTCCTTCTTGCGCGCGTTCGGCAGGCCGATCCGTTCCGCGAGAAGACGGACGTCCGTCTTGAGCATCGCGCCGAGCGGGAACAGCGCGCGCGACAGTTGGGACTGGCTCAGGCGGTGCAGGAAGTAGCTCTGGTCCTTGGTCGCGTCCGTCGCCTTCAGCAACTGGACGAGCCCTTCGGCATCGTGTCCGATCCGCGCGTAATGTCCGGTCGCGATGTGATCGGCACCGAGCCGCATCGCGTGATCGAGGAAGGCCTTGAACTTGATCTCGGCGTTGCACAGCACGTCGGGGTTCGGCGTGCGCCCGGCCTCGTACTCGGTGAGGAAGGCCGAGAACACGCGGTCCTTGTACTCGGCCGAGAAGTTGACGGCCTCGAGGTCGATGCCGATGACGTCGGCCACGGCCGTCGCGTCGATCAGGTCCTCGCGCGTCGAGCAGTACTCGTCGTCGTCATCGTCTTCCCAGTTCTTCATGAACAGGCCGACGACGTCGTGCCCCTGTTCCTTCAGCAGCCACGCCGCGACCGCGGAGTCGACGCCGCCCGACAGGCCGACGACGATGCGGCGCCCGATGATGTCGTCGCTCACCTGATCGCCAGCGCGCCGAGCGCCGACGCGTCGGTGTAGAGCGTCGACAGCGGCGCGAGTCGTTTGCCCGACGCGTGGTCCTCGGCGCAGCGCAGGACCATCGGACTGCGGTGGCGGTCGCTGCAGGCGCGCAGTTCGGCCAGCGACATCCACAACGCGCGCACGATGCCGTCGTCGAGCGTGAGGCCCTCGAACGGCTCGCCGACGGTGCCGACGAACGTGAAGCGCAGGTAGGTCACCGGCTCGATCGGCTCGTCGGGCCCGGTCTTCATCGAGCGCGACAGATAGACGCCGAGCAGTCCCACCGGCGTGAACGGATGCGCGGTCTCCTCGAGCGTTTCGCGGATGGCCGCATCGACCACGCTCTCGTCGGGGTCGAGATGTCCTGCGGGCTGGTTGATCCGCAGCCCGTCGCGTGTTTCTTCCTCGACGACGAGGTAGCGACCCGCGTGCGGACCGCGGCCTTCTACGACGGCCGCGACGGTGACATTGGGCTTCCAGATCTCGGACATGCGGGCATTTTACTTGGCCGCTGTGCGGGGCACCGCCGGGGCGTACGCGGACCCGTCCCCGGGAGCTGTCACGGGTGTCGTTCCCGCGTTGCTGCGTGCTAACATCGCCCGCCGTCCGGGAGGCCTGTCACCACGGATCGGACGGAAGCGGGCAGGACGCCGGCCCTGGATCAGCGCAGTCGAGGAGAACTTCATGAAGATCGGCGTCCCGAAAGAGTCACGCGCCGGCGAGACCCGGGTTGCCGCGACTCCCGAGACGGTCAAGAAGCTGGTTGCCGCGAAGCACCAGGTCGTCGTCGAAAGCGGCGCAGGCGTCCGCAGCAGCGTGATCGACGAGGCGTATGTCGCGGCCGGCGCGACGATCGGTTCGGCCGCCGACGCCTTCGGCGCCGAGATGGTCGTCAAGGTCCGCGCCCCGGATGACGGCGAATTGGCGCAGATGAAGTCCGGGACGGCGCTGGTCGGCATGCTGGATCGCTTCGACGCCGACCACATCACCCGCATGGCCACGGCGGGACTGACCGCGTTCGCGCTCGAAGCCGCGCCGCGCACCACCCGCGCGCAGAGCATGGACGTGCTGTCGTCGCAGGCGAACATCGCCGGCTACAAGGCCGTCATCCTCGCGGCCAACGTCTATCAACGGTTCATGCCGATGCTGATGACCGCGGCCGGCACCGTGAAGGCCGCGCGCGTCGTCGTGCTCGGCGCCGGCGTCGCCGGCCTCCAGGCCATCGCCACCGCGAAGCGTCTCGGCGCCGTGATCGAGGCGTCCGACGTGCGGCCTGCGGTGAAGGAGCAGATCGAGTCGCTCGGCGGCAAGTTCATCGACGTGCCGTTCGAGACCGACGAGGAACGCGAGGCCGCGGCCGGTGTCGGCGGCTACGCGAAGCCGATGCCGCCGTCGTGGCTGGCGCGCCAGTCGGCCGCGGTCGCCGAGCGCATCAAGCAGGCCGACATCGTCATCACCACCGCGCTGATCCCCGGTCGCAAGGCGCCGGTGCTGGTCACCGAGGCCATGGTGCAGTCGATGAAGCCGGGCTCCGTCATCGTCGACCTGGCGGTGGAGCAGGGCGGCAACTGCCCGCTGTCCGAACTCGACAAGATCGTCACGAAGCACGGCGTGCACATCGTCGGCGAGGCGAACCTGGCCGCCGCGGTCGCCGCGGATGCCTCGGCACTGTATGCGCGCAACGTGCTCGACTTCCTGAAACTGGTGTCCGACAAGGACGGTGCGTTCGTCGTCCCGATGGACGACGACATCGTCGCGGCTTGCCTCTTGAGTCGTGATGGGAAGGTGCTGACGGCGGACGACAAGAAGGCTGCTGTGCCGCCTGCAGCCGCGAAAGCTGCCTGATCGTCGTTCCCGCGCACGCGGGAACCGAGCGACGTGCTGGTCGCGATAGCGAGCAAGACACTGGGTTCCCGCGTGCGCGGGAACGACGGTTCATTGAGGAGTAGGACAAAAGCCATGGAACTGATCGACCCCACCATCCAGAACCTGACCATCTTCGTGCTGGCGATCTTCGTCGGCTATCACGTCGTATGGACGGTGACGCCGGCGTTGCACACGCCGCTGATGTCGGTGACCAACGCCATCAGCGGCATCATCATCGTCGGCGCGATGCTGCAGACGGTCGACCTCGACGGCCCGATCACGGTGACCAGCGTGCTCGGCGCGCTGGCCGTGATGCTCGCGTCGATCAACATCTTCGGCGGCTTCCTGGTCACGCAGCGGATGCTCGAGATGTTCAAGAAGAAAGAGAAGAAGGTGGCTTGATGGAGCCGCCATCCTCGAATCCGTCGTTCCCGCGCACGCGGGAACCCAGCGACTTTGCAGTTCGCCACCCAACGACACCGGCGCCCCGCGTTCGCGGGGACGACGGTTTGAAGAGCAGCGCGATGCCCGAAGCGAAGCACGGCACACCCTACCCATGACCCCCACTCTCGCCAACATCACCAGCCTCGCCTATCTCGTTTCGGCGGTGCTCTTCATCCTCGCGCTGAAGGGGCTGTCGTCGCCGCTGACCTCGCGACGCGGCAACACGTTCGGCATGATCGGCATGGCGATCGCGGTCGTCACGACGCTGTTCGTCGCGCAGCGTCCCGTGCTGTGGCTGATCGGCAGCGCGATCGTCGTCGGCGGTGCGATCGGCGCGACGATGGCGCGGCGGGTGCAGATGACGAAGATGCCGGAGCTGGTCGCGGCCTTTCACTCGCTGGTCGGCATCGCCGCCGTGCTGATCGCGGTCGCGGCGCTGTTCCATACCGGCGAGGAGCACACCGGCGCGCAACGGGTCGAGTTGTTCATCGGCGCGTTCATCGGCGCTATTACGTTTACGGCATCTTTGATCGCGTTCGGCAAGCTGTCCGGCAAGGTCAGCGGCAAGCCGATCAGCTTCGGCGGCCAGCATCTGCTAAACCTGTGCCTCGCGCTCGCGATGGTCGCGTTCGGCGTCGCTTACTTCCTCACCGGCAGCGCCGGGGCATTCCTGATCATGGTCGCGATCGCGCTGATCCTCGGCGTCACGCTGATCATCCCGATCGGCGGCGCCGACATGCCGGTCGTCGTTTCCATGCTGAATAGTTATTCGGGCTGGGCCGCGGCCGGCATCGGCTTCACGCTCAACAACCCGGTGCTGATCATCGCCGGGTCGTGCGTCGGTTCGTCGGGCGCGATCCTGTCGTACATCATGTGCAAGGCGATGAACCGCTCGATCATCGCGGTGCTGCTCGGCGGCTTCGGCGCCGAGGTCTCTGCGGCCGACGCGGGCGACGGCGTGCAGAAGAGCTACAAGTCGGGCAGTGCGGAGGACGCGGCCTTCCTGCTCGCGAATGCCGAGACCGTCGTGATCGTGCCGGGCTACGGGCTCGCGGTCGCCCGTGCGCAGCACGCGCTGAAGGAACTCGCGGCCAAGCTCACGCATGCCGGTGTCGACGTCAAGTACGCGATCCATCCGGTGGCCGGCCGCATGCCGGGCCACATGAACGTGCTGCTCGCCGAGGCCGAAGTGCCTTACGACCAGGTCTTCGAGATGGAAGACATCAACGGCGAGATGGGGCAGGTCGATGTCGTGCTGGTGCTCGGCGCCAACGACGTCGTCAATCCGGCCGCCCGCACGCCCGGCAGCGCGATCTTCGGCATGCCGATCATCGAGGCCTACAAGGCCAAGACGATCATCGTCAACAAGCGCTCGATGGCAGCCGGTTATGCCGGCCTCGACAACGAGCTGTTCTACATGGACAAGACGATGATGGTCTTCGGCGACGCGAAGAAGGTCATCGAGGACATGGCCAAGGCGGTCGAGTAGCAGGCGGTCAGTCCGTCGTCTCCGCGATCGAACCACGGTTCCGGCGCGATCGGGGCGGCTTTCCTGCATTGCCGATGGAATACGTCGCAGTCCGGCCTCTTCCGGGACGCCGTGAAGACAGTGAGCGGATTGCATGGCCCTGCTGCTCCCTCGACTCGGAGCGGCCCGCTTCGACAGCGGCACCGAGCGGCTCGCGGGTCGACTGCCGGCCGTCTCGTGCGCGCCCCGCCCTTTCCGCTACCGACCCGACGCGCGACGCGCGACGTCAGTTCCTGGCTGCCACGCGCGGTCGTCGCGGCCGAGGACCAGCGCTACGAAGAGCACCCGGGGTAC
Source organism: Burkholderiales bacterium (assembly GCA_038245975.1). Taxonomy (GTDB): domain Bacteria; phylum Pseudomonadota; class Gammaproteobacteria; order Burkholderiales; family Burkholderiaceae_D; genus CAHJXF01. Next base: position 15,142 of record JBBRRW010000067.1, read on the forward strand.
GACCTCGACGAACTCGCCGCGTCGTTGTCGAGGAACCGGCGCGCGGCGCGAGCGCCATTCCCCAGCAGCTCGCGAAGCTGCTCTACGTCGGCAGCGAACGCACCGTCGCACGCAAGCTGCGCGAGCTGCCGTTCGCGGTGGAGATGGAGCGGACGACCGCATCGGGCCGCATCGATCTCGCCCGCGCGACCCGCGCCGCGACGAGCCTGCACGGCGTCGCGGCCGTGGCGCGTTCGCGGGTCCTCGAAGGCCTCGCCGCTATGGCACCGGGCGA
>JBBRRW010000068.1:0-15410 GCA_038245975.1 Burkholderiales bacterium
CTGGCGAAGATCATGATCCTCGTCGTCATCGTGCTGTTCATCCAGAAGCGGCCGCAGGGCCTGTTCGCCCTCAAGGGCCGGAGCGTGGACTGATGGGCAGGACCACCTCCTACGCGCCGCCGCAGCCGCGCCTCTTCACGACGCCGGTGTGGACCGGCCTCGTCGTCGTCACCGTCGCCCTCGCGCTGCTGCCGCTGCTCAACGTCTTGGTCGCGGCCGACAGCGTCCTTCACGTGTCGTCGTACGTCGTGGCGCTGCTCGGCAAGTTCATGTGTTACGCGATCGCAGCGCTGGCGCTCGACCTGGTATGGGGCTACACCGGCATCCTGTCGCTGGGCCACGGCGTGTTCTTCGCGCTCGGCGGTTATGCGCACGGCATGTACCTGATGCGCGCGATCGGCCGCGAAGGCGCGTACCAGTCCGACCTGCCGGACTTCATGGTCTTCCTCGACTGGAAGGAGTACCCGTGGTACTGGTCGTTCACCGACCACTGGTGGTACGCGATGCTGCTGGTGGTCCTCGTGCCCGGCATCCTCGCGTTCGTGTTCGGCTACTTCGCGTTCCGCTCGCGCATCAAAGGCGTGTACTTCTCGATCATCACGCAGGCGATGACCTTCGCCGCGATGCTGCTGTTCTTCCGCAATGCGACCGGCTTCGGCGGCAACAACGGCTTCACCGACTTCAAGCGCATCCTCGGCTTCCCGATCACGGCCGCATCGACGCGCGCGGTGCTCTACCTCATCACGCTGGCCTTCCTGCTGGGCACGCTGATCGGTGCCCGCGCATTGATCCGTTCCAAGTTCGGCCGCGTGCTGACCGCGGTGCGCGACGCCGAGAGCCGACTGATGTTCGTCGGCTACGACCAGCTGTGGTTCAAGCTTTTCGTATGGACGCTATCGGCCGTGCTGTGCGGCGTCGCCGGTGCGTTGTACGTGCCGCAAGTGGGCATCATCAATCCCGGCGAGATGTCGCCGCCGAACTCGATCGAGATGGTGATCTGGGTCGCCACCGGCGGCCGCGGCACGCTGATCGGCCCGATCATCGGCGCGGGTGCCGTCAACGGGCTCAAGACGTGGCTCACGACCACCTTCCCCGAGGTCTGGCTGTACGCGCTCGGCCTCGTGTTCGTGCTCGTGACGCTGTTCCTGCCGCAGGGCATCGTCGGTCTCTTCCGCAAGCTGGTCCACGCGAAGAAGTCCGATGCCAGCATCGTCAACGATGCACCGCCGCCGACGGTGACGGTGACGACCGCGGGTCGCAGCGAGCCCTCGGCCGCGGTCGCCGACGGGATGGTGCCGCGATGAGCAGGGACACCGTCGGCTTCCAGGCCCACGTCGCGGCCGACGACGGGCAGCCGGCCTACGGCGACGGCGAGGCCAGCTACGGTCGCGTGCTGACCGAAGGCCTCGACACCACGCACGGCGCGATCCTCTACCTCGATGCGATCAGCGTCAGCTTCGACGGCTTCAAGGCACTCAACGCGCTGACGCTCGACATCGGCGTCGGGGAACTGCGCTGCATCATCGGGCCGAACGGCGCCGGCAAGACGACGATGATGGACGTCATCACCGGCAAGACGCGGCCCGACGCCGGCACGGTGTTCTTCGGCCAGACCATCGACCTGACGAAGCTGTCCGAGCCGCAGATCGCGCGCGCCGGCATCGGCCGGAAGTTCCAGCGACCCACCGTGTTCGAGAACCACAGCGTGTACGAGAACCTCGAGCTCGCGATGAAGACCGACAAGCGGGTGTCGCCCACCCTGTTCGCCAAGCTCTCCGGTGCGCAGCGCGATGCGATCGACGCGATGCTCGAGCTGATCCGGCTGCAGGACTCGGCCGCGCGACCGGCCGGCCTGCTGTCGCATGGCCAGAAGCAGTGGCTCGAGATCGGCATGCTGCTGATCCAGGAACCGCAGCTGCTGCTGCTCGACGAGCCGGTGGCCGGCATGACCGACTCGGAGACCGAGCGCACGGCCGAGCTGCTCAACGAATTGCGCGGCAAGCATTCGATGATGGTCGTCGAGCACGACATGGACTTCGTCACCGCGATCGCCGGCACCGGCAAGGTCACCGTGCTGCACGAAGGCTCGGTGCTGGCCGAAGGGCGCATGGCCGACGTGCAGGCGCACGAGCGGGTCATCGAGGTCTACCTGGGTCGATGAAATCATGCTGAGCGTCGAGAACATCAACCAGTACTACGGCGGCAGCCATACGCTGCGCGACGTGTCGATCACCGCCGCGAAGGGGCGCTGCACCGCCCTGCTCGGCCGCAACGGCGTCGGCAAGACCACGCTGCTGAAATGCATGATGGGCGTGCTGCCGGTGACGAGCGGCAAGATCCTGTTCGACGGCGTCGACATCACGAAGATGTCACCGCATGCGCGCGCGCAACGCGGCATCGCCTATGTGCCTCAGGGGCGCGAGATCTTTCCGCGACTGACCGTCGAGGAAAACATCCTGATGGGCATGGCGACCAAGTCGTCCAGCCAGGCCAAGCGCATCAAGGGCGAGGTGTTCGAACTCTTTCCGGTGCTCAAGGAGATGCTCGGCCGGCGCGGCGGCGACCTGTCGGGTGGCCAGCAGCAGCAGCTCGCGATCGCGCGGGCCATGGTCGCCGACCCGAAGCTGATCATCCTCGACGAGCCGACCGAAGGGATTCAACCCTCCATCATCAAGGACATCGAACGCGTCATCCGCATGCTGCGCGAACGCGGCGACATCGCCATCGTGCTGTGCGAGCAGTACTTCGACTTCGCGCGCGCACTGGCCGACCAGTTCGTCGTGCTGTCGCGCGGCACCGTCGTGCGGGCGGGCGACCGTGCGCAGATGGACGGCGACGAGGTGCGCGAGTTGCTGTCGGTCTGATTCCGGAACACGGGCCAGCCATGACCGGCGCCGTCTTCGTCACCGACCAGGTCGGCGCCCGCGCAGCCGCTCCGGCGAAGGTCGCCGAGCGGTTCGGCATCTCGCGCACGCCGGTCCGTGAAGCGCTGTTCCGCCTGCAGCGCGAGGGCTACCTCGACGTCACCGCACGCAGCGGCTGGGTCGTGCGGCCGCTCGACTTCGAACTGTTCGAACACCTCTACGATCTGCGGATGGTGCTCGAGACCACCGCGGTGAGGCGGCTCTGCGATCGCGTCGGGCGCGGCGCGGATCATCCAGGTTCGGTCGAGGACGACACGCTCGAAGCGCTGCGGCAGATCTGGCTGGTCGCGCCCGAAGACCGCCTCACCGACGGCCAGCGCGTCGCCGAACTCGACGAAGGGTTCCACATGGCACTGGTCGCGGCGGCCAGCAATCCCGAGCTCGCGCGCGTGCATCGCGAGGTCACCGAACGCATCCGTATCATCCGTCGCCTCGAATTCACGCAGGCCGTCCGCGTCGAGATGACCTACGACGAGCACGGGAAGATCCTGCGCGCGATCCTGCAGCGCAGCTCGGACGAAGCCGTGCCGCTGCTGGATGCCCACATCGAGGCGAGCAAGGCGGAGGTCCGGAAGATCACGCTGCACGGTCTGCACACGGCGACCCGCCTGCCGTCCCGCGTACGCGTCACGGATGGCGGCTGACGCGCTCGACATGCTCGATGAAATCCCGTATGAACGACGGATGGATGGCTCCCTCCCCCGATCGCCAGCGACCGACTACCGCGCACGACATTGGAACGCACGCCTCGAAGTCGGTGTCGCGGTGCGCGGCGATACCAGCGTCGCCGTACACCGCCGTCACAGCGGACCGCTCCGGCTGCAGAAGCCGCTCTACCCGGAAGGAACCGGGGTCGCGCACCTGCTCGTCATCCATCCACCGGCCGGCATCGCGGGTGGAGACCGGCTCGAGATCGACATCGACGTGCAGACCGACGCGAGCACGCTCGTCACGACGCCGGGTGCGACCAAGTGGTATCGGTCGGACGGCGCGCGCGCACATCAGCACGTCGCGCTCAGCGTCGCGCGTGGTGGCTGTCTCGAGTGGCTGCCGCAGGAGAACATCGTGTTCGATGGCGCGGACATGGAGACCTCGACCACGATCGCGTGCGAACGCGGCGCCCTCTGCATCGGCTGGGACATCGTCGTGTTGGGGCGGATGGCGTCGGGTGAACGCTTCGAGCGCGGCGCGCTCCGCCAGGATCTGACGCTGTCGTGCGACGGCCACATCCTGTGGCGCGAACGCGCGCGAGTCGCGGTCGGCGATCCCCTGCTCGCCTCGCCGGTCGGCTGGCACGGGCACCCTGTCGCGGGGGTGCTGTGGGCCTGGGGCGCGACGCTCCCCGACGCGGATCTCGAGCGCTGCCGGGACGCGACGATGGCGCGGAACGATGCCGGCGTGACGGTGCTGGGCGATGGTCTCGTCGTGGTCCGCGCGCTGTCCGATTCGGCAGAAAGCGCCCGCGACCTGTTCCATGAACTCTGGACCATCATCCGGCCCGCGATGACGGGGCGACCTGCGACGTTGCCACGCATCTGGGCGACATGAATAAGCGACGCGAAGGCATGGAATGGAACTGACGCCGCGTGAAAAGGACAAGCTGCTGCTGTTCACCGCCGCCCTCGTGGCCGAGCGCCGGCGCGCGCGCGGACTGAAGCTGAATTATCCCGAGGCGGTCGCCTTCATCTCGGCCGCGATCATGGAAGGCGCGCGCGACGGTCGCAGCGTCGCCGACCTGATGCATTACGGCACGACCCTGCTGACCCGCGACGACGTGATGGACGGCGTCTCCGAGATGATTCCCGACATCCAGGTCGAAGCCACCTTCCCGGACGGCACGAAGCTGGTGACCGTCCATCGGCCCGTGGTCTGAACGAGTCAACGAACCATGATCCCCGGTGAAATGCACGTTGCCGCAGGCGAGATCGAGCTGAACGTCGGTCGCGAAACCGTGACCGTCGTGGTCGCGAATCGCGGTGACCGGCCCGTGCAGGTCGGCTCGCACTTCCATTTCTTCGAGGTCAACGATGCGCTGGCCTTCGACCGCGCCGCCTCGCGCGGCTTTCGCCTGGACGTCGCGGCCGGAACGGCGGTGCGCTTCGAGCCGGGCCAGTCGCGCACCGTCAGGCTGGTCGCGCTCGCCGGCGACCGCATCGTGTACGGCTTCAACGGCGCGGTCATGGGCCCGCTGGAGCACGACTGATGGCCACGCGCATCTCACGGCAGGCCTATGCCGAGATGTATGGGCCGACGACCGGCGACCGCATGCGCCTCGCCGACACCGCGCTGTTCATCGAGGTCGAGAAGGACCACACGATCTACGGCGAGGAAGTGAAGTTCGGCGGGGGCAAGGTGATTCGCGACGGGATGGGCCAGAGCCAGCGGATGTCGAGAGACGTCGCCGACACGGTGATCACGAACGCGCTGATCGTCGACCACTGGGGCATCGTCAAGGCCGATATCGCGATCAAGGACGGCCGCTTCGCCCGCATCGGCAAGGCCGGCAACCCCGACATCCAGCCGGGTGTCGACATCGTGATCGGACCGGGCACCGAGATCATCGCCGGCGAAGGCATGATCGTGACGCCGGGCGGCGTCGACAGCCACATCCATTTCATCTGCCCGCAGCAGATCGACGAGGCGCTGATGTCGGGCACGACGACCATGCTCGGCGGCGGCACCGGACCCGCGACCGGCTCGTTCGCCACGACGGTGACACCGGGCCCCTGGCATCTCGCGAACATGCTGCAGGCGGCCGAGGCGTATCCGATGAACCTCGGCTTTCTCGGCAAGGGCAACGCGAGCCTGCCCGGGCCGTTGCACGAACAGATCGACGCTGGCGCGATCGGCTTGAAGCTGCACGAGGACTGGGGCACGACGCCGGCCGCGATCGACAATTGCCTGACCGTCGCCGACGAGACCGACACGCAGGTCGCGATCCACACCGATACCCTGAACGAAGCCGGCTTCGTCGAGGCATCGGTCGCCGCGTTCAAGGGCAGGACGATCCACACCTATCACACCGAAGGCGCGGGCGGCGGTCATGCCCCCGACATCATCCGCGTCTGCGGCGAGATGAACGTGCTGCCGTCGTCGACCAACCCGACGCGGCCGTATACCATCAACACGCTCGACGAGCATCTGGACATGCTGATGGTCTGCCACCATCTGGACGCATCGATCGCCGAAGACGTCGCCTTCGCCGAGTCGAGGATCCGCAAGGAGACAATCGCGGCCGAAGACATCCTGCACGATCTCGGCGCGTTCTCGATGATCTCGTCGGACTCGCAGGCGATGGGCCGCGTCGGCGAGGTCATCATCCGCACCTGGCAGACCGCGCACAAGATGAAGGTGCAACGCGGCTCGTTGACGGGCGACCCGGCGCATCACGACAACGCGCGGGTCAAGCGCTACATCGCGAAGTACACGATCAACCCGGCGATCACGCACGGCATCGCGCACGAGGTCGGGTCGATCGAGGCCGGCAAGTGGGCCGACCTCGTGCTGTGGAAGCCGGCGTTCTTCGGTGTCAAGCCATTCCTGATCGTCAAGGGCGGACAGATCGTCGCGGCCGCGATGGGTGACCCGAACGCGTCGATCCCCACACCGCAGCCGGTCCACTACCGGCCGATGTTCGGCGCCCATGGCAAGGCGGTCACACGCGGCTCGCTGACGTTCATGTCGCAGGCCGCGATCGCCGCAGGCGTGCCCGCGCGCCTGCAACTCGACAAGCAGGTCGTCGCCGTCCGCGGCTGCCGGACCCTGACCAAGAAGGACATGGTGCACAACGCGCTGACCCCGAAGATCTCGGTCGACCCCGAGACCTACGCGGTCGTCGCCGATGGCGAGCTGCTGACCTGCGAGCCGGCGACCGAGCTGCCGATGGCGCAGCGCTACTTTCTGTTCTGACGGAGTGCTTGGCGCCGACAGGGAGTTCTCGCCGCTGCGTCTCGTCGGTCTGCTCGCGAGCGATGCACCGCCCACCGCGAGGCCCGGCGCGCGCTGCCTCATCCTCACATGCGAGCAGCGCGCGAAGACCCGCTTTCGCGCAACGCTGTCGGACGGAAGCGATGCCGTGGTGATGCTTCCGCGCGGCAGCACCGTGCGTCCGGGAACGCGTCTCGTGGCCGAGGGCGGCGAGATCGTCGAAGTGGTCGCTGCGTCCGAGCAGGTCTATCGAGTCGGTGCGCGGGTCGACAGCCCCGACCCCGCGTTCGATCTGCTGCGTGCCGCCTACCACCTCGGCAACCGCCACGTGCCGGTCGAACTGGGTCGGGGCTTCCTGAAGCTCGAACGCGATCCAGTGCTGCGCGATCTCCTGCAGCGGCTGAACCTGATCGTCACGCCCGCCTTCGAGGCGTTCGATCCCGAGCCCGGCGCCTATGGCGGCGGCCACCGGCACGATACGGACGCCGACGGCGGCGCGACCGGCGAAGCGCTGTCGCGCGACGCACATGCATTGCACGGATCGGCCGGACAGCGATGACGGATTCGCTCGAGGCCGAAGCGGCCTTGCTGCAGTTGTCGAGCGCGGTCCTGCCGGTCGGCGCCTTCAGCTATTCGCAAGGCCTCGAGGCGGCGATCGCGGACGAGCGCCTGCGATCGGCCGAGGACGTCGAGCGCTATATCCACGACGTGCTCGCGCTCGTGGTCGCGCGCTACGAAGCGCCGGTCTGGTGGCGTCTGCGCGCTGCGCTCGACGCCGGTCGCGTCGACACGTTCGCCATCTGGAACGACGACTTCCTCGCCACGCGGGAAACCGCGGAACTGCGCGCCGAGACCCTGCAGATGGGTCATTCGATGGTCGAGTTGATGCACGGCCTCGCGATGCCGGTCGACCTCGCGCTCGATGCGTGGACGTGGCCCGCCGCGCATGCGCTGGCGTCCCGCACCTGGCGCATCGCACCGCGCTCCGCGCTGATCGGATATCTCTTCGGCTGGCTCGAGAACCAGGTGATCGCCGGGATGAAGGCTTTGCCCTACGGCCAGCTCGCGGGTCAGCGCATGCTGCATGCGCTGCGTCCCGCGCTCGCCGAAGTCGTCGTGGCCGCATCGCATGCATCCGACGACGAACTCGCCACGCAGGCGCCGGCTTACGCGATCACCAGCGCCCGTCACGAACGCCAATACTCCCGACTGTTCAGGTCCTGATGCCATGACCACGCCATCGTCCGCTCCGCTGTCCACTCCTCTTCGCGTCGGCATCGGCGGCCCCGTCGGCTCCGGCAAGACGACGCTCGTCGAGATGCTGTGCAAGCGCCTGCGCGCGCGCTACCAGCTCGCGGTCGTCACGAACGACATCTACACGAAGGAAGACGAGCGCCTGCTCGTCGCCGCAGAAGCGCTGCCGGCCGAGCGGATCATGGGCGTGGAGACCGGCGGTTGTCCGCACACCGCGATCCGCGAAGACGCGTCGATCAACCTCGAGGCCGTCTCGCGCATGCAGAAGCGCTTCCCCGACCTGGACGTGATCTTCATCGAATCGGGCGGCGACAATCTGGCGGCCACGTTCAGCCCCGAACTGTCGGACCTGACGCTCTACGTGATCGATGTCGCGGGCGGCGAGAAGATCCCGAGAAAGGGCGGACCCGGCATCACGAAGGCGGACCTGCTCGTCATCAACAAGACCGACCTCGCACCGTACGTCGGCGCCTCCCTCACCGTGATGGCGAACGACGCGGCCCGCATGCGCGGCACGCGACCGTTCGTGATGACCAATCTGAAGACCGGCGCCGGACTGGACCAAGTCGTCGCATTCGTCATCGAACGCGGGATGCTCGACGCGTGAGCGTGGACTGTACCGGCGATCGCTCCGGTACGGCACCAACCGATTCGGCCGCGGTGTCCCTGTTCGACCCTGCATCGCCCGTGCATCCTGTTCGCATGCGCGAGCTCACCGACCCTGCACTGCCCTCGGTACCGAGGGCCAACACCGGCTGGATCAACGGCTTCATCGGCATGCTGATCTTCAGCGGCTCACTGCCCGCCACGCGGGTCGCGGTCCTGCAATTGGATCCACTGTTCCTCACGCTCGCCCGCGCGGCGATCGCGGGGCTGCTGGCGTGCGCGATGCTCGCGATCGGGCGCGAACGAAGGCCGACGCGTGCCGACCTCGCGGCGCTCGCGATCGTTGCCGCCGGCGTCGTCATCGCGTTTCCGCTGCTGACGGCGCTGGCGCTGCGTCACGTGACGGCGGTCCACGGCATCGTCTTCCTCGGGCTGCTGCCGCTGTCAACTGCGCTCTTCGCAGTCCTGCGCGCCGGCGAACGGCCGACCTCGGCCTTCTGGATCTTCTCGTTCTCCGGCGCCGCGCTCGTCTGCGCGTACGCGATCGTGCACGGCGGACCCGGGTCCATGGTCGCCGACGGGCTGATGCTGGCTGCCGTGCTCGCGTGCGGGCTCGGCTATGCGGAAGGTGGGAGCTTGTCGCGTCGGCTCGGCGGATGGCAGGTGATCTGCTGGGCGCTGGTGTTGTCGATGCCGCTGACGGTGCCGCTCGCCTGGCTGCGGATGCCGGCCGCGTGGGACGGCATCGGCGCTCCCGCCTGGATCGGCCTCGGCTACGTGTCGGTGTTCAGCATGCTGGTGGGCTTCGTGTTCTGGTACCGCGGGCTCGCGCAGGGCGGCATAGCCGCGGTGGGTCAGCTCCAACTGCTGCAGCCGTTCGTCGGACTGCTGCTCGCGGCCGGGCTACTGCATGAAGCGGTGGGGCCGGACCTGCCGATCGTCCTGGTCGGCGTGATCGCCTGCGTGGCCGCCGCGAAGCGTTTCGCGCGCTAGTACCCTCAGGCCGCGGCGCGGGTACGTTCAGCACGCGGGCCGCGCACGCGTCGACCGTCGCGCGACCGTCGAAGAGTACCGCCTGCTTCCGTTCGATGAAGGCCTTGTTCGCGAAGCCCGCGACGCGTCAAGCGAAGAACGCCTTCACCTTCTCCGCCCAGCCCTTGGTCTGCGGACTGTGCTTCGCACCGCCCTCCTTGGTCGCCGCGTCGAACTCCTTCAGCACCTTCTTCTGATGCTCGGTGAGCCGCACCGGCGTCTCGACCGCGACGTGGCAATACAGGTCGCCCGGATAGCCGGCGCGCACGCCCTTGATGCCCTTGCCGCGCAGCCGGAAGGTCTTGCCGCTCTGCGTGCCTTCCGGGATCGAGATGGCCGCGTTGCCGCTCAGCGTCGGGATCTCGAGCTCGCCGCCGAGCGCGGCCGTCGCGAACGAGATCGGCATCTCGCAGTGCAGGTCGTCGCCATCGCGCTGGAACATCGCGTGCTGCTTGATGCGGATCTCGACGTACAGGTCGCCGCTCGGTCCGCCGTTGACGCCCGGCTCGCCGTTGCCCGACGAGCGGATGCGCATGCCGTCGTCGATGCCGGACGGGATCTTCACCTCGAGCGTCTTGGTCGACTTGATCTTGCCCACACCATCGCAGGCGGCGCACGGCTCGGGGATGATCTTGCCGGTGCCGTGACAGCGACCACAGGTCTGCTGGATCGAGAAGAAGCCCTGCTGCATGCGGACCGTACCCGAGCCCGAACACGTGGGGCACGTGGTCGGCTTGGTGCCGGGCTTGGCGCCCGATCCCTTGCAGGTGTCGCAGTTGTCCCAGGTCGGGATCTTGATCTGCGTCTCGTAGCCGCTGAAGGCCTGCTCGAGCGTGATGTCCATCGCATAACGCAGATCGGCGCCGCGGAACACCTGCGGTCCACCGCGCGCGCGCTGCTGCCCCTGCGCGCCACCGAAGATGTCGCCGAAGATGTCGCCGAACGCTTCCGCGAAGCCGCCCATGCCCGCACCGCCGCCCGAGTTGGGGTCGACGCCCGCATGGCCGTAGCGATCGTAGGCGGCGCGCTTGTCGGCGTCGCTCAACATCTCGTAGGCTTCCTTCGCCTCCTTGAACTTCTCCTCGGACCCCGCATCCGCGTTGCGGTCGGGGTGATGCTTCATCGCGAGGCGGCGATAGGCCTTCTTGATCTCATCTTCCGAGGCGTTCTTGGCGACGCCCAGCGTTTCGTAGTAATCCCTTTTGGCCATGACCATTCCGTAATCGCTAAAACGAGAACGCCGAGCAAGTCGGATGCCAGTCCGCCCTGCCCGGCGAAGGAACGGAGCCGCTTGCGGCTCCGTCCGTCTTCATACCGCGCGACACGCGATCCCGAAGGATCAGCCGCGCTTGACTTCCTTGAACTCGGCATCGACGACGTTATCGTCGGCCGGCTTCTGCTGCTGGTTGGCCGCACCCGGGTTCTGGGCCGCTTCGCCGGCCGCCGCCTGGGCCGCCTGCGCATCGCCGGCCATCTTCTCGCCGAGCTTCTGCGACGCGGTCATCAGGACTTCGCTGGCGCTGTCGATCTTGACCTTGTTGTCAGCCTTGATCGCGTCCTCGACGCCCTTGATTGCATCCTCGATCGCGGTCTTCTCGGCCGCATCCAGCTTGTCGCCGTATTCGGTCATCGACTTCTTGACCGAGTGCATCAGCGCGTCGGCCTGGTTGCGCGCCGTGACGAGCTCCAGCACCTTCTTGTCGTCTTCGGCGTTGGCTTCGGCGTCCTTGACCATCTTGTCGATCTCGGCTTCGGACAGCCCCGAGTTCGCCTTGATGGTGATCTTGTTTTCCTTGCCGGTCGCCTTGTCCTTCGCGCCGACGTGCAGGATGCCGTTGGCGTCGATGTCGAAGCTGACCTCGATCTGCGGCGTGCCGCGTGCCGCCGGTGCGATGCCCTCGAGATTGAACTCGCCGAGCGTCTTGTTGGCCGCGGCCAGCTCGCGCTCGCCCTGGTAGACCTTGATCGTCACGGCCGGCTGATTGTCGTCGGCCGTCGAGAAGACCTGGCTGAAGTTGGTCGGGATGGTCGTGTTCTTCTTGATCATCTTGGTCATCACGCCGCCCAGCGTCTCGATGCCGAGCGACAGCGGTGTGACGTCGAGCAGCAGCACGTCCTTGACGTCGCCCTTCAGCACGCCGCCCTGGATGGCTGCGCCGACCGCGACGGCTTCGTCGGGGTTGACGTCGCGACGCGGTTCACGGCCGAAGAATTCCTTGACCTTCTCCTGCACCTTCGGCATCCGTGTCATGCCGCCGACCAGGATCACATCGTGGATGTCGCCCACCGCCACACCGGCATCCTTGATGGCGATGCGGCAGGGCTCGATCGTGCGTTCGATCAGTTCCTCGACCAGCGACTCGAGCTTGGCGCGCGTCAGCTTGATGTTCAGGTGCTTCGGGCCCGACGCATCGGCCGTGATGTACGGCAGGTTGATGTCGGTCTGGGCCGACGAGCTCAGCTCGATCTTGGCCTTCTCGGCCGAGTCCTTCAGCCGCTGCAGCGCGAGCACGTCCTTCGACAGGTCTGCGCCCGACTCCTTCTTGAACTCGGCGACGATGTAATCGATGATCCGCTGGTCGAAGTCCTCACCGCCCAGGAACGTGTCGCCGTTGGTCGACAGCACTTCGAACTGCTTCTCGCCTTCCAGATCGGCGATCTCGATGATCGAGATGTCGAACGTGCCGCCGCCGAGGTCGTAGACCGCGATCTTCGAGTCGCCCTTGCCGTGCTTGTCGAGGCCGAAGGCCAATGCAGCGGCCGTCGGCTCGTTGATGATCCGCTTGACGTCGAGGCCCGCGATGCGGCCTGCGTCCTTGGTCGCCTGGCGCTGCGAGTCGTTGAAGTAGGCCGGCACCGTGATCACGGCTTCGGTGACTTCCTCACCGAGGTAGTCCTCGGCCGTCTTCTTCATCTTGCGCAGCACTTCGGCGCTGATCTGCGGCGGCGCGAACTTCTTGTCGCGCACCGTGATCCACGCGTCGCCGTTATCGGCCTTGCTGATCTGGAAGGGCATCATGTTGATGTCCTTCTGCACTTCCTTCTCTTCGAAGCGACGACCGATCAGGCGCTTGACCGCGTACAGCGTGTTCTTCGGATTGGTCACGGCCTGGCGCTTGGCCGGCGCGCCGACCAGAATCTCGCCGTCTTCCATGTAAGCGATGATCGACGGCGTGGTGCGCGCGCCTTCGGAATTCTCGATCACCTTGGGCGTTCCGCCTTCCATGATGGCCACGCACGAATTGGTGGTGCCGAGGTCGATGCCGATGATTTTTGCCATGTTTTTTCTCCGAACGGATCGTTCAAGTCTTCAATGTTTTGTGGGAAACACGTTCGCCGGCGCTGAAAAAGGGGACAAACCGGCGGTACGGGGGTGCATGTGGAGTAATCCCATCCGAAATCAAGGGTTATTCCGCCGCTTTCGCCGTACCGAACACCCGATCGGCACGACAGCCCCGCTGTTCAGCTCGAGACGGTGACCAGCGCGGGGCGCAGCACCCGGTCGGCCAGCATCCAGCCTTGCTGCAATACCGCCACGACGTGGTTCGCCGCCGTGCCCTCGGGCGCCGGAACGGCCGAGATGGCCTGGTGGCGGTGCGGATCGAACTTCTCGCCGACCGGATCGATCGCGACGAGGCGGTTGCGCTCGAAGGCCCCCTGCAGCTGCCTGCGGGTGAGTTCGACGCCTTCGCGGATCTTGGTCGCATCGGACGTGGCGTCCGACAGCGCCGCCTGCAGACTGTCCATCACCGGCAGCATCGATTCGGCGAAGCTCTCGATACCGAACTTGTGGGCCTTGGACACATCTTCCTGGGCGCGCCGGCGGGTGTTCTCCGCTTCGGCCTTCGCGCGCAGCAACGCGTCGTAATACTCGGAAGCCTTGGTTTCTGCCGCGGTCAGCGCGCCTTGCAGCGAACCGGCGTCGACGGTCGCGGCGGGCTCGCCGGCGGCGGGGGCGGCATCCTGCGCATCGGCGAGGCGATGGTCACCGTCACCGGGTTGCGCAGGATTCGACGTCTCGTACTTCCCTTGTTCCATCTTGATGACTCTCCGGCTGGGTGGAATTGGCAATGCTTCCGCGAGATTGCGCTGGGATCAGGGATTTCAAGCGGACCGACACCGATCGCGCCGCGCGGACTCCGCTGGCCGCGGGCCCTTCAGGACGCTGCGCCGGCCCGCACCGCGCGTTCGCGCGAGCGGTCGAGGTCCTCGGTGGAGTCCCGCGGGATCGTCGTCGGCAGCGGCGCGACGACCTGCGTGGCCGCGGCCCGCGTCGGCCAGCCCTGCAGGTGGGTCTCGGCGATCGACGCGAGCGCCGCAATCCACGCCGGTGCGTCGTTCAGGCAGGGGATATAGCGATAGTCCTTGCCGCCCGCGTCGACGAAAGTCTGCTTGCCCTCGATGGCGATCTCTTCGAGCGTCTCCAGGCAATCGGCCGGGAATCCGGGGCAGAACACATCGACGCCGCCGGCCCCTTCGCGCGCCAGCGTCGCGAGCGTGAGGCTGGTGTAAGGCTGCAGCCATTCGGCCTTGCCGAAGCGCGACTGGAACGCCACGACCCACTCGGCCGCGCCGAGGCCCAGGCGTTCGGCGACCAGCCGCGCGGTCTTCAGGCACTGGCAGTGATACGGGTCACCGAGCAGCAGGCTGCGCTTCGGCACGCCGTGGAAACTCATCACGAGGCGGCGGTCCGCTTCCAGCGCGACCGCCTGCTTGCTGCGAAACGCGCGGACCTGCGACGCCAGCGCATCGATGTAGCGCGGGTCGTCGTGGAAGCTGCGGACGAAGCGGAACTCGGGCACGTTGCGCGTCGTCGTGCACCAGGCCTGCACCGCATCGAAGGTCGAGGCCGTGGTGGCCGCCGAGTACTGCGGGTACATCGGCACGACGAGGATGCGGTCGCAGCGCTCCGCATGGAGCTGGTCGAGCACCGACGCGACCGATGGATTGCCGTAGCGCATCGCGTAGGCCACGGTGACGTCGTGGCCGCGCTGCCCGAGGGACCCGCGCAGCAGGCGGGCCTGCTTGTCGGTCCAGACCTTCAGCGGCGAACCTTCGGCACTCCACACCATCGCGTATTTCTCGGCGGACTTCGGCGAGCGGAACGGCACGATGATCGCGTTGAGGATCAGCCACCAGACGAGCCGCGGGATCTCCACCACCCGCGGGTCGGACAGGAATTCGCGCAGGTAGCGCTTGACCGCCGCCGTGGTCGGGGCGTCGGGGGTACCGAGATTGACGAGGAGGATCCCGGTGCGGCTCGCGGTGCCGTGCGTGTAGGCCGGTTCGGGACGAAAGGACATGCGATCGGGAAGTGGCTCGAAGGGCGGGCGCGGGCGCGCAAAAGCCGGACTGTGGAACGCGGCAACCAACATGCTAGCGCAATCGTTTGTGCGCACCGGCGCGGCGGCTTGCCCGCAGAGCGCATGCCCTGAGCGACGGGACGCACTGGGAACCAGGCGACCCGTTCATCGGATGGCGGTTGACGACGACCGGAGGATGCCACACCGCCGTCGACTTTCCACACCCCGCTCATCGTGATGACCAGCCGAAGCCCTGCGTTCGAAGAGATTCGCAACACGCGATCGGGCCGGCTTCGCCGCCTGTCGTCGATCCGGGTGGTCGTCGTGTCGACTGCCCTGCCGGTCGGCGTCGCGACCGCCGAAG
>JBBRRW010000069.1:0-15108 GCA_038245975.1 Burkholderiales bacterium
GCTGCGCACTACCTCGTGGGTCTCGGCGTGCGGACGCTGCCCGCCTGCCGCTTCGACGTGGTCACGCTCGAAGGCGATCGCCGGCAGGGCTTTCGCATCGCGTGGATCCGCGACGCGTTCCGCGAAGAAGGCTGAGGCGGCGCAGCGCTACGCCCACGGGCACCTGGTTTCCGTGCTTCGGCTGGCCTCGCGGGACCCTTCTTCGCGTTCCGACCGTATCGCGCCGCGGTCGCACGAGGTCGGATTGCTATACTTTTTGGATGGATCAACCTCTCAGCCTCACCCAGCGCATCGTCCGGCAGTTCGAAGACAGCGCTCGCAACACGCAGAACTCGACCGACGCGCTGCTCGATCCGATCGCGCGCGGCATCGACCTGATGTTCGACGCGCTGTCGAACGACCACAAGATCCTCGCTTGCGGGAACGGCGGCTCCGCGGCCGACGCGCAGCATTTCTCGGCGGAGCTGATCGGCCGCTTCGAGCGCGAACGCCTGCCGCTGGCCGCCATCGCGTTGTCCACGGACACGTCGCTGATGACCGCGGTGGCCAACGACTACTCGTTCGAGCAGATCTTCGCCAAGCAGGTCGCGGGGCTCGGTCGATCGGGCGACGTGCTGTTCGCCATCTCGACCTCCGGCCATTCGAAGAACGTGATCGCGGCGATCGAGGCGGCGTTCGCGCGCGACATGCGGGTCGTCGCGCTCACCGGCAAGGGCGGCGGCGCGATCGGTGAACTGCTGCGCGATAACGATGTCCACATTTGCGTTCCGCACGACCGCACTGCGCGGATCCAGGAAGTCCATCTCCTGGTCCTGCATTGCCTGTGCGACGGCATCGACTGGCATCTTCTAGGGGACGATTGATCATGAATTCAAGAACGGGACGTGCATGCCTGCTGGCACTCGGCATGGCGACGATGGCATCGCAACTGGGCGGCTGTTTCTTTCCGGTGGTCGTCGGCGCGGTCGGCGCGGGCGCCTACTCGGCGACCGACCGCCGCTCGATCGGCGCGCAGACCGACGACAAGGTGATCGCGTCGCGGACCGCCAGCCGCATCGAGGAGGCGCTGTCCGATCGCTCGCACATCAACGTCAACAGCTTCAACCGCAAGGTGCTGCTGACCGGCGAGGTGCCCGACCAGGCATCGAAGGACAAGGCCACGCAGATCGCCAAGGCGGTCGACAGCGTGGCGTCGGTGGTCAACGACCTCGAGATCGGCGGCATGACGCCGTCGTCGGGGCGCAACAACGACGCCTACCTGACCGGCAAGGTCAAGACCGAGCTGGTCAGCCGCAAGGACATCTTCGCCAACGCGTACAAGGTCGTGACCGAGAAGAGCGTGGTCTACCTGATGGGCCGCGTCACGCGCGAGGAGGGTGATCACGCCGCCGAAGCTGCGCGCGGCGTCTCCGGCGTCCAGCAGGTCGTCAAGATGTTCGACTACCTGAGCGACGCCGAACTGGCCGGGCTGCAGAAGTCGGGCCCGTAGCCGACGCCGCTCTGCGCCGCGCGGGGTGCGGTGTGAAGCGGACCTCGACGCCAGGCCGTCAGGTGATGTCGAGCGTCAGGCACTTCGCGGAGCCGCCGGCCTTCATGAACTCGGACAACGGGTTCTGTTCCACCTCGAAGCCGTGCGCGCCCAACGCGCCGACGAATGCCGGGGTCGCGGCGTTGACGATGATGGTCTTGCCGACGTTCACCGCGTTGCAGGCGAACGCCTGCGCATCCTCGTCGCCGCAGACGATCCGCTTCTTCTCCGGCACCCGCGCCTCGATCGAGGCGAGCGAGGCCTCGCTGAAGGCCTTCGGGTAATACAGCAGCGCGCCGCCTTCGAGCGGGCAGAAGCACGTGTCGAGGTGATAGAAGCGCTCGTCGACCAGTTCGAGGGTGACAATCTCGATGTTCGCCAGCGCCGTGATGTGGGTCGCGATGAACGATTGCGCATCCATCATCGATCGATGGCCGTACGCGAGCCACAGGACCGGGAGGCCGCGATCGAACAGCGCATCGCCGGCGCCTTCGAAGTGGACGTCCGCCGGTCCCGTCGACACGTGGTAGCCATGCTCGAGGAACCACTCCGAGAAGTAGGGCTCCTCGCTCTGGCGTTCCAGATGCCGGAAGCGCGAGACGATGACGTTCTTCTCCAGCACCAGCCCGGCATTGGCCGTGAACACCATGTCGGGCGAACTCGGTTCCGGATGCATCAGCCGCACGCGCGCGTGGTGCTGGATACGGTCGTACAGTCCGCGCCACTGCTGCTTGGCAAGGCGGTTGTCGATGTTGCGCATGTTCCCCTGCATCCAGGGGTTGATCACGTACGCGACATCGAAGTACTCGGGCGGGCACATCAGGAACGTACGACTCATGGGGGGCGGACTCGTGGGCGATTGCGGTCGGTGACGCCGTGCGCGACAGCCCGCAAGGCAACGTCGCGAAGCGTAGCGTGGTGCGCAGTGCGGTTCAATAGAGGGATGCCCGGGCGGTGTCGCGCGCGGCACGAGCGTCCGTCGATGCAGCCCACGGTGCGACCATCGTATCCCCTCCCGCCGACCCGAAAAGTCGGGCCGCGGACAGCGCGGTGGCATCCATTAACATCCGACGCCATGACGCATTCGACTGTTGTGTTCCGCGGTGCCTGAGTCGCGACCCGAGGTCGCAGGAATCCGCACGCGCCGATCGTGGGACGCAATGCTGAAGCGCGCCGCGTCGGTGGCGGCCGCATGCCTGATCGCGGCGCTCGGGTCGGCGACGACGACGGGGCAGGCCGCCCAGGACTTCGGTACCGCGCCCGGCCCGTTGACGCTGACGCTGACGCAGGCGCAGCGACACGACCTGCTCGCGCACATCGACGCGGTCGGACGCCGCGGCTTCCTGTACGAGGTCAGCCGGCCGCCAAAGGCCGCGGCACCGGCCGCGCGAAAGCTCTACCTCTACGGCACCATCCACCTCGGGCGCGTCGGCAGCGAGCCGTTCAACGGGCCGGTGCTGACCGCGCTGCGGCAGTCGGGCCAGCTCGTCCTCGAAGCCGATCCGACGGACAGCGCGAGCACGCAGGCGCTCGCGATGCAACTCGGCCGCTACGCCGACGACGACGGCCTGCAGCACCACGTGTCGCCGGCGCTGATGGCGCGCGTTCGCGCGTTCGGCGAGAAGAACGGCATGCCACCCGACCACGTGGCGCGCTTCAAGCCGTGGCTGCTCGCGAACATGGTGGCCCTGACCGAGATGAGCGGAGCCGGGCTGGACCCGGCCCTCGGCAGCGAGCTCTACCTGGCGGGCTTCGCGAGAAGTCGGCGCATGCCGATCCTCGAGGTCGAAGGGGTCGAGGCCCAACTCCACATGCTGGCGTCGTTGCCCGACGCGATGCAGACCGCGCAGCTCGACGAAGCGCTGACCGAGGTGGGCAGCGCCGAGTCGCAAGCCCAGAGCAAGGCGCTGTTCGACCTGTGGTTCGACGGCGACGGTCCCGCCGGCGACACGCTGATTGCCGAGATGCATCGCGATGCGGGCGACAGGCTGTTCGAGCGCTACTTCGTCGAAACGCTGATCGACCAGCGCAACCGGCTGATGGCCGACAAGGCCGAGGGCTATCTGGAGAAGCCGGGCAACACCTTCTTCGCGGTGGGCTCGCTGCACCTGTTCGGCGAGGCGGGCCTGCTCAGCGAGTTCCGGCGGCGGGGGTACCGGGTCGTCGATCTCCAGCCGCCGCTCGCCGCGCGTCGTTGATAGGCGAGTTCTTCGCAGGGATCGCGATCGACCGATACCGGCGCCGCCAGGGGTCCCGGTTCGCACCCGGCCGCGGCACCGACGGCGGCGGTCGTTGAGCCTGGGATGCGCTTGTGCGAGCATGACGGCGGTCCGGCAGATCGCGACCGCCCCGCGGTATCGCGGGAGGCCAAGCAAGCACGGCAAGACATTCAGGAGACACGCATGACCCTCATCGATGATTCCGCGGCCGTCGAAGCCGTGGCCGCCCATCCACCGCTGGCGAAGTTCACCCGGATGCAGGAAGGCACCGCCGAAGACTGGCGTGTCATCGGCGCCGACTTCATGCAGTTCACGGCGCGGCTGCCCGACCGCGTCATCACGCACCTGAAGCTGCTCGACGGTGACTACGGCGGCTTCCCGATCGACCGCCTGACGCATTCGCTGCAGGCGGCGACCCGCGCGGCGAAGGCGGGTCGCGACGACGAGTACGTGGTGTGCGCGCTGCTGCACGATATCGGCGACACCCTCGGCAGCTTCAATCATCCCGACATTGCCGCGGCGATCCTGAAGCCCTTCGTGTCCGAACAGAATCACTGGATCGTCGAGAAGCACGGCGTCTTCCAGGGCTACTATTTCTTCCATTACCTCGGCCTCGACCGCGATATGCGCGAGCAGTTTCGCGATCATCGGTGGTTCGACGCGGCCGCGGAGTTCTGTTCCGAATACGATGCTCCGGCCTTCGACCCGAAGGGCGAGACCTTTTCGCTCGCCGAGTTCGAACCGCTGCTGCGCCGCGTGATGGCCGCACCGCGGCAATCGATCTACAAGCCGGCCGACCAGGCCTGAGCGTCCGACGCCGTTCCGTGCCCTGCGGCGTCGCCCGCGGGGCCGACCGGTCGTCGTGACCGCATCCTGAACCGCCGCAGTCCGGCGCGCATCGTCGGTCCGGCGTCACCCGTTCATCCGATGGTCACTGCAGTGCCACGGCGCGATGCTGATCACGCCGCTGGACACGGATCGCGAGCACAGGGCAAGGCATCGGGCGGGGGCTCGGTGCCTTGCCGCTTTCGACCGACCCGTTCCGTTCCGCGGGCCCATCCACCGATCCCGCGGGAGAACTGTCGAGATGCGTCGTGCCGAGGCCATGCGTGTCGTTGCCGTCGCGGTCCTGCTGTCCACCGCGGCGCCGGCGGTCCTCGTCGCGAGCGGGGTCGCCGACCGCGACCTGTTGCTGGTCGTCTTCGTGCCGAGCCTGGTCGTGGGGTTGGTTACCGCGTGGTACGCGGGTCGTCGACCGCACCCCGGGAAGGCCTGGCTCGTCGACACGCGCCGGATGCCCTGACGTCGCGCGATGCGCGGTTCGGCATCGCGGCCAGGCACCGCACTCGGTTGCGCGGTACCCGTGCCCGGTGACGTCAGCCGCGGGCGCCGACCCCCACGCCGCCGCGAGCTCGTGCCCCGAACCTAACCATGTCCCATTCCCGGTTGTTCCGCCAAGAGGTGCTCGACGCCCGGGCCGCCCAATGGCTCGGGGCGATCCGCATTGCGCAGCCGCTCGGCGATCGCTTCGCCGCGTTCGCTGCGCTCGTCGTCATCGCGCTGATCGCGGCCTTCGCGGTGCTGGGGACGTACACGCGAAGGGCGACCGTGCCGGGTCTGCTGCAGCCGGCGGGCGGGACGCTGCGGCTCAGCGCGCCCGCCACCGGCACCGTGCTGACGATCGGCGCGGCCGAAGGACAGCGGGTCGCCGCGGGTCGCGTGCTGTTCGTGCTGTCGGGCGAGCGGCTGTCGTCGGCCGGCGCCACGCAGGTCCTGATCGGCGGCCAGCTCCAGGCCCGGCGCGCGACGCTCGAGCGTGAACTCGCACTCAGCGCCGCCCGCCACGCGTCCCGGCTGCGCACGACCCACGAACGACTGGCCGCGATCGACGTCGAGGCGTCGCGCCTCGAGCAGGAGACGCAGGTCAACGCGGCGCGGCGGCGCATCGCGGGCGCCAACGTCGAGCGCTTCGAAGCGCTGGCCGGCACGGGCTTCGTCTCGGTGCTGCAGGCGCAATCGAAGGTCGACGATGCGCTCGTGCTCGACGCGCAGCAGGCCGGTCTCCAGCGCATCGCCGCGAATCTCGCGCGCGAGCGCAAGGGCCTCGTCGCGCAGCTCGACGACAGTCGCCTGCAGACCGACGGCGAGCGGGCCGACACCGAGAGGGCGATCGCGTCGCTCGAACAGGAGCGCACCGAGAACGATGCGCGCCGCACGACGGTGGTGGTCGCACCGCACGACGGGACGCTGACCGGCATCGCCGCCCGCGCGGGCCAGGTCGTCGGCGCCGGCGGCCTGCTGGCCACGCTGATCCCCGACGGCGTGCCGCTCGAAGCCGCGCTGTACGCGTCCACGCGGCAGGCCGGATTCGTCGAACGCGGCCAGCGGGTGCGGCTGCGCTATGCCGCCTATCCGTACCAGAAGTTCGGCATGGGCCAAGGGGTCGTCGACGCGATCGAACTCAGTCCCTACGCGCCGCAGGAATTGTCGCTGCAGGTCCTCGCGACGCTGGGCCCCGGCGCGCTGCAGGGTGCCGAGCCGGTCTATCGCATCGTTGTCAAGCTCGATGCGCAGGCCGTCGACGCCTACGGGCGCGCGCAGCCGCTCAAGCCCGGCATGGTGTTCGAAGCCGACGTCATCCAGGATCGGCGGCGGCTGTTCGAATGGTTGCTGGAACCGATCTACGGGCTGGCCGGCCGCTGACCGGGTCCGTCGAACGTCGTCATCCAGGCGGACGATCGCATCACCCGTCGGCCTACTTCGATGCAGGTTTGTCCGCCGCCGGACACGACGTCAAGCTGGAGGCACATCGATGTATTCACGCATCGATGCGTACCCCTCACCTGGAGATGCCATGCGACTCATCGAACCCCATCTGCTCGACGCTGTGTCCGGCGGTCGCCCCCTCTCGGTCGGGCCGCCGTCGGACGGCGGCGGTCCGCCGCCCGATCATTTCCCGGCACCGACCTGGCCGGTCTTCCTGCCGCCGCCCGAGCCCTGAATCGCCGGCAGGTCGTGCAGGCCATCGACGGAGAAGACGGCCCCTGCGGCGCGGTGGTCGGAGCCGGCGCGATGCGTCGAAGCCGGCCGTCATCGCCGATCACCGTCGAAGGAGGTCGCGACCGTTCGCGCGCGGCTCCTTCGTCCCACCGCGCCTCGCGACCGACAAGGCGAGGAACCTTCATACCGGGTGCGCCACGCTGCGGCGACCACGGCCATCATGCCGCGCATCGACCACATCCATCTGCAGTCCGAGGCCACCGAATGCGGGCTCGCGTGCCTGGCCACGATCGCCGGTCATCACGGATCGCGGACCGACCTGCGCGCGCTGCGTCGGCGTTTCCCGGTCTCGCTGAAGGGCGCGACGCTCGCGCAATTGATGCGTCATGCCGGGCGGCTCGGGTTCTCGACGCGCGCGTTGCGCTGCGAACCTTCCGACTTCGCGAAGCTGCAACTGCCGTGCATCCTCCACTGGAACCTCGACCACTTCGTCGTGCTGGAGCGGGTCGGGCGGCGCGGCATGTCGATCGTCGATCCGGCCTTCGGTCGCCGCCAGGTGTCGTCGTCGGCGCTCGGTGCACAGTTCACCGGTGTCGCGCTCGAACTGACGCCCACCGCCGACTTCGTCGCGGTCGATACGCGGCGACGCCTGCGACTGCGCGACCTGACCGGACGGGTCACCGGCCTGCGGCGCGCGCTGGCCCACGTGCTGCTGCTGGCCGGTGCCCTCGAGGTCGTCGCGCTGGTGATGCCGGTGGTCACGCAGTTCATCGTCGACGGAGCCTTGGTCACCGGCGACCGCGATCTGCTGGTCCTCGCGGTACTCGGCGGCGCCGCGTTGCTCGCGATCGACTTCCTGCTGCGGATGGTGCGCGGCTGGATCGGGCTGCGCGTCGACCAGCAGCTCGCCGTGCAATGGACCGCCAACCTGTTCACGCACCTGCTGCGGCTGCCGATGCGCTTCTTCGAACAGCGTCATCTCGGCGACATCACTTCGCGCTTCTCGTCGCTCGCGTCGATCCGCAACACGCTGACCAACGGGGCGATCGCCGCAGCCATCGACGGCGTGATGGCGATCGCCACCCTCGCGCTGATGACCGTCTACAGCGCCCGCCTGACGGGGGTCGCCGTCGGCGCGGCGCTGCTCTACGGCGCCATCCGCGCGCTGGCCTATCGTCCGTTGCGCGCGGCGTCCGAGGAACGCATCGTGCTGTCGGCGAAGGAGAACAGCTACTTCCTCGAGTCGATCCGCGCCGCGTTGCCGCTGAAACTCTACGGCCGCGTGGCCGAGCGCATCTCGCGCTGGCAGAACCTGCTGGTCGACGTGCAGAACCGCGATGTCGCGACCCGTCGCATGAACCTGTGGTTCTCGTCGTCGAGCACGCTGATCTCGGGGACCGAAGGCATGCTGCTGCTGTATGTGGGCGGACTGGCCGTGCTCGAACGTTCGATGTCGCTCGGCATGTTGCTGGCCTTCCTCGCGTACCGCGCGCAGTTCGGCGATCGCGTGACGAAGCTGGTCGATCTCGCGGTCGACGTGAAGATGCTCGGGCTGCATGCCGAACGGCTGGCGGACATCGCGCTCGAGCTCCCCGAGCGCGATCCCTGCCACGAGGTCGATACGCGTCGCATCGCGCCGCGGATCGAGGTCCGCGACGTCTCGTTCCGCTACGCCGACGGCGAGCCGTGGGTGCTGCGGCACGTCGACCTGGTCGTCGAGGCCGGCGAGGCGCTGGCGATCGTCGGCGCGTCGGGATGCGGCAAGAGCACGCTGATCAAGCTGCTGCTCGGCCTGCACGATCCGGTCGAAGGCGAGATCCGCATCGGCGCGCAGGACGACGCGCTGCCGATCCGCCAGCTCGGCACCACCGCCTATCGCGCGCTGATCGGCACCGTGATGCAGGAAGACGTGCTGCTGTCCGGCTCGCTCGCGGACAACATCGCGTGCTTCGATGCGCGCTGCGATGCGGAGACGGTCGAGGCGATGGCCCGGGTGGCGGCGGTGCACGACGACATCGTCGCGATGCCGATGGGCTACCAGACGCTGGTCGGCGAGATGGGCTCGTCGCTGTCGGGCGGCCAGAAGCAGCGCGTGCTGCTGGCCCGCGCGCTGTACAAGCGGCCGAAGATCCTCGTGCTCGACGAGGCCACGAGCCACCTCGACCTCGACAACGAACGCAAGGTCAACGCGGCGATCCGCGGGCTCGCGCTCACGCGCATCACGATCGCGCATCGACCGGAGACCATCGCGTCGGCCGAGCGCGTGGTGATGCTGGACGGCGGCCGCATCGTCAGGGACGTGCGGATGGCCGTCCGGCCGGAAGCGGCTTGACGACCGCGCGCGGCTCGCAGTGCCCGCGGCGGACCGGCCCGTCCCTCGGCGCGTCAGCTTTCTTCCGGCGATTGTGGATCGTTGGTAGCGACGGCCCCGCCCGCAGTGCCGCGCACGTTCCCGCCTGGAGCACCGCCGATCCGACGCCGCTTGCGTTCCGCTTCCTCGGCCTCGTGCGCTTCGCGGGCCGCGCGTCGCGCGGGGCCGCCCGAGAACCAGTGCTTGATCGCCGCCTCCCAGCGATCCAGATACGAATAGATCACCGGCACGACGACCAGCGTGAGCAGAGTCGACGTCAGCACGCCGCCGATGATCGCGCGACCCATCGGCGCCTGTTGCTCGCTGCCTTCGCCGAGGCCGATCGCGAGCGGCAGCATGCCGAACACCATCGCGGCCGTCGTCATCAGGATCGGTCGCAGGCGCACCTGACCGGCTTCGAGCAGCGCATCGACGCGCGACAGTCCTTCGCGCTGGCGCTGGTTGGCGAAGTCGACCAGCAGGATGGCGTTCTTGGTCACGAGTCCCATCAGCATGATGAAACCGATGATCGAGAACAGGTTCAGCGTGGTCCGGGTGAGCAGCAGAGCGAGCAGCACGCCGATCAGCGAGAACGGCAGCGCGGTCATGATCGCCACCGGCTGCAGCAGGCTCGCGAACTGCGACGCGAGGATCAGGTAGATGAAGACGATCGCGATCAGCAGTGCACCGGCCGCCGCCGTCGCCGACTCGTCCTGGTTCTGCTGCTGTCCGCCGACGTCGAAGCGATAGCCGGGCGGCAGCTGTTCCTGCTTGGCGCGCACGATCTTCTGCACGTCCTTGCCGACGTCGCCCGACGGCCGGCCCTGCGCGTTCGCGTAGATCGCCTGGCGGCGCTGCAGGTCCTGGCGCTTGATGACCTGCGGGCTCTCGGACTGCGTGATGGTCGCCACCTGACGCAGCGGCACGAGCTGCGGCACGGTCATGCCGTTCGAATCGGTCATCGTCTTGCCGGTCGTCAGCAGCAGGTCGCTCACGTCGGAGGCGATCGTGCGACCCGACTTCGGCAGCTGCACGTTGATCTCGTAGTTCTGTCCGTCGGACGCGAGCCAGTAGCCGACGGTCTCGCCGGCCACCAGCGGCCGCAGCGCGTTGCCGATCCGCTGCACCGTGAGGCCGAGGTCGCTCGCCACGTCGCCGTTGGGGCGGATCGACAGCGCCGGCGTGCCCGGCTTCAGGCTCGTCTCGAGATCGACGATGCCGGGGATCTTCGCGATCTGCGCGGCGGTGTCGGTCACGATCTCGTTCAGCTTCGCCACGTCCGGTCCCAGGACCGCGACGAACACGGCCTGGTTGAAGCCGATCGACAGGGTCACACCGGGGATGCCGGCGACGCGATCGCGGATGACCTGCTCGATCTCCTTCTGCGAGCGCGTGCGGTCGGCGCGCGGCTTCAGCTTAAGCTGAATGCGCACGGATGTCCGGTCCTCGCCGAACACGCTGACGTCGGTCGTGGTCACCTCGGTCAGGTCGGCGATGGCCGCTTCGACCTGACGCGACTTCTGGTCCGCGTACTCGAGGCTTACGCCGGGCGGCGTGGTCAGCCTCAGGCTGATCCAGCTCTGGTCGACGTCGGGGATGAACTCGCTGCCGATCTTGCCCGAGCCGAGCAGCGCGAAGGCTGCGACGAACGACGCGAGCGCGGTCCACAGCACGATGCCGCGCGGCGTGATCGAGGCGACGGCACGGTAGAGGCGCAGCGCGAGCGTCCGTTTCCACGACCACGGCGCCGTCGAGAAGACCAGCCCGAACAGCAGCACGTCGATGACCAGCAGTACCGCGAACAGCGGCAGGCAGAGGACGAGCAACAGCCAGTGGAACGGGCGCCAGAAACGGAACACGCGGGGGCCGAAGGTCCAGCCCAGCAGTCGCCCGTAGACTCGGTGCATCCACTGCACGAAGTGCTCGAAGCCGTCGAGCACGACGCGCAGCGGCCAGAAGCGCAGGATGCGCGACTTCTCGGCCGGGTCGTGCCAGATCGACGATAGCATCGGGTCGAGCGTGAACGACACGAACAGCGAGACCAGCACCGCGGCGGTGACGGTGATGCCGAACGCGAAGAAGAACTTGCCGATGATGCCGCTCATGAATGCGACCGGCACGAACACCGCGACAATCGCGAACGTGGTCGCCATCACGGCGAGGCCGATCTCGTTGGTGCCGTCCTCGGCGGCCTGCCGATGGCTCTTGCCCATGTGCAGATGGCGCACGATGTTCTCGCGGACCACGATCGCGTCGTCGATCAGCAGGCCGATGCACAGCGACAGCGCCATCATCGTCATGAAATTCAGCGTGAAGCCGAACGCGTTCAGCACGATGAAGGTCGACATCACCGCGATCGGCAGCGTCAGGCCGGTGATGATGGTCGAGCGCCAGCTGCGCAGGAACAGGAACACGATCAGCACGGTCAGCAGGCCGCCTTCGATCAGCGTGTGCTTGACCCCGTCGAGCGAGCGCTTGACCCAGTCCGAGTTGGCGTAGAGCTCGCGGATCTCGACGCCCGGCGGCAGCCGCTTGGTCAGGTTGGCGACCGCGGCCTTCACGGCTTCGCCGGTCTCGACGATGTTCGCGTCCTGGATCTTGAAGACCTGCAGCGAAATCGCCGGCTGCCCGTCGTTGCGGCCGATCGACTGCGCTTCCTGCTCGCCGTCGGCGACCGTCGCCACCTGGCTGAGAAACACCGGCGCATCGCCCACGCCCGACGAGCCGAGCGAGCTGATGCCGACGTTGCCGCCGCGGCGCGCGACGATGATGCGGCCGAAGTCCTCGATATTCTTGATCTTTCCTTCGACGCGGACCAGCGTCTCGTTGCGCGCGTTGCTGATCAGACCGGCCGGGACGTTCTGATTGGCCTGGCGGATCGCGTCCATCACCTGGTCGATACCGACGCCGTACGACGCCATGCGCCGCGGATCGATCTGGATCTGCACCTGCCGCGCGGTGCCGCCGGCATAGGCCACGCGGCCGACGCCCGGCGCCTTCTGCAGCTCCTTGACGATGACCTGGTCGGTCAGCGTCGTCAGGTCGCGCATCGTGCGCGGCGACGGGCCGGGCAGCGCGCGCACCGACAGCGACACGACCGGCTGTTCGTTCTCCTGGTCCTGCCGGTTGATCACCGGCTCCTTCGCGTCCTTCGGGAAGGTCACGCGGACCTGCGCGATGCGGTCACGCAGGTCCTGGGTCGCCTTCGCGACGTTGGCGTCGAGTTGGAACTCGACATAGGTCTGCGAGATGCCTTCCCACGAGTTGGAGCGGATCTTCTTGATGCCGGCGATCGTGTTGACCGCGTTCTCGATCGGCTTCGTGATGTCGTTCTCGTTCGCCTCCGGCGAAGCCCCCGGATACTGGACCGTGACGGTGAACACCGGCGCGCTGATGTCGGGCAGCTGCTCGACGCCGAGGCGCTGGTACGACACGATGCCGAGCACGACGAGCGCGACCATGACCATCGTCGCGAAGACGGGGTTGTTGATCGAGACCTTGGTCATCCACATGAGGCGTTCCTGATGAGTCCTGCGAGTGCGCGTGGGCGTTTCGTCGGACGAGCGTCAGGGCCGGTCCGCCGGCTCGCGCCGCCACGCGATCAGCGGCTGGCTCGCGCCGTGCGGGAAGCGGGTCTTGATCTGGTCGAGCCGCGACCGGATCGCCGTCGCGATGCTGGCCGCATCGCCCTTCGAGTCGAACGAGATCTGCGTCTGCGCGCGACTGCCCGTGACCGTCGAGTGCACCAGCAGCACGCCGGGCAGCGTCTTGACCGCCTGCTCGATGCGCGCGGTGACGTCGCGCTCCATGCGATACGGCGAGACACCGATCAGCTTCACGTCGACCGTGAACACCAGCATCGACGGCAGAGCCGGTGCCACGATGCGGGCGGGCGGCTCGCCGTTGCGGGTGGCGGGGACCCCAGCCTTCATCGGGTCCGCGGCCTGCGCGGCCGCACGGCCGGTCGCGCCGAGGCCGATCGACAGACCGGCGACGAGTACCACGGCGAGCGTAGGACCTCTCTTTGTTCTCAACATGGCAGCCCCGGTGTCTATGACGTCGAGCGGCGGCGCACGCGGATCGATGCGTGCGTTCGCCGCCCGAGGATTGTGCGACCGCTAGTTCGCCGCCTGCGCGGTCGACGCGGCAACCTTCGCGATCGCCGGACCTCCTTCCTTCAGGCTGTCGAACTTGCTGGCGAGCACCGGCGTGTCGGCCGGCACGCCGGACTTGATCTCGACGTAGCCGCTGACGTCGTCGCGCACGCCGAGCACGACCGTGCGCCGCGTGAGCTTGCCGCCTTCGATGGTCCAGACGATCGGCACGCCCGCATCGCTCTGGATGGCGGCGATCGGCAGCGTCGGCTTCGGCACGCCGACGGCCATGCGGATGCTGCCGTTGGCGAACATGCCGCTCTTGAGCACGTGATCACGGTTGGGCACGGTCAGGAACACGACGATGGACCGGGTGCCGGGTTCGGTGGCCGGGTTGATGCGGTTGATGGTCGCGTCGAAGCTGCGGTCGGGCATGCCGTCGACGGTCAGCGTCGCCCGCATGCCCTTGTCGAGCGCCGCGACCTCGCCGGCCGGCACGATCGCCTGCAATTCGATCGAGTCGAGATCGACGATGTTGAACAGCGGCGCATCGATCGACGTCTTCTCGCCGATCTGCACGTTCTTGCGCGCCACGATGCCGTCGATCGGCGAGATCACGGTCGCATCGCGCAGGGCCTTCTGCGCGAGCCGCACCTGCGCCTCGGCGGCGTCGAGCTGCGCCCGATTGGCCGACGACAGGCTGGCCACGTTGTCGAATGCGTTCTGCGAGATGAACTTGCGTTCGAGCAGCGACGCATTGGTCGTGCGGTTCTTCTCGGCGATCTCGTACTGCGCGCGGCTCGCGTCGCGCGCCCCGGTCTGCTGTTCGAGCCGGGTCGCGAGGTCGACCGTATCGAGCTTCGCGATGACCTGGCCCGCGCTGACCCGATCGCCTTCGCGCACGAGGATGCTGCGCACCTCGACGGCGACCTTGGCCTTCACCGTCGCCTGGTTGACCGCGACCAGGCTGCCCGACACTGCGAGCGAGCGCGCGATCGGCCGCGACGTGATCGACGTCAGGTCGCTGGCGACGAACTCGAGCGTGGGGGCGGGCTTGTCCTTCATCGCGGCCTTCGGGGCGCTGCCGCGTCCGGACGCGAAGACCCCGCCGCCGATCAGTAGGACGATGAAGGCGGTGATCCAGAAACGGCGTGAACGCAGGAAGCGGGGCATGGACGAACCGGTGAACTTGAACGATTGACAGGCGGATGGCCGTCTGGGCGGCCTGCTGTTGCGCGTCAGCGGCCCGACCACGACCGTGGCACAACGAGCGGCGGATTGTACGAACGCATCGAGTCCGTCGCTACCCTGCGCCGACGGAATGCGCGCGAATGCGACGAAGTGCCGCCGTGACCGGACGGGCGGCGCCGCTGCCGGGGGCGTGTTCCGTGCCCCGTCGAGGCCGCTTCTAATCCGGCAGCGGCAGCGCCGTCGTGTCCTTGATCCGTTCGAGCATGAAGCTCGAGCGCACGTCGAGCACCGACGGATGGCGCAGCAGCTTGTCCATCACGAACCGCGAGTAGTGGTCGAGGTCGACAGTCTGGACGCGCAGCAGATAATCCATCTCGCCGGTCATCGCATAGCAGGCGACCACTTCGCGCCAGCCCTGCACCACGTCGCGAAAGCTCTTCATCGCCGAGCGTTTGGGCGAGTCGCTGTGCTTGTCCATCCGCACCGTCGCGTAGGCCGTCAGCCCGAGTCCCAGTTTCGCGGCATCGAGAATCGCGACGTAGTGGCGGATCAGCCCGATCGCCTCGAGCCGCTTGACGCGGCGCAGGCACGGCGACGGCGAGAGCCCGACCCGCGCCGCGAGTTGCTGGTTGGACAGCTTCGCGTCCTGTTGCAGCAGGTCGAGGATGCGGCGGTCGATGCGGTCGAGATCGAGGCTTGGCATGAGATGCTGAAGAATCAGGCAAA
>JBBRRW010000070.1:0-15067 GCA_038245975.1 Burkholderiales bacterium
CAGCCCGTACTCGCGGATCGTCTCCAGCAGCCGGTAGCGCGGCTCGTCGGATTGGGTGTCCAGCACGACCAGCGACTTTTCGACCAAGTGAGTCAGCAGTTCCAGCACGTCGTCGCGCAACACCGGCGGCGCACTGCACACAGCCTCGGCAGAAGCCAATGTCCAGCCTCCCGCGAACTGCGAGAGTCGGCGCCACAGCACGCGCTCAGATTCGCTCAACAGCTCGTGACTCCAGTCGATGAGCGAGCGCAGCGTCTGGTGGCGCTGCAGTGCCGTGCGCCGGCTGCGCGTCAGCAGCGTGAAGCGATCGTGCAGACGTTCGGCCACCTGGTCCACGCGCATCGCGCCAACGCGCGCCGCCGCCAGTTCCAGCGCCAGCGGGATGCCGTCGAGCTGGTGGCAGATCTGCGCTACGGCAGCCGCGTTCTCGGGGGTCAGCCGGAATGTCGGCGCAACGGCCTGGGCGCGTTCGACGAACAGCCGGCTGGCCGGGTAGTCGAGCAGCGCGTCGACCGACAGCAAGGTGCCCGGCGGTGCCGTTCGCAACGAGGGCAGGCGCCATGCGACCTCGCCTGCCACGCCCAGCGCCTCGCGGCTGGTGCCCAGCGTGCGAGTGCCGGCGCTGCAGCGCAGCACCTGTTCGGCGAACGCGGCACAGGCCTCGATCAGATGCTCGCAGTTGTCGAGGATCAGCAGCATGCGGCGTCGGCGCAGGAATTCCAGCAGCGTGTCGAGCAGGGGCCGGGTGGCCTCTTCGTGCACGTCCAGCGTACCGGCCACCGTGCCGACGACCAGCGAAGGGTCGGTGACGGGGGCGAGTTCAACGATGCACACACCGTCCGGGAACTCGGCCGCCACATGGTCGGCGACCTCGAGCGCCATCCGGGTCTTGCCCACACCGCCAGCCCCCACGAGTGTCAGCAGGTGCGTGTCGTTCAGCAGCGCCAGTACCGCCGCCAGATCGACCTCGCGCCCGATGAGCGTCGGCTTGTTGGCGGGCAGGTTGTTGACGGCGGCGGCCGGGGGCAGATCCGTCGACGCCGCTGAAACCCGTGTCGGCGAAGACGGCGCGGCGATGCTCTCGTCAAGCACCCTGCCGAAACGATAGCCCCGCCCGGGCACCGTCAGCACCGCGTCCGCACCGAGCAGCTTGCGCAGGCTCGAGACGTGCTGGCGCAGGTTGTTCTCGTCGACCACCAAGCCGGGCCAGACGACATTCAGGAGTTCGTCATGCGGCACGACCCGGTCCCGCCGCTCGATCAGTACCAGCAGCAGGTCATAGGCCCGAGCACCGACGGCCAGCGGCGCGCCATTACCCAGCAGCAGCCGCTGCGCGGAACGCAGTTCGAAGCGGTCGAACCGATAGCAGGAGATTGGAGCGTTCATCTTTGTCATGGCGAAAGCCGGAGCTTAAGCGTCCCGGGATTCACAACGATTCACGTGCACGTTATGGCCTTCCCGCCTGCCGCACCAGACACTGACGTCACCCCCACTGCCAAGAAGACACGACATGAACGCACCGACCGACCTGATCGCGCTGAAGACTCGCCAGCGGGCCGCCTGGGATACGGGCGACTATGCCGTGATCGGAACCACCTTGCAGATCGTCGGCGAACTGCTGGCCGAGGCGTGCGACCTGAAGACCGACGAGCGCGTGCTGGACGTTGCCGCGGGCAATGGCAACGCGACTCTGGCCGCCGCGCGGCGCGGCTGCGTCGTGACCTCCACCGACTATGTGTCCAGCCTGCTGGAGCGTGGTGCCGAACGGGCGCGCGCCGAGCGGCTCGACGTGGCGTTCGAAACTGCCGACGTGGAGGCGCTGCCCTTCGCCGATGCGAGCTTCGACGCCGTGGTCTCGACCTTCGGCGTCATGTTCGCACCCGACCACGCCCGAGCGGCGGCCGAGATGGCGCGGGTGTGCCGGCCCGGCGGCCGCATCGGCCTGGCGAACTGGACACCGGACAGCCTGATCGGCCGCATGTTCAAGGTGCTGGGCCGCTACGTGCCGCCGCCGGCCGGCGTGCAGCCACCGTCGCTGTGGGGGACCGAAGCCCATGCGCGCTCGCTGTTCAGCGAACAGCTTGCGCAGCTCACGGCAGTGCCGCGGGTGTTCAACTTCCGCTACCGGTCGGCGGCCCATTTCGTCGACGTGTTCCGAGCCTGGTATGGGCCGGTGAACAAGGCCTTCGCGGCCCAGTCGCCCGAGCAGGCCGAGGCGCTGGCAGGCGAACTGGAGAGCTTGCTGGAAAGCCTGAACCGGGCCCCGGGCTCGCTGGTGGTGCCCAGCGAATACCTCGAGATCGTCGTGACGCGCCGTTGAACTGCGCGGACCGACCAGTGCGACGCGTGCAGCCAGAAAGTCCCCCGAGAAACCTCCATAGAAAAGCTGATGCCGACTCCAGATCCCTTCTGCCGTGAATCGGGCACCGGCCCTGGGGTGGTGTGCTTGCACTCGAACGCCAGCAGTTCCTCGCAATGGCGTCCGTTGATGGAAGGCCTGGCCCCCCGCCATCGCGTGCTGGCGCCCGACACCCACGGCGCCGGCAAGGGCCCGGCCTGGCCGGCGGACCGCCCGCTGGCACTGAGCGACGAAGTGGCGCTTCTGGAACCGGTGTTCGCGCGCGCCGGCGCGCCGTTCTCGCTGGTCGGGCACTCCTACGGCGGTGCCGTGGCACTGGTGGCGGCAGTGCAGCAGCCGCAACGCCTGTGCGCGCTGGTGCTGTACGAGCCCACGTTGTTCGCTCTGGTCGACGCGGCGTTCACCCCACCCAACGACGCCGACGGCATCCGCCAGGCCGTGGCGCGCGCCGGCGCCGCGCTCGACGCCGGAGACCGTGGCGCCGCCGCCGAGCATTTCATCGATTTCTGGGTGGGAACGGGCGCCTGGCATTCGACGCCGCTGGCCCGGCGGGGGGCAATCGAGGCGGCCATCGTCAACGTTCAGGCCTGGGGCCGTGCACTCTTCGGCGAACCCACGCCGCTGGCAGCCTTCTCTGCGCTGACGATGCCGGTGCTGCTGATGGTGGGCCGCAACTCCCCGGCATCTGCGCGGGCGGTGGCCCGGCTGCTGGCCCGGACCCTGCCTCGCCTGGAGACGCTGGAGTTCGAGGGGCTGGGCCACATGGGTCCCGTCACTCACGCCGAGGTCGTCAACCCGGCGATCGCGGAATTCCTGCGCCGCCATGCGGCCGCGTGAAAGCCTGGAGCGCTTCATGACACGACAGATCATCCGAACATCCGACGCTCCAAGGTCGATCGGTCGAAGTCGGTGCCGAAGGGCGAGTGATCGCAGGCGAGGCCGCGGAGGACGGCCGGAACAAGACCAGCCCGATTGACTAACCGGCCGAGCCCGGTGCCTGCGACCCTGCCGGTCCCAGCAAAGGGCTCCGCGTCGACGTGTAGCCACACACCGCTTCGTACGCATGGCCGATCTGCAACACCGCGAGATCGGCGCGCGGCCGGCCGATGATCTGCAGCCCCATCGGCAAACCACCCGGCCCGAACCCGGCCGGTACGTTCAGCACCGGCAGGCCGGCGAGTGTGCCGCCGATGACGACCTCCATCCAGCGGTGATACGTGTCCATCGCGCGCCCCGCGATCGCCTTCGGCCAGTCGAGCTGCTTGTCGAACGGAAAGACCTGTGCGGACGGCGACACCAGCACGTCGAAGCGTTCGAAGAGCCGCGCGAGGGACTGGTACCAGGCCGAGCGATCGGCGCTCGCCTCGAAGACTTCCGCCGCCGTGAGCTTCGTGCCCCGTTCGACTTCCCAGATCGCTTCGGGCTTGAGCATCGCGCGCAGCGCGGGGTCGGCGTCATGGCCCGCGAGATTGCCGGCCACGCGAAAGGCGCGGATCACCAGCCAGGCGCGCCACAGGCGTTCCATCGGGAAGTCGGGACGTGCCGCTTCGACGCTGCAGCCGATCGTCTCGAAATGCGCGAGGCTCCGCATGCAGGTGTCGAGCACGCCCGCTTCCATCGGCAGGTAGCCGTCGAAGTCGCCGAGCCATCCGACGCGCGTCCCGCTGAGGTCGCACGACAGCGGCCGGGCGAAGATCGACGGGTCCTGGTCGAGCGACAGCGGCGCGCGGCGGTCGTAGCCGGCGATGGTCGACAACAGCATCGACAGATCGACGACGGTTCGCGCCATCGGACCCTCGACGCTGAATTGCTGGAAGAAGACGTCGGCTGCCGGGCCGCCCGGCACGCGACCGAACGACGGTCGGAAGCCGAACACGTTGTTCCAGGCGGCCGGGTTGCGCAGCGATCCCATGAAGTCGCTGCCGTCCGCGACCGGCAGCAGGTTCAGCGCGAGCGCGACCGCCGCACCCCCGCTGCTGCCGCCGGCGCTCTTCGTCGGGTCGTAGGCATTCGACGTCGTGCCGAACACGCTGTTGTAGGTGTGCGAGCCGAGACCGAACTCCGGCACGTTGGTCTTGCCGATCAAGATCGCGCCGGCCTTGCGGATGCGCTCGACCAGAATCGAGTCCGCGTCGGGGACGAAGGTCCTGAACAGCGGCGATCCGGACGTGGTGACGATGCCGGCCGTGTTCATCAGGTCTTTCGGCGCCTGCGGGAAGCCGTGCATCCAGCCGACCTCCGGGTGGCTCCCGGCCAACATCGCGTCGCGTCCGGCCGCCTGCGCGAGAAGATCGTCGCGGCCCTGCAGCGACACGATCGCATTGACCTTCGGATTGAGCCTCTCGATCTGCGCGAGATAGGCGCCCATCACTTCGACGCACGAGACGTGGCGCGCGCGGATCGCCCGGGACAGCTGAACCGCGGTCCACGACGTGATCTCGGTGGCTTGGTCACGCGATGCATCGCGCGGCGATGAAGAGGGGGCCATGGACTGCAGCGGCGCGACGGGCGTCAGGCCAGTTCACGCAGCGCGCGTTCGAAGACCTCGACGGGCTGGCCACCCTGAATCAGATGCCGGTCGTCGATGATGATCGACGGCACCGAGTGGATGCCTTGCGCCTGATAGAAGTGTTCGCGTTCGCGCACCTCGACGGCGTAACGGTCGGACCCGAGGATCGCTTCCGCTGTTGTGGCGCTCAGCCCGACAGCGCCGGCGACGCGGATCAGGACTTGAGGATCACTCGGGTCTTCGCCGTCCGTGAAATACGCGCGCAACAGCGCGTGCTTCAGGTCGCGCTGTCGCCCTTCGATGCCCGCCCAGTACAGCAGGCGATGCGCATCGAACGTGTTGTAGGTCCGGCGCCGCTTGCCCTGTCCGAAGACGAACCCGACCGACTCACCCCGTAGGCGGATCGCTTCGCGGTTGCGTTCGACCTCCGCCGGCGTGATGCCGTACTTGCGCGTCAGGTGCTCGACGATCTCCTCGCCTTCGGGTGGCATCTGGGGATTCAGTTCGAAGGGCTGGAACGAGAGTTCCGGCTGCACGATGCCGTCCAGTCGCGCGAGCGCCTGTTCGAGGGCGCCGAGGCCGATCGCGCACCACGGACAGGCGATGTCGGAGACGAAGTCGATTTTCATCGAAGCAGTTTAGCAAGCGGCCGGTCGGCATTCATGGTCGCTCTCGACCGCGCGCCGACGTTCGAGACGATGTTCCGGAACAGGCTTGTGCAGTGTCCCGCCGTGACACTTCGTCGAGACGCAGGACCCGCTCGCCGTCGGCGGAGAGGAGCCGGCGCAGGACGATCGCGATCACCGCCGTCCGCGCCTTCCAGCACGCGAGCCGGCTCGAAAGCGCACTCCCTGGCTTCCATCTCGATTTCGAGTGATAGTCTTAATGGCTTTTTCGAAATGTGACGAGGAGAGATGTCATGCCCGGCCTGCTACCCGAGATCGACCCCGACGGATTGCTCGAATACTCGGTGGTCTTCACCGATCGCTCGTTGAATCACATGTCGCAGAAATTCCAGCGCGTGATGCGCGATCTGTCCGGCATTCTCAAGGAGGCGTATCGCGCGCCGACCGCGATCGTCGTGCCCGGTGGCGGCACGTTCGGCATGGAAGCCGTGGCACGCCAGTTCGCGACCGGCAAGAAGACGCTCGTGATCCGCAACGGCTGGTTCAGTTATCGCTGGACCCAGATCTTCGACACCGGGCGGATCCCGGCGGAACAGACCGTGCTCAAGGCGCGTCCGGTCGCGCCGGGCTCCCAACGTCCGTTCGCGCCGCCACTGGTGGAAGAAGTCGTGGCCACGATCCACGAGAAACGCCCCGACCTGGTCTTCGCGCCGCACGTCGAGACGTCGGCCGGCATCGTGCTGCCGGACGACTATTTGCGCCGGGTCGCCGAAGCGGTCCATGACGTGGGTGGCCTGTTCGTCCTCGACTGCATCGCTTCCGGCGCGCTGTGGGTCGACATGCAGAGCACCGGCGTCGACATCCTGATCAGCGCCCCCCAGAAGGGCTGGAGCGGCTCGCCGTGCTGCGCGTTCGTGATGCTCGGCGAGCGGGCACGCGGCGCGATCGATGGCACGGTCAGCACGAGCTACGCCGCAGACCTGAAGAAATGGCTGCAGATCATGGAGACCTACGAACGCGGGGGATACGCCTATCACGTGACGTTGCCGACCGATGCGCTGCTGCTCACGCGCAATGCGATGCTCGAGACACGTGCCGCCGGCTTCGAGAATCTCCGGTCCCGGCAGATCGAACTCGGCCGACGCGTCCGCAACCTGCTCGAGGCGCGTGGATTGCCGAGCGTCGCCGCCGAAGGCTTCCAGGCGGCCGGCGTGGTCGTCAGCTACACGACCGATCCGGATCTGCATACCGGTGCGGCTTTCGTGGGCAAGGGACTGCAGACGGCTGCCGGCGTCCCGCTGCAGTGCGACGAGCCTGCGGACTTCAAGACCTTCCGCATCGGACTCTTCGGGCTCGACAAGCTCCAGAGCATCGATCGAACCGTCGCCAACCTCGACGTCGCGCTCGGCCAGATCCTCGACGTCGCCCCTGCGGCACGCGAAGCCGCCTGACGGCGCATCGTCGGGGCGCCGGACCATGGAGCGATCCATGGTCCGCCAATGCGGCGCATCGGCTTGGGGAACATCGAGTGGCCCGCTTGCGGCCGTGGAAACCAGCCGCCGACGGCCGGGCCTCGAAATCGCCAATCGACGCAGAAGCCACGCTTCGTCCGTTGCCCACCCGCTGATCCTCCTCCCTACCCCGCCAGCATCCCCTCCACACACCGCACCACCGCCACCGCCTCGTCCACCGTGGCCAACCCATGATCGCCACGTCCCTCGAGCATCGCCGCCAGACCATCCAGAGTCCGCGGCGTCGCGTCGACCCGTTCCGATACGTGCCCCCGATAGTCGAGCTGCGACCAGTTGACCAGCGCCGCGGTCGCATCGCGTCCGACGATCTCGAAGCGGTTGTCGTCCGCGACGTCGCCGGCCACGGCGGCATCGATCCTCACGGTCGCCGCGGCGTGCACGAGGTTCGCCCGCAGCGCCGTTTCCGCGCGACCGGGCACGCGGGTCAGGTGCACGTCGGCCACCGTCGCTTCGCCGAAGACCCGCTGCGCGAGGAAGACGAAATGCGACAGTACTTCGCGCGTGAAGCCACCCTCTGCCGCACCGTCCAGCCACGCGCTGGCACCGGCCTGCCACGCCCTCGGCCAGCGTGCGAAGCGCAGCCTGATCGTCGCGTCGTCGATCGGTCCCAGGCTGCCGTCGCGGACCAGTTCCACGAGGCGGCGGCTCGGCGCGGCGCTCGCGAACGGGAAGTTCACCGCGAACGGCAGCGCCGCTTTCGCGACGAGATCGCGTAGCGCCATCGCCTGCGCGAAGTCCGCGGCCAGTGGCTTCTCGCACAGGCACGCACGACCGGCAGCAAGCGCGGCCCGGACGCCGTCGAGATGCAGCGCGGGCGGCGACGCGATGTACACGACGTCGACCGTCGGATCGTCGACCAGGTCGTCGATGCCCGACGCCACGCGCACGTGGGGGTGCTGCGCGAGCGCCGCTGCCAGCGATTCCGGGTGGGGGTCGTACAGCGCGACGACGTCGAAGCGCGGGTGCTGCTGCAAAGCCGCCAGCATGCGGCGGCCCATGATGCCGGTGCCGAGGACCGCGATGCCGAATGGACGGAGGTTCATGAGTCGATTGAGGGGGTCGATGGGAGAGGCGGCAGTGTGCCACTCGCATCGCGAATCGATGCGAAGTCCGCCAGTCGGTCGTGGTCATCCGCTGCTTCTGTCGCGCTCTTCGACCACCGCCGTCTCGCGAGTCGCGACGGCATCCATCTGCACCGACAATGCGCCATGCGATTTCTCGTGAGCGCGTTGGGCAGTGCCGGTGACGTCCATCCCTTCGTCGCCGTCGCGCAGGCGCTGCGCGCACGCGGGCATGGCGTGCGGATGATCGCGTCGCCGCACTTCGAGGAGCGGATCCGGCGCGGCGGCATCGACTTCGTCGCGCTGGGCACGGCCGCCGACTACGAACGCCTGCTGCGGTTACCGGAGCTGTGGGACCCGCGGCGCGGCGCCCGGCTCGTGCTGGACGAACTGCTGCGGCACCTGCCCGAAGCGCTGGACGTGACCGCCGCGGCTTCGACGCCCGACACCGTCCTCGTCGGCAGCTCGCTGTCGTGGGCCCTGCGCATCCAGCAGGAGCGCAGCGGGCAGCCCGCCGCGACGGTGCACCTGTCGCCGGCGCTGCTGCTGTCGGCGACGCAACCGTCCGTGATGCCCGGGGTCGGCGACGTGTCGTGGATGCCGACGTGGGCCGTGAGGATCCTGCACCGGGCGGCGGACCGCCTGCTGCTCGATCGCTGGATAGCGCCGCGCCTGGATCGCCTCCGCGCGGACCTCGACCTGCCGCCGGTGCGCCGCATCTGGAGCCGCTGGATGCATTCGCCCGACCTCGTCATCGGTGCATGGCCCGCGTGGTTCGCGCCGCCGCAGCCCGACTGGCCGCCGCGCACGATGGCCACCGGCTTCCCGGTCTTCGACGAAGGCGGCCTCGACCTCGACGCCGCACTCGTGGCGTTCATCGCGTCGGGCACGGCACCGATCGGCTTCACGCCAGGGTCGGCGATGGCGCATGGCGAACGCTTCTTCGCCCGCGCGCTCGAAGCCACCGCCACGCTCGGACGTCGCGCGCTGCTGATCACGCCGTTTCGCGACCAGCTGCCCGCGCGGCTGCCCGAGTGGGCGCATCACGTCGCGTACGCGCCGTTCAGCGCGCTGCTGCCGCGCCTGTCGCTGCTGGTCCATCACGGCGGCATCGGTACGAGTGCCCAGGCGCTCGCCGCCGGCATCCCGCAACTGGTCGTCCCGTTCGCGCACGACCAGTTCGACAACGCCGCGCGCCTGCGACGTCTCGGCGTATCGAGGACCGTGGGCGTCACGTCGTCCTTCGACGAGTGGGTGACCGCGCTCCACGACCTTTGCGGGTCTCCGGCCGTGGCAGCAGCCACGCGGCGCGGTGCGGACCGCATGGCGAGTGACGCGCCGGGCGCAGTGCGCATCGCGCGCGCGCTCGAGGCGCTGGGAGCGACGCGCGGCTTTCGTTAGCGGCCGTACCGAACCGGCGGAGCGCTGTACAACCGTCGACGCGCCCCGCGATAATCGCTGCCCCCACTGCGCGAGGTCCGGATGAGCATGCTGCGTTTCGATGGTGTCGACTACCCGGACGGTGTCGCGTCCGACCCGAACACGCTCGGCTGGATGCACGGCAGCCCGCCCGCGCCGGACCGGCGCATCCGCTTCGCGGACGACCGCTTCCTCGACTTCCCGCAGATCCGCTGGACGCTGTCGCACCTGCGCGAGCTGATGCCGACGGTGGGCGTATGGCGGGGGGACGGGCCCGCGAGCCCTCTCGGCTCCCCGGTGCCTGCGGTCGAGGCGGCCATCGACGCGATGACCTTCGACGACCTGCACGGCGTGCGCCGCGTCTGGTCCGCATCGCTGGCGGACACCTATGCCGACGGCATCGTCGTCCTGCATCGCGGCCGCATCGTCTACGAACGCTACCTCGGTGCGCTGAAGCCGCATGGGGCGCACGCCTGCTTCTCGATCACGAAGTCCTATGCCGCCACGCTGGCGGCGACGCTCGTGCACGAGGGCGCGCTCGACGACACGTCGCTCGTCACGCACCTGCTGCCGGAAATGACGGGCACCGCCTATGCCGACGCGACACTGCGCGAGGTGATGGACATGCAGATCGGCGTCGCCTATTCCGAGGTGTACGCCGACCCCGATGCGCAGATCTGGGACTACGCACGCGCCGGCGGCCTGCGGGCGCGGCCCGCGGGCTACAGCGGGCCGGGCGGCTTCCACGACTTCCTCGTCACGCTGCGCAAGGACGGCGCGCACGGCGACGCATTCACCTACAAGACCGTGAACACCGAGGTCCTGTGCTGGGTCATGCAACGGGTCACGGGCCTGTCGCTGGCCGAGCTGCTGTCGCAACGGATCTGGTCGCAGATCGGCTGTGCCGAAGACGCCTACCTGAGCGTCGACCCGGTCGGCGTCGCCATGGGCGGCGGTGGTCTCAGCGCGACGTTGCGCGACCTGGCACGCTTCGGCGAGCTGATGCGCTGCGAAGGGGCGCACGCGTCGCGGCAGGTGCTGCCTGCAGCGGTGATCGCCGACATCCGGCGCGGTGCCGACCCGTCAAAGTTCGCGCAGGCCGGCTACACGCTGCTGCCCGGCTACTCGTACCGGAACATGTGGTGGGTCACGCACGACGAGCATGGCGCATTCGAAGGCCGCGGCATCCACGGCCAGCGCCTGTACGTGGCGCCCGGTGCCGAGATGGTGGTGGCGCGTTTCGCATCGCACCCGGTCGCGTCGAGCGCGGCGAACGATCCGATCACGGTGCCGGCGCTGCTGGCGTTGGGACGTCTGCTGAAGGGTCGTTGAAAGAAGGCCTGCAAAGAGTGCGGGTAAGATCGCGGTCCCTTTGGGGAGTAGCCGGCTTCGAGTTCCAGAAGCGCCTGCGTCAACATGCTCGGGGTGTCGCACGTCGTTCGTTCGAGATCCCGTGGCGCAGGCAACCGTTTCGGTTGGCGAGACCATGGGCGTGCCAGCGCGATGCGAGTCGGGCGTGCCGGCGCGCCTTCGTGCTCGCCCGACCGCCCAGGCACCTCCATGAACTTCGCCGCCGTCGTCCTCCTCGCCCTCGCCATGTCCACCGACGCCTTCGCGGCCGCGGTCGGCAAGGGCACTGCCCTGCAGAACCCGCGCTGGACCGAGGCGCTGCGCACCGGTCTCATCTTCGGCCTCATCGAGGCGCTCACCCCGATCGTCGGCTGGGCGCTCGGCACCATTGCCGCGGACCACGTCGCGGCGTGGGACCACTGGATCGCCTTCGGGCTGCTGCTGTTGCTCGGCGGCCGCATGATCGTCGCCGCGTGCAAGCCCGGCGAAGAAGAGGCGGAGAAGTCGAGCACGCACGGCTTCTGGGTGCTCGCGGCGACGGGCTTCGCGACCAGCATCGACGCGATGGCGGTCGGCGTGGGGCTCGCGTTCCTGAACGTGAACATCATTCCGATCGCCGCGGCGATCGGCTTCGCGACCTTCGTGATGGTGACGATCGGCGTGATGGTCGGCCGCGTGCTCGGCAGGATCGCCGGCCGCTGGGCCGAAGCGGTCGGCGGCGTCGTTCTGATCGGGATCGGCTCGACGATCCTCTACGAGCACCTTACCGCGTTGCCGAAGGTGACGGGCCTGTAGCGCGGCGTCACGACTTGAGCCGCCAGCCGGTCTTCATGATCCAGGTGGCGACCGCGAGCGCGATGAAGAAGAACGCCAGCGTCATCGCCACGCTGACGGCGATGTGCACCTCGGCCTGGTCGAAGAAGCTCCAGCGGAAGCCGCTGATCAGGTACACCGACGGGTTCAGCATCGACAGCGAGCGCCACAGCGGCGGCAGCATGCTGATCGAGTAGAACGGCCCGCCGAGGAAGGTCAGCGGCATCACGATCAGCATCGGGATCAGCTGCAGCTTCTCGAAGCCGTCGGCCCAGATGCCGATGATGAAGCCGAACAGGCTGAACGTCACCGCGGTGAGGATCAGGAACAGCACCATGAACAGCGGATGCGCGATGTGAAACGGCACGAAGAAGCTGGCCGTCGCGAGGATGATCAGCCCGACCAGCACCGACTTGGTCGCGGCCGCACCGACGTAGCTGATGACGATCTCGAGATGGCTGATGGGCGCCGACAGCAGTTCGTAGATCGTGCCGGTGAACTTGGGGAAGTAGATCCCGAACGACGCGTTGGAGATGCTCTGCGTCAGGAT
The DNA here is from genome assembly GCA_038245975.1 of Burkholderiales bacterium. Taxonomy (GTDB): domain Bacteria; phylum Pseudomonadota; class Gammaproteobacteria; order Burkholderiales; family Burkholderiaceae_D; genus CAHJXF01. Next base: position 12,220 of record JBBRRW010000070.1, read on the forward strand.
CGACAGCATGATCAGGCCGGGGACGATGAACGCGCCGTAGGTCACGTCGCCGATCTTCGCGATATGCGAGCCGATCGCCGAGCCGAACACCACGAAGTAGAGCGCCGTCGACAGCACCGGCGAGATGATGCTCTGCGTGACCGTGCGCCACGTGCGCGCCATCTCGAAGCGGTAGATCGCGCGGATCGCCTGGACGTTCATGTCGTTTCCTTGATCAGGTTCACGAAGATGTCCTCGAGCGAGCTCTGGGTCGTGTGGAGGTCCTTCAGCCGGACGCCGGCGTGGCCGAGGTCGTCGAGCAGCGACGAGACCGCCGCTTCGGTGTTGCGCGGGTCGTAGACGTAGGTGATCTCGGACCCGTCCGCGCTCAGCGTCAGCTGGTGTCGGTCGAGGCTCGCGGGAATGCGCTCGAGCGGCGTCTGCAGCTGCACCGTGAGCTGCTTCTTGCCGAGCTTGCGCATCAGCGTCACCTTGTCCTCGACCAGGATGATGCGGCCGTGGCTGATGACGCCGACGCGGTCGGCCATGTCCTCGGCCTCGTCGATGTAGTGCGTGGTCAGCACGATGGTCACGCCCGACTCTCGCAGCGTGCGCACCATCGCCCACATGTCCTTGCGCAGCGCGACGTCGACACCCGCGGTCGGTTCGTCGAGGAACAACACCGTGGGCTCGTGCGCGAGCGCCTTGGCGATCATCACGCGGCGCTTCATGCCGCCCGACAGCGTACGGATGCGGTTGTCCTTCTTGTCCCACAACGACAGCGCCTTCAGAGTCTTCTCGATGTAGGCCGGGTCCGGCTTCTTGCCGAACAGACCGCGACTGAACGAAACCGTGGCCCATACCGTCTCGAACGCATCGGTGGTCAGTTCCTGCGGCACGAGTCCGATCATCGCGCGCACCTCGCGGTATTTCGCCACGATGTCGCGGTCGTCGACCGTGATGCGCCCTTCGCCGGGATTGACGATGCCGCAGACCATCCCGATCAGCGTGGTCTTGCCGGCGCCGTTCGGCCCCAGCAACGCGAAGATCTCGCCGCGATGGATGTCGAGGTCGATCCGGTCCAGCGCCTTGAAGCCCGTGGCGTAGGTCTTCGATACGTTGCTGATGGAGATGATCGGCGTCATGGGACGAGTGCGGGAGGTGGGGGTTACGGCGACGTGGGATTGCAGGAAACAAGGGACCAGCGCAGCAGCGCAGTGTACGTTCGTACACGACTGCGACGAACGGCGCCCGCGCCTGCCCGGACTTCTCGTGACCGCTTCAGCGGGCCAGTGCCGACGCGTCGAAGAGCGGATTGGTCAGCGCGTTCAGCACGTGGTCGCGCCACGCGTTGGCGATGAACAGGTAGTCTTTCGCGAGCCCCTCGCGTACGAACCCCAGCCGCGCGAGCAGTGCCGCGCTGCGCGTGTTCTCCGGCAGGTGATTGGCCTGGATGCGATGCAGCCCCTTCACGTCGAACATATAGGCCAGCGCCGCCATCAGCGCCTCGTGCATCAGCCCCCTGCCCTGGTAGCCGGCATCGATCTGGTAACCGAGGATGCAGGACTGGAAAGGGCCGCGGAAGATCTGCGAGAAACCCAGGCGGCCGACGACGGTCCGGCTGTCGGGCCGGCTTGCGTCGAAGAGGTCGAGGCGCACCGCGCGATCGGCGGCGAAGTCCTCGACCGACCGCATGACGCTGCGTTGCCAGAAGCCGACGCTATAGAAATCCGCCGGCGCCGGCGGGTCCCAGCGCGAGAAGTGCGCGCGGTTGCGCGCGAAGAAATCGACGGTCTCGGCTTCGTAGCCCGGTCGCACGTGCGCGATGCGCAGGCGCGGCGTGACCAGGACCGGCAGTTCTTCGCGGTCGGGCCCGATCATTCCACGCGGCAGGCTTCGTCGAACGCGAGTCGCGGGCTGCGACCGAAGAGCTTCGCCGGATCGCCGTAGCCGAGGCTGCAGATGAAGTTGGTCTTCACCGACGACCCCGCGAAGAAGGCCTCGTCGACCTTCTTCTTGTCGATGCCCGACATCGGGCCCGTGTCGATGCCGAGCGCGCGCGCGGCGAGGATCAGGTAGGCGCCCTGCAGCGACGAATTGCGGAACGCCGCGTCCTCGATCATCGCCGGTTTGCCGGCGAACCAGCTGCGCGCATCAGCATGCGGGAACAGCTTCGGCAACTGCTCGTAGAACGCCATGTCCATGCCGATGATCGCGACTACCGGTGCAGCCATCGTCTTCGCGCGGTTGCCTTCGGACAGCGCGGGTTCGAGCTTCTTCTTCGCTTCGGCAGAACGCACGAAGACCACGCGGGCCGGACTGCAGTTGGCGGAGGTCGGACCCATCTTCCACAGATCGTAGAGCGCGTGGAGCCGATCGTCGCCGACCGGCCGGTCCTGCCAGCCGTTGTGGGTGCGCGCGTCACGGAACAACTGGTCGAGCGCGGCGTCGGGAACGGACGTGTTGTGGGGATGGTAGTTGGCGTCGGGCATGGCAGTCCTGGTGATCGGTACGGGGGCTGGTGCAACGGGAGGTTCGAAGCGCTTGACGCGACGGGCGCGATCGTTGCGCGTCGTCCACGGACGGGCCGCGACCGGTTCAGGGCTCGGCCAGCAGTTCCCGGACGAACTCGAGCCGGTCCTGCCCGAACAGCATCGTCGTGCCGACGAAGAAGGTCGGCGCGCCGAACACGCCGCGGCGTACCGCTTCCTCGGTGGTGGTCTTCAGTGTCGCCTTGACCTCGTGATCGGTGACCGCTGCCATCACGCTCGCCGGGTCGAGTCCGATGTGCTCGACGACCGCGGCCACCACGGAGGCATCGCCCATGTCCATCGCGTCGACCCAGATCGCCTTGAACACCGCATCGACG
>JBBRRW010000071.1:0-15054 GCA_038245975.1 Burkholderiales bacterium
GTCACCGCCGTTGGCCTGCCCCTCTTCCAGGTCGAGGCGCCCATCGCTGATGTGGCCGTCTGCACTGAACACCATCGAGTAGTGACCGTCCTTCATGCGCATCTTTCGTGCCAGCAAGCGCCGACAAGTATCTGAGTCCGCTAATATAGCCGCGGTACGTGACGCGTGGGTGCCTCCATCATGCCGTCGCGACGCGGGCCGAACCGGCCGACGCACCTCACGGCGGCGGCGTGTGGTGGCGCTCGATCAGTGCCGGCGCGATGTCCCGGTCGATGGCGGCCGCGATCAGCGCCGAGATGTCGGCGTAGGACTTGCCGATCTTGAGCAGTTGCCCGATCTCGTCGGCGAGCTGGTCGACGAACGCTTGCGTCGTCAGCGCATCGGCGGCGACGCCCATCTCGGTCTGCAGAGCGTGCCGGCAGAGCAGCCATTCGTCGGACGAGAAGTTCTGCTCCTGCCCGGCCGCCACGCGCCGGGCGCGGCTCGCCGGCGGCAGCGCGAAGAGCTTGCCGATCCGCTCGATCAGGACGTCGGTATCGGTGGCCTTGGTGAGGAACAGGTCGTAGTCGGAGAAGCGCTCGCGGACCCAGTGTTCGTCGAGCCCGGTATGGATGCCGATCAACACGTCGGCCGTCTGTTCGCGCGCGCGCAGGACCCGCGCGACCTCGATGCCGTTCATCTCCGGCATCGAGATGTCCATCAGCACCATGTCGAACGGCTTCGACGCGGCGGTGACGATGGCGACGGCCTCGCGGCCGTGCTTCGCCGTGACGACGACGTGGCCTTCGTGCTCCAGCATCAACTTGAGGACCTCGAGGATGGCCCAGTCGTCTTCGACGATCAGGAGGCGACGACGAGCGTTTCTGATCTTGAAGGCCAAGAGGGACGGGTCCGGAAGGGGGCGAGCGGTTGCCTAGGCGGCATGACGAGGCAACGCTACCCGAAAGGTCGTGCGCCGCTCGTCGGAGCGAACCTCAACCTGCCCTCCGTGCGCGCGGGCGATCTGGTCGACGATGTAGAGGCCGAGGCCCAGCCCGTCGCCGCGTGTGCGATGGGTCTCGCGACCGCGGAACGGGTCGAAGATGTGCGGCAGCGTCTCGGCGGGGATCAGCCCCGCGTTGCTGACCGAGATGAACACCGTGCCGGGCTGCGTGCCGTCGAGTGTGCAGTCGACCCCGGCCGCCGCGTCGCCGTGCTGGATGGCGTTGCCGATCAGGTTGAAGCCGAGCTGCGTGAGCCGCGCCCCGTCCCACTGGCCGGCGAGATCGCCGCTGGCCTCGATGCCGATGCGGCGGTCGGGTGCGGCCGCCTGCTGCTCGTCGATCGCCTCCTGGAACAGTGCGCCGAGGTCCACCGGCTCGAGGCGGATCGGGATGCCTCCGGCCAGCCGGACGCGGGCGAGATCGAGCATGTCGGCGATCATGTGGCCCATCAGCTTGGCGCTGGTCAGCGTGCGCGTCGCCGACTTGCGGGTCGCCTCGTCCGGCGCCTTCTTCTCGAGCAGGATCGATCCCATCACGATCGCGCTGAGCGGGCCGCGCAGGTCGTGCCCGAGCATCGCGGTGAACATCTCCTGCAGCCGCAGCGTCTCGGTCTTCTCGCGCAACTGCTGCGCGAGCTGCTGCTTCTGCTGGGCGAGCTCGATGAACACGTCGACCTTGCTCCGGAGGATGTGCGGATCGATCGGCTTGAAGAGGAAGTCGACGGCGCCGGTGTCGTAGCCCTTGAAGACGCGGCGTTCGTCGCTGGCGCCGGCTGTCACGAAGATGATCGGCGCGGTCCGCGTGCGCTCGCTGCCGCGCATCAGTTCGGCGAGTTCGAAGCCGTCCATCTCGGGCATCTGCACGTCGACCAGCGCCAGCGCGACCGGGTGGACGAGCAGTAGCTCGAGTGCCTCGGCGCCGGATCGCGCCTGCAGCAGTTCGACGTCGGCACGCCGCAGCAGCGCGGAGAGCGCGAGCAGGTTCTCTGGCAGGTCGTCGACCAGAAGCAATTTCACGAGCGATGGGGAATTCCGGGTCACGCGTTCACCTTTCTGCCGCGGAGGATGCGAGCGTTCGCAGCATCCCGGCGATGTGGTCGAGTGGAAGGACGAAATCGGCGACGACGCGCCGGAGGGCTTCGGCGGGCATTGTGGACGACGACGCGGTCGCCGGATTCTGGACGATCGTGATGCCGCCCGCGCGTTTGACAGCCTCGAGCCCCGATGCGCCATCCGCGTTTGCGCCCGTGAGCACGATGGCGGCGAGTCGCGACCCGTACCGGTCCGCGGCGGTCTCGAAGAGCACGTCGATCGACGGTCGCGAATAGTTCACCGCTTCGTCGGCCGACAGCGCGAGGCTCGGGCCGCGGTCGATCAGCAGGTGGTAGTCGGGCGGCGCGAAGTAGACCGTGCCGGGCTCGACGGGCATCTTGTCCTCGGCCTCGCGGACCGGCACCGCGCAGCGCGCGGCGAAGAGGCCGGCGAGGAGACTCGGACGCTCGCGCGGCAGATGCACGACCACGAAGACCGGCGCGACGAGGCGCTTCGGCAGCGCCGGGAGCAACACGGTCAGCGCCTCGATGCCGCCGGCCGATGTCCCGATCACGACCGCATCGACGCGGCCGAGCAGGGTGCCACCCGCGGCCGACGGTACGGTCATGCATGCGCCTTCTTCTGATAGATGCGTTCGGCCTCGACCAGCGGGTCGAAGAGGTCGGCCTGGCTCGAGAAGCGCAGGGTCTCCTTCGAGCCGATGCCGAGGAAGCCCTTGCGGCACAGCGCCTCGTGGAAAAGGCCGATCGCCCGGTTCTGCAGGTCGCGCGTGAAGTAGATCAGCACGTTGCGGCACGACACCAGCTGCATCTCGGCGAACACGCTGTCGGTGGCCAGGCTGTGGTCCGAGAACACGATCTGCTCGCGCAGCGTCTTGTCGAATACGGCACGGTCGTAGGCGGCGGTGTAGTAGTTCGACAGCGACGTCGTGGCGCCCGAGCGGCGATGGTTCTCGGTGAAGCCCGCGATGCGGTCGATCGCGTACACGCCCGCTTCGGCCTGCGCGAGCGCCCGCGGATTGATGTCGGTCGCATAGATCAGGGTGCGCTCGAGCAGGCCTTCCTCGCGCAGCAGGATCGCGAACGAATAGGCCTCCTCACCGGTGCTGCAGCCCGCGATCCACATCTTCAGCGACGGATAGGTCCGCAACAGCGGCACGACGCTGCGGCGCATCGCGAGGAAGTAGGCCGGGTCGCGGAACATCTCGCTGACCTGCACCGTGAGGTAGTCGAGCAGCGCCGGGAAGACGACGGGATCGTGCAGCACGCGGTCCTGAAGCTGCGACAGCGTCCGGCAATTGAAGCGGGTCATCGCCGCGGTCAGCCGGCGCTTCAGCGACGCGCGCGCATAGAAGCGGAAGTCGTAGTGATAGCGCAGGAAGATCGCGTCGACCAGCAGCTGCAGCTCGATATCGAAGGCGTTCGCGGCCGCCGCGACCGGCACCGGGTTCGACGGCGTCACGACTTGGGCATCCAGACGCGGATCAGCGACAGCAGCTTCTCGATGTCGAGCGGCTTGGCGATGTAGTCGTTAGCACCCGCGGCGATGCACTTCTCCTGGTCATCGCGCATCGCCTTGGCGGTCAGCGCGATGATCGGCAGCTTCTTCCAGCGGGCTTCCTGGCGGATCGCGCGCATCGCGGTGTACCCGTCCATCTCCGGCATCATGATGTCCATCAATACGAGATCGATGGACTTCGCGGCATCGCCGGTGCTCCGCTCCAGCGCGTCCAGTGCCTCCCGGCCGTTGCGCGCAATCTCGATCTTCAGGCCCTTCGGTTCGAGCACGCTGGTGAGCGCGAAGATGTTGCGCACGTCGTCCTCGACGACCAGCACGCGACGGCCCTCGAACGTGGCGTCGCGGCTGCGCGCCTCGCGCAACATGCGCTGCCGTTCCGGGGGCAGGTCGGCCTCGACCTGATGCAGGAACAGCGTGACCTCGTCGAGCAGACGCTCGGGCGAGCGCGCGTCCTTGATGATGATCGACTTCGAATGGCGGCGGAGGCGCTGCTCCTCGTCGCGGGTCAGCAGGCGTCCGGTGTAGACGATGACCGGCGGGAACGCCACGTCCTCCTGCGCCGCCATCTTCTCGAGCAGGTCGTAGCCCGAGAAGTCGGGCAGGTTGAGGTCCATCACCATGCAATCGAAGGTCGTCGCCTGGAGCCGCGCGAGCGCGTCCGACGCGGTCGCGGCGCCGACGATCTCGACGCCGTCGGCGGCCAGCAGCAGGCGGATGCTGTCGAGCTGGCGCGCGTCGTCCTCGACCACGAGCACGCGGCGCAGCTGCTGCGAGAAGCGCGCGCGCATCCCCTCCAGCGCCTCGACCAGCTGCTCGCGCTTGACGGGCTTGAAGTCGTAGCCGACCGCGCCCAGCTCCAGCGCCTCGTGGCTGTAGTCGGCGACCGACGCGACGTGCACCGGAATGTGGCGCGTGCGCGGGTTGCGCTTGAGCTGGTCGAGCACGCCGAGTCCCGAATGGTCGGGCAGGTTCATGTCGAGCACGATCGCGCTGGGCTTGTAGGTGGTGGCCGCCGCGAGGCCTTCGCTGGCCGTGTGCGTGACCACGCACTGGAAGCCCATCTCGTGCGCGAGGTCCTGCAGGATCGCCGCGAAGCGCACGTCGTCCTCGATCACCAGGATGATCCGCGCGCTGGCCGCGAGATGGTCGCGGTCGTCGGTCGCCGGCACGGGCGGCGCGGTCACGTCGGCTGCCCGTCGCGCCCGCGGTGCCGGCATCGGCGCGATCGCCCGCGGCGCGGCGAGGGCTGCCCGGGGCAGGGCAGCGTCGGCGCCGGCGTTCGGGAACACGAGCGGCAGCGTCAGCGTGAACACGCTGCCCTGGCCCGGCGTGCTCTTGACGACGACGTCGCCGCCGAGCAAACGCGCGAGGTCGCGCGAGATCGACAGGCCGAGGCCCGTGCCGCCGAAGCGCCGGTGCGTGCTGCCGTCCGCCTGGCGGAACGCCTCGAAGATGACCTCCTGCTCGTGCGGCGCGATGCCGATGCCGCTGTCGGTCACGGCCATCGAGATCGCTCCGTCGCCCGACATCAGGATGCGCAGGCCGATCTCGCCCTTCTCGGTGAACTTGAAGGCGTTGGACAGCAGGTTGCGCAGGATCTGCGCGAGCCGTTGCGGGTCCGTCTCGAAGCGCTCGGGCGTGCCCGGCTCGATGGCCACCGTGAACGCGAGGCCCTTGTCCTTCGCGACCGGGTCGAAGGTCGTGACGAGCGCGTCGACGATCCGCGCGACGAGGACCGATTCGGGCGCGACCTCCACCTTGCCCGCCTCGATCTTCGACAGGTCGAGGATGTCGTTGATCAGCGTCAGCAGGTCGTTGCCGGCCGACGAGATGGTCTCGGCGAACTTGACCTGCTCGGGCGTCAGGTTGCCGTGCTGGTTGTCGGCGAGCAGCTTCGAGAGGATCAGCGTCGAGTTCAGCGGCGTGCGCAACTCGTGGCTCATGTTGGCGAGGAACTCGCTCTTGTACTGGTTCGAACGCTCGAGGTCCTCCGCCTTCTCGGCCAGGATGTGCTGCGCATCGACCAGCGCGTCCTTCTGTCCTTCGAGCAGCTGCGCCTGCTCCTCGAGCTGTGTGTTGGTCTGTTCCAGTTCGGCCTGCTGATTCTCGAGTTGCACCTGCGACGCCTTCAATGCCCCGCCCTGTTCCTCGAGCTCTTCGTTGCTGACGCGCAGCTCTTCCTGCTGCGCCTGCAGTTCTTCGGATTGCCGCTGCGTCTCGGCCAGCAGGTTGTCGACGCGTTCGCGTTCGAGCGACGAACGGATCGCCACCGCGATGGCCTCCGAGACCCGCGACAGCAGTTCGCGATCCTCGGGCGCGACGGCGCGCACGAACGCGAACTCCATCACCGCGTACACGTGCATGTCGATGCTGGCCGGTGCGAGGAACAGCTCGCGCGGCTTGCCGCGCCCGAGCGACGACTCGATCTCGACATAGTGGTCGGGCAGGTGACGCACGTACAGCGGACGGTTGTCGCGCGCCACCTAGCCGAGCAGCCCTTCACCGGGTTCGACGGTGGCGGGCGTCGACAGCGCCGCCGCGCCCGCCGCATACCCGGCGACGCGATGCAGGCGGCCGCTCTGGTCTGCCGTGTAGAGCGTCGAGAAGGGCGCCTCGACATAGCGGGACAGATATGAGAGCGCCTTGGCGCAGAGCGAGTCCAGCCGCTTCTCGCCGAGCAGTTGCGCGGCGATCCCCGCGACGCCGGCGCGGAGCCAACTCTCGATCTCGCGCTCGCGGTGGCTGCGCGCCAGCAGCAGGCCGGCCATCGCGATCAGCAGCAGCAGCACGACCGCACCCAGCGTCATCAGGCGGAACGAGGTCTGCGTTGCCGCGTCGCTGTCGCGTCGCCGACCGTCGAGCAGCGTGCGCTCGTCGCCCTGCATGTCGGCGACGATCCGGCGGATGCCGTCCATCGCGACCTTGCCGCGATCGCTGCGCACGATGGCCAGCGCCCCGTCCAGATCGCCGCTGCGACGCAGCGTCACCGTCTCGCGGAGCTCGGCGAGCTTGTCGGCGACGAGCGGCTCCAGCGCATTGAAGCGGGCGACCTGACGAGGACTGTCGGTGCTGATACTGCGCAACAGCGCGAGCTGCGACGGGATGGTGGTCTGCGCCACCGTATACGGCGCGAGGTAGTTTTCGGTGCCGGTGAGCAGGTAGCCGCGCTGGCCGGTCTCGGCGTCCTTCAGGTTCGACAGCAGCACCTGCAACTGGTCGACGACGTTGAGGGTGCGGGCGACCTGCTCGGCGGTCGCTTCGCCGTCGAGCAGCGCGCGATACGAAAAACCCGCCGAGGCGATGACGACCAGCGCGGCCGCGACGAGACCGGAAAGGATGCGGCCCGGCAGGTTGAAACGCTTGCGCGTGTCGCGCTCGATGATGGCTTGCAACGGAGAGTCGGTCATGGATGCTCAGGCAGTGAACGGAACGCCATCGCTCGTTGCTTCGAACCGCTTTCTTGCGCTGGCCTTCATGCGGTTCTCCAGGTTGTTCCGCCAGTCCGTCGGCGTGGTCGCGGAGTCTACATTTTCAGCGGCGATCGTTCGCGCAATCGGGCGCAACGCGCTCGACGATCCGCCCTTCCTCCAGATAGAAGACCTCGTCGCCGAAGCGCACGAGATCCTCGGGGTCGTGCGTGATCATCACGATCGGCAGGTCGACGTCGCGCAGCAGCCGGTCCAGTTCGCCGCGCATGCGGTCGCGCAGCGCGGGGTCCAGTGCCGAGAACGGTTCGTCGAGCAGCAGCGCGCGCGGCGAATTGACCAAGGCGCGCGCGAGCGCCGTGCGTTGCCGCTGGCCGCCGGACAAGGTGAGCGGCCGCTGGTCGGCCACCTCGTCGAGCTCGAACGCGCGCAGCCAGCGTCGCACCGGCTCCGTGTCGATCGTCGTCGACGGATTGCCGAGCCCGTGCGTCAGCCCGAACGCGATGTTCTGGCGCACCGTCAGGCGGGGGAACAGCGCGTAGTCCTGGAACAGATAGCCGAAGCGGCGTTGCCGCGCGGGCACGTCGACGCGCGTCGCGCCGTCGAACAGCACCTCGCCGTCGTACGCGATGCGGCCGCTGTCGGGGGTCTGCAGACCGGCCAGCGCCTGCAGGGTCAGGCTCTTGCCGGCGCCGGACGGGCCGTAGATCACGCTGCGCTTCGTGCGGGTCCGGAAGCGGACCTGCAGCGTGAACGCGCGTGATGCGCTGCGCATCTGCTTCGTGAGGTCGATGTCGAAGCTCATCGGGTCGGCTTCACTGGTAAACCCGCGCCGGCGCGAGTCGCCCCGCCGCCAGCAGCACCGTCACGCAGACCAGCGACGTGATGGCGACGAGAAAATCGGCTTCGGCATCCTGGCCGGCCTGGACGGCTTCGTAGACCGCCATCGACAGCGTCTGCGTACGGCCGGGGATGCTCCCCGCGACCATCAGCGTCGCACCGAACTCGCCGAGCGACCGCGCGAAGACGAGCAGCGTGCCGGCCAGGATGCCGGGCCACGCCATCGGTATCGTGATGCGCGCGAACACCGCCCATTCGCCGAGTCCGAGCACGCGCGCCGCGTCCTCGAGCTGCGGGTCGACCGCTTCGAAGGCGCCGCGGGCCGAGCGCAGCACCAGCGGGAACGACACCAGCGACGCGGCGATCACGGCGCCCTGCCACGTGAAGATCAGGTTGATGCCGAACGACTGCTGCAGCCAGTGGCCGAGCCAGCCGCGCTTGCCGACCAGCACCAGCAGGTAGTAGCCGAGCACGGTGGGTGGAAGCACCAGCGGCAACGTCAGCACGGCGTCGACGAATTCGCGGCCGACGAAGGCCTTCCGCGCGAGCAGCCATCCGACGGCGACGCCGAGGACCAGGTTGATCGCGGTGGCCCACAGCGCGACCTTGAGGGTGAGGGCGATCGTGATCCATACGGAAGAGGTCATCGGGGTCGGGGCGGGAGGAGGGGGACGCGCGACTGTCTGCGACGGTCGGGAAGCGGATCCGGGCGACCTATATCCCCGGACATAACGATCCCGCGCGGACGGAACGCGGAAGAGCGCGGCCGAGCGACGCGCCGTCAGTGGGCCAGAAGGCGCATCAGCCGCGAGAAGTCGGAGCGGCAGGCCTGGGCCGCGGTGACCTCGATGTTCCGGTAGAGCATGATCAACTGCACCCCGACCGCGGTCACCTGGCTGCCGCCACCGTGCGGACCGCCCTTGGCCGAATCGACGGCCGGCTTCGCGAGCGAGCGATTGAGTTCATCGAGCAGCAGCCAGGCCCGGCGATACGACATGTCGAGGCTCTTCGCGGCGGCCGTGATCGATCCCGTGTCGGCGATGGCCTCGATCAGCGCGATCTTCCCGGGGCCGATGGCGATGGCGTCACCGGCGGTGACGCGCAGGCGGAAGCGCAGTGTGGGTTTGGTCGCGACCGGGGCGGTCTTGCGGGCCCGGCCCCTGGTCCTGGTGACGGTGGCTGCTGATGACATGGCGGGCGGGATCCGATCAATGGAGTGGCACGGGAACGCGCGGTCGAGCGCAACGCGATTAGAGCATCGCGAACCGCTCGCATACATCCTCCCGGTTCGCGATATGTTCCAGAGGATATGGCGCTGCTCGAGCGACCGATGTATTGCGCGCTATATTACGCAGGTCCAGCCTGCTCGACGAGCCTGTCGCCATGACCCGATTTTCACGCTTTCGCCCGCCCATTCTTGCCGGCCTCGTGTCGTGCGTTGCGTCGCTGATCGCGTGCAGCGCGATGGCCGCCGACCTCACGGTGTCCGCGGCGGCGAGCCTGACCAACGCGTTCCGCGAGCTCGGGACGACGTTCGAGAGCCGGAACCCCGGCACGAAGGTGCAGTTCAACTTCGCGGCGTCCGGCGCGCTGTTGCAGCAGATCGTCAAGGGGGCGCCGGTCGACGTGTTCGCGAGCGCCGACCAGGAGACGATGGACGACGCGCAGAGGCAGGGGCTCGTCGATGCGGCGGGTCGCGTCGACTTCGTGCGCAACGCGCTCGTCGTCATCGTGCCCGCCGACAGCCGGCTGACCGCGACCGGCCTCGCGGACCTGCGCGCGAACGGGTTCGGCAAGGTCGCGATCGGCCAGCCGGCCAGCGTCCCGGTCGGCCGCTACACCAAGTCCGTGCTCCAGCAGGCCGGTCTGTGGACCGCCGTCGAGCCGAAGGCGATCGGCGCGCAGTCGGTGCGCCAGGCGCTCGACTACGTCGCCCGCGGCGAGGTCGATGCAGGCTTCGTCTACGCCACCGACGCGGCGATCATGACCGACAAGGTACGCGTGCTCTTCGCGGTACCGATGCCCACGCCCATCCTGTATCCGATCGCCGCGATCAAGGGCAGCGCCAACGAAGCGCTGGCGCGCAGGTTCGTGCAGTTCATCGCGTCGCCGGCCGCGCGCCCGGTGCTCGCCCGCTACGGCTTCGGCGTGCCCTGATCCGTGTCGAGCCGCAGCATCGCGGCCCGATCGCGCGCCGTCGGCGGCGCTCGCGGGCCGAGGTCTGAACCGCAGTGAATCGGCACCGGTCGCGTTGCATGGATGGGACGATTCGCTTTATCAACACGGGGGTCTTGTGAATACGTCGTCATCGACGAAGAACGACCGTCATGGAAGAACCGGTCGAAAAAAATCGAGGCGTCTTGCGTTGCGCGCGGACCGACATCGTCGACAGGGATGGCCGACGTCGCCATCGACTCTAAAAAGATCGGGAGACGCCTGCACACGAAGTTGCTCATCCTCGCCGCCGGCCTGCTGGCTGCCGGCGCCGTCCACGCGCAGACCACCGTCACGCTCTACGGCATCGTCGATGGCAACCTGCCTCGACCACACGCCGATCGGTACGCTGAAGTCGAGCGGCAGCGGTGACGAGGCCTCGTCACGCGCAGCGACAACTCGCTGCCCTACGACACGCCGATGGTCTCGGGCGTGCAGGTCAAGGCGCAGTTCCGGCCGGGCGAGTCGACCAGCCATTCGGTCGCCAGGGGCGCCGTGAAGAGCGGCGGCAATGCCAACGGCTTCTCGGTCACGTGCTCCGGCGTCGGCTACATCGGCACCGAGAGCGCACTCGACAACAATACGGTCCCCCGTGCGGGACATTCTGTTCATACCAGAGCGACGAAGTCACTTTCACGCCGCCGGCGCTGATGGACCACTCGATCTCGGACGCCAACGGCTCGCAGAACCTGAAGAAGTTTATGTCGGCCAACGTGTTCGTCGGCGTGCAGAATTTCCGCTCGATCTCGGCACGCACGCTGGCCAGCGCGCCGCCGTAGCGGCCGAAGGGGGTACGGACGGCATTGCAGATGAAGCTTCGTACACGTTGGTTCCTGCTCGGACTCGTGGCGTCGGCGTCAGATGGCACCACGCTGCTGCTCGTGCGTCAGCTTGGGTCGCCGATCGACCACCCGTCGGGCCTTGCCGGTGCTGGTGCGCTCGACAGTGCCGGTGGCCATCACGCGCACCTTGGTGCTGACGCCGACGAAGGCCTTGATGTGGTGCTCCAGCTCACGCGCCATGGCATCGGATTCGATCGATGAAAGGTGGGTAGAGACCTCCCCGCGCGCTTCGACAAGCACGTCAAGCTTGTCCAGATACCCGTCACGCGTGACCACCAGTTGATAGACCGGCGCGAGCTTCGGGTTCTTCAGGATCAACTCCTCGATCTGCGTCGGGAAGACGTTGACGCCGCGGATGATCAGCATGTCGTCTGAGCGGCCGGTGATTTTGCCGATGCGGCGCATCGAACGCGACGTGGGCGGCAGCAGCCGGGTCAGATCCCGGGTGCGGTAGCGGATGATCGGCAGCGCTTCCTTGGTCAGCGAGGTGAACACCAGTTCGCCCTCTTCGCCGTCGGGCAGCACCGCGCCGGTTTCGGGGTCGATGATCTCCGGGTAGAAGTGGTCTTCCCAGATCACCGGACCGTCCTTGCTCTCCACGCATTCGCTGGCCACGCCCGGGCCCATCACTTCCGATAGTCCGTAGATGTCCACCGCATCCAGGCCGGCGCGCGCTTCGATCTCGGAGCGCATCGCATCGGTCCAGGGCTCGGCGCCGAAGATGCCGATCTCCAGCGAACACTCGGCCGCGTCGAGGCCCTGGCGCAGCATCTCCTCGATGATGTTGAGCATGTAGGAGGGCGTGACCATGATGATCTTGGGCTTGAAGTCCTGGATCAGCTGCACCTGCTTTTCGGTCTGCCCGCCGGACATCGGGATCACCGTGCAGCCCAGCTGCTCGGCGCCATAGTGCGCGCCCATGCCGCCGGTGAACAGGCCGTAGCCGTAGCTGATGTGGCAGATGTCGCCGGCACGGCCGCCGGCCGCACGGATCGAGCGCGCCACGAGTGTGGCCCACGTGTCGATGTCTTTCTTCGTGTAGCCCACGACCGTAGGCTTGCCGGTGGTGCCGCTGGACGCGTGGATGCGCACCACCTGCTCGCGCGGCACCGCGAACATGCCGAACGGGTAGTTGTCGCGCAATTCCTTCTTGCCGGTGAACGGAAACCGCGCCAGGTCCGCCAGGCTCTTGCAGTCTTCGGGCCGCAGGCCAGCGGCGTCGAACGCGGCGCGGTAGTGCGGCACGTTGTCGTAGGCGCGCTTGAGCGTCGTCTGCAGGCGCTGCAGTTGCAGGGCCTGGATCTCGTCCCGGCTGGCGGTTTCGATGGCGTCGAGATCAGCAGGGTTCGGCTTGCGTTGGACCATGGAGGTCTCCTGGTTTCATCGGAAGAGGGTCGAGGGCGGCTCAGGTCCGTTGCCCTAGATCGGTGGATTTCGGATCAGGGGCGGAAATCACCTCGCCAGCGATGCGATACGACTTGCCGCGAAACAGCGCGATCAAGCTGCCTTCGGTGTCAGTGACGGTGATGTCGTAGACCCCGGTGCGCCCTGCCGCCGAGCGCACGTCGGCTTGCGCCTGCAGCCTGCAGCCGGCACGACCGGGGGCGAGGTAGTCGATGCTGCAGGCCGAGGCCACCGTCACCCGGTTGCCGGTGTTGCACGCATAGGCAAAGGCTGTGTCGGCCAGCGCAAAGATGAAGCCGCCATGGCACATGCCGTGGCCGTTGAGCATGTCGGGCCGCACCGTCATCGACAGGCGGGCGCTGCCCGGACCGATCGCGTCGACGCTGATGCCCAGCGCCTGCGCCGCGGCATCGCGTTCGAACATCGCTGCAGCCACGGCCTCGGCCAGCGACTGCGCATCGGTCGGGAGGGAGTCCATCTCACTCATCGAAGCGCCTTCCTGCCCAGACCTTGCGCCGCAGCAGATACGACGCGCGATACCGTTCCTCACGGTAGGCTTGCGCCAGGTGGTCGAGCACGACCCGCACATGCGGCAAGCCGATCGCATCGGCCCAAGCCAGCGGCCCGCGCGGATAGTTCACACCTTTGCGCATCGCCAGGTCGGCCGCTGCGGTGCTGCACACGCCCTGGTTCACCGCATCGGCGGCCTCGTTGGCGAGCATCGCCACGGTGCGCATCACGGCCATCCCCGGAACGTCGTCGAAGCGCGAGGCCGCGAAGCCGGCGCCCTGGAACACCACCACGGCCGCGGCGAACTCGGCTGCGCTCGCCTGATCGGCCGCGCACAGCACCACGCGTGTGGCCTTGGCGTAGTCCACAGCGCCCGGCCGTCGCTGAGATAGACCGCGGTGCCGCTGGCGTCGAGCAGGCGGCCGTCGGCATACGCTGTAGCGCGTGACTCGAAGTCCACCCCGGCTGCCCGCAGCCGCGTCGCAATCCCCGCCACGCACGTCGGGCCGGCCCACAGCGTGATCGAGGCGGGTCGTGCCGCTGCGGCCTCGGTGCGCGCAACCGGCGCCGCGGAATCGGCCGCATAGGAATAGAAGCCGCGGCCCGACTTTCGGCCGAGGAAACCGGCGTTTACAAGTTCCTGCTGGATCAGCGAAGGCGTGAAGCGAGGGTCGTCGAAGAACGCCGCGAAGACCGAGCGCGTGACCGCCAAGTTCACGTCGTGGCCGATCAGGTCCATCAGCTCGAACGGCCGCATGCGAAAGCCGCCCGCGTCGCGCATCACCGCGTCGATCGTCGCTGCATCCGCGGCACCTTCGCGCGGCAGCCGCAGACCTTCGGCGTAGTACGGCCACGCGACCCGGTTGACGATGAAGCCGGGCGTGGACTTCGTGTGCACCCGGCTCTTGCCCCAAGCCAACGCCAGCGCGTACACGGCCTGCGCAAGCCCCGGGGTCGGTGGCCAGGCCGCTGACCACTTCGACCGGCGCCATCCACGGCGCCGGGTTGAAGAAGGGCAGGCCCAGCACCCGCTGCGGCCGCTGCAGCCCGGCGGCGATGGCCGTGATCGAGATCGACGAGGGGTTGCTCGCCAGGATGCAGGTGGCGCCAACGACGCCTTCGAGCTCGGCGAGCAGCCGTCGCGCGGCCGCGGCCTGGGCCGCGTCGGCGCTGAGCTTGCCCTTGTCGCCCAGCTTGGTCAGCGTGGCGCGCAGTCCGGCGATGGGCCTAGCCGCTGCGCCCGGCTTGACGTCGAACAGGCGCACCGGGTGGCCGGCCGTGGCCGCGATCTGGGCGATGCCGGCGCCCATGGCTCCGCCACCGATCACCACCTCCGGGACGTTGGGTGCGATGGCGGTCGTCATCGCATCAGGCCCCGATGAAGCGCGGCGGGCGCTTGGCCATGAAGGCGGCCACGCCTTCACGATAGTCGGCGCTGTGGCCGAGTTCGCGCATGAAATCGCGCTCCAGATCGAGTTGCGTCTCCAGCGTGTTCAGCCCGCTGGCCTGCAGTGCCTGCTTGGTGCGCGCCAGGCCCAGGGTGGGCGCACTGGCGAAGTGGCGCGCCAGCTTCTCGGTTTCGGCGGCGAGCAGGTCGTCGTCCACGCACTTCCAGATCAGGCCCCAGTCGGCAGCCTGTTCGGCTCTGAGCTTGTCGCCCAGCATCGCCAACGCCGTGGCGCGCGCGCTGCCCAGCAGCCGCGGCAGGAAATAGGTGCCGCCGGTGTCGGGGATCAGCCCGAGCTTGCAGAAGACCTCGACGAAGCTCGCCGAACGCGCGGCCAGCACGATGTCGCAGGCCAGCGGCAGGTTGGCGCCGGCGCCGGCCGCCACGCCGTTGACGGCGCAGATCACCGGCAGCGGCAGGCGGCGCAAGGCGAGCACCAGCGGCGCGTAGTACTTGTCGATCGACTCGCCCAGGTCCACCGCCGCGCCGCCCGGTGCCACGGCGCGGTCCGACAGGTCTTGCCCGGCGCAGAACGCGCGGCCGGCGCCGGTGAGCACCAGCACGCGCAGCGCCTTGTCGGCCCGAACCTGCGCCAGCGCATCGCGCACCTGCTCGTGCATGGCAACGTTGAAACTGTTCAGCTTGTCAGGGCGGTTGAGCGTGAGCCGCGCGATGCCGTCGGTGCGTTCAAACAGGATGTGACTGGTGTCCATGGCTTCAGCTGTCCTGGTCGAAGTCGAGCACGACGCGGTCGGTGACCGGGAAGGACTGGCACGAGAGCACGAAGCCACGCGCGATCTCGTAGTCCTCGAGCGCATA